>JAEINO010000110.1 GCA_016342345.1 Pseudodesulfovibrio sp. | reverse complement strand
CCATCTTTGGAGCCCAACTCCCTCAATTTTTTGCCGAGGAGATTTCAACGAGGACCCTCCGCTCGATTTAGGTTTAATATTTTTTAGGTCTTGAGTATTCTTTCGTGCTGGGCCGTTGGCAATTTTTGATTAGTTTTAGAAGTATTTTTATCAACAGGTTGCCATGACGATTTACCGGTTATTCGAAAAAAATATATTTCCAGATCCGGAAGAGGCTGAGCCTGACGGCCTGTTGGCTGTGGGCGGTGATTTGAGCCCTGAAAGACTTCTGACGGCCTACGCCAACGGCATTTTCCCATGGTATGCGGAAGAATCGCCGATATTGTGGTGGTCAACGAGCCCTCGACTTGTTCTTCTCCCTGAAGAATTCCATATGCCCAGAAGTCTGCGCAGGACTCTTAACAATGGGAAGTTTTCCTTTACCATGGACACCAGATTTGAAGCCGTTATTCGAGCCTGTGCCTGTTGCCCCAGGCCTGAGCAGGAAGGCACATGGATCGTGGAGGATATGGTCGAGGCCTACATTACGCTGCATGAATTGGGGTACGCCCACAGTGTCGAGACCTGGCAGGATGGTGAGTTGGTTGGCGGGCTGTATGGAGTCTCCCAGGGGTCGGCATTCTTTGGGGAGTCTATGTTTTATGCTGTTCCGGATGCATCAAAAGCGGCTTTCGCCGTTCTTGTCGAGCAACTGGTCAGATGGCAATTCTCCATTGTTGATTGTCAGCAGACAACTGACCACCTGCTTCGCTTTGGTGCCAGCGAAATGCAACGGTTCCGTTTTCTGGGCATGATTCGTGATGCCATGTCCGTGCCTACTCGTGAGGGGCTATGGCGATTTGATTATCAGGAACCTGCTTGTTCCCGGGATTGATGCTATTGACCGGGATAGGCAAGTCTGACGAGATCGTTTATTCTTCGACTATCGGAGAATGTTGGGCCAGATCGTAGAGTCCTTTGAGTGGAATATCCAGTGGATAGCTGGGAATTCTTTTGAATTCGATGAACCCGACGTCTTTACCTGCTTCGATTTGCGACAATCCGCTCAGACCTGTTGGTACCGGGAAGGTCAATGGCGAAGAATGGATGGCTGTAAGTCTTGTGGAATACTGTTCTTTCAGGTAGTTTATAATACGGTCGCGTTCGTTGTCGGTGAAGGATTCCATGATGATTCTCTTGCTGCCTGAAGGATCGGTTCTGGACGGGTCAACGGGGGCGCCAAGGAGGGTTGTCCAATCCTGATCTTTTTCCTCTTTGGTGCTCCATTCGGGGCGAAAAAGGTGGACTTCCACATTGCGTCGCCCCTTGAAGCTCTTGATGGTTATGGAAATTGAGTGGGCAAAAGAGGTTGGGAGTGGAGAATTCGGCGCGATGACATTAATATCCATTGATAATCTCCTGATGATTCTATTTGATAATGAATGCGTAATTAGTACGTGTTTTGGTGGGTTACCTCAAGCTAGACTTTGTATAATTTATGCCTAATTTCAGACTTGTCAGCGAATTTAGTCCCAAGGGGGATCAGCCCGAAGCCATCAGACAACTGGTTTCCGGTTTGCGTGATGACGTGCGTGATCAGGTCCTTTTGGGAGCCACGGGGACGGGCAAGACGTTCACCATGGCCAACGTGGTGGCTGAACTGAATCGACCAACTCTTGTTCTGGCTCCGAACAAAACATTGGCAGCGCAGCTTTACACGGAGTTTCGCGGTTTGTTTCCCGACAATGCTGTCGAGTATTTTGTCAGTTATTACGACTATTATCAGCCTGAAGCCTATTTACCTCATTCGGATGTCTACATTGAAAAGGATTCTTCCATCAATGACGATATCGACAAGTTGCGCCATGCGGCGACCCATGCGCTTTTGACGCGTGAGGATGTGCTCATTGTTGCATCTGTTTCCTGTATTTATGGACTTGGTTCGCCGGATTTTTATGCCAAGATGGTCATTCCTGTGGAAGAAGGGCAGACCATGTCCATGGAGGCCCTTCTGGGACGCTTGGTGGAGATTCATTATGAGCGTAATGACTATGACTTTCATCGTGGTACGTTCCGCGTGCGCGGTGATGTGGTGGAGATTATTCCTGCCTATAGCCGGGAAAAGGCCCTTCGTCTGGAATTTTTCGGGGATGAGATCGATTCCATAACAGAGACCGATCCGCTGACGGGCGAGGTAAAGGATCGATTGCGGAAGACTGTCATTTATCCCGGCAGTCATTTTGTTTCGGACCGGGACAATCTTGATCGTGCTGTGAATGATATTCGCGAGGAATTGCAGCTCCAGCTTACTGCGCTCAAGGCATCCAACAAGATGGTCGAGGCCCAGCGGATTGAGCAACGGACTATGTATGATCTCGAAACCATTGAGGAACTGGGGTATTGCAACGGCGTCGAAAATTATTCGCGTCATCTTGACGGGAGAAGCGAGGGGCAGCCTCCGGCAACCTTGCTTGATTACTTCCCTGATGATTTTTTGTTGTTTGTGGATGAGTCCCATATAGCCTTGCCGCAGGTCGGAGGCATGCATAAGGGTGATCGTTCGCGGAAAACTACATTGGTCGATTTCGGATTTCGTCTTCCTTCTGCTCTTGATAACAGACCGCTGGACTACAGGGAGTTTCAGGAGCGCATTAATCAGGCAGTCTATGTTTCGGCAACGCCGGGTCCACTTGAACTGGATTTGGCCCATGGGGTTGTGGTGGAGCAGATTATTCGTCCCACCGGACTGGTCGACCCGGAAGTGGAAGTGCGAAAAGTGCACGGGCAGATTGACGATTTGCTCTCAGAGTGTAAAAAAAGACAAGTCAGAGATGAAAGGGTTCTTGTGACGACGCTGACGAAGCGCATGGCCGAGGATCTGAACGATTATCTGAACAAGATGGGCGTTCCGTCGAGGTATTTGCACTCGGATATTGATACCATGGAGCGTATGGCAATTCTTCAGGCACTACGGCAAGGTGAGTTTTTTGTTTTGGTGGGTATCAATCTCTTGCGGGAAGGACTGGATATACCGGAAGTCTCACTGGTGGCGATTCTGGACGCTGACAAGGAAGGTTTTTTGCGTTCGGCTCGGTCACTCATTCAGACTTTCGGGCGTGCTTCTCGGAATGTGGAAGGCAGGGTTGTTCTGTATGCAGACGTGATTACCAAATCCATGGCCCAGGCCATGGATGAAACATCTCGAAGGCGACAGATACAACAGGAGCATAATGTTGAGCATGGCATTACGCCAACGACCATCCGCAAGAGTCTTGGCAACCTCTTTGGTGACTTTGTTGGCAGTGGAGACTCCGACATGACTGGCATGTCCATGGCTGCCGAGACGGTTGCCGATTACGGATCGGACCCGAAGAAGCTGAAAAAGATCATCAACCGGCTGGAGCGCGACATGCGTGAGGCCGCCAAGGAGCTTGATTTCGAGCGAGCAGCGGAACTGAGAGATCGCGTCGCTTTGTTTCGTGATAGAATCCTTGAGTTGGGGTAATTATGTTCAAGCACCTTCATCAACGAATGCTACGACTGCGAGCAAGGCTCGGCTCTTTTTGGAGCATTATTCTCGGTGTAATTTATCTTTTCCTGATCTTTTGTGTGGGCATTGGCTTTTATATGAACTACGAAGACTGGGATTTTGCCAGTTCATTTTACATGGTGGTCATTACCCTTTCCACGGTTGGCTTCATGGAAGTCAATCAACTTTCGGAAGAGGGACGTATTTTCACTGCCTTCATGATCATGTGCGGTGTCGGCGGTTTTGTTTATATCGCGGGTGCATTCGCGCAGGTACTGATTGATGGACGTTTGCAAATCATGTGGGGTAAGCACAAGATGATGAAAGAAATAAGTAAGTTGAGGAATCATTTTATTATTTGTGGTCATGGTCGCATAGGCAGTATTGTCGCTCAGGAAATCATGGCCGAGGGGTATGATGTTGTTGTTATTGAGCAGGCTACTGAGCTTATTGATAAAATGGAGCAGGACGGTATCTTGTGTCTTGATGGTGATGCCACAAGTGATGAAGTGCTCATGAATGCCGGTTTGTTGCATGCCAAATCCCTTATTTCCGCTCTTTCCAACGAAGCGGCTAACGTTTACGTGACGTTGACGGCGCGCCAGTTGAACCCCTCGATTAATATCGTGGCTCGTGCAGGCGACAAGTCCCACATTTCCAGATTGGAATTGGCTGGAGCCAACCGTGTCGTGCTGCCACATTTCATCGGAGGTCTGCGAATGGCACAGAATGTTCTGCGGCCAACGGTGACCAACTTCATCGAGCTGGCTGTTCGCGGAGGAATCGATCTTCAGATGGAGGAACTTGAAGTTTCTTCAGAATCCGAACTGGCAGACAAGGACATCATTGATTCCAAGATTCGACCTCGGTTCAATCTGATCATCATTGCCATAAAAAAGGAATCTGGTGAAATGGTTTTCAATCCTGGCCCCAAGGAAATCATTAATGCAAATGATACGCTTCTTGCTGTCGGCAATAAGGCAAATCTGAACGAAATCAAGAAAATATTATAAATTATATCTGGTTGAATTAACATATGATTTCTCCTGACATCGTTGAGCGCTCGTTATATCTGCGCGGACAAATTGAATATCACAACCATCGTTATTACGTTCTGGACGCTCCGGAGATTACGGACGCGGAATACGATGTGCTGTTTAGAGAACTTGCAGCTCTTGAAGAAGCTTATCCGGAAATTGACGACCCCAATTCCCCTACCAAGAGGGTTGGAGGCAAGCCTGCTGAAGGCTTTGTGCCTTATGAGCATGCCTTGCGTATGTACAGTCTCGACAATGCCATGAACCTGGAAGACTGGTTTGTGTTTACTGATCGAGTAAGCAAGGGCATTGGAAGAAATGATGTCGAATATTGGGCTGATCCCAAGATGGATGGCCTGGCCCTTGAGGTTATTTATGAAAAAGGGCGTTTTGTCCGGGCTGCCACACGTGGTGATGGCCGTATTGGAGAGGATGTCACTCATAACATGCGTACTGTCATGAATCTGCCTCTGACTCTTCATGGTCCCGTTGTGCCTGATTTGTTGGAGGTTCGCGGTGAAGTCGTTATGTCCAATGCTGACTTTGCTTCTCTTAACCAGCGGCAGGCCGAGGACGGGGACAAGGTGTTTGCCAATCCGCGCAATGCGGCTGCAGGTTCCATTCGACAGCTTGATCCAAAGGTGGCTGCATCCCGTCCGCTTCGTTTTATGGGGTATGGTATCGGTCAGGTTGAGTGGGCTACTCCGCTGTTTTCATGGACCACTCAAAATGACATAATGAACGGCCTCAAGGAGTTGGGCTTTGCCATTCCCCCGGAAGCCAGACTGTGTAAGACAAAACAGGAAGTTGCCGAGTATTTTAAGGAACTTATGGAGGGGCGGAGCGATCTTCCTTTCGAGATTGATGGTGTGGTCGCCAAGGTCAACAGCCTGGAGATGCAACGAGGTTTGGGATTTACATCTCGTGCACCTCGTTGGGCCCTTGCTCTCAAATTTCCTGCTCATCAGGTCAAGACCGTACTCAATTCAATCAGAATTCAGGTTGGTCGGACAGGTGTGCTGACTCCTGTTGCGGAATTGGAACCCGTGCAACTTGCCGGTGTTGTCGTGTCCAATGCCACATTGCACAACAAGGGATACATTGAGGAACGTGATTTTCGGATAGGGGATACTGTGCTTATTCAGCGTGCCGGTGATGTCATTCCGCAGGTTCTTTCTGTTGATATGGACAAGCGTCCTGAATCGGCGAGTCCCTATGATTTTCCTTCGCAATGTCCAGTATGTCATAGCGAAGCCAGAGAGGATGGCGAAGCCGTCCGTTGCACGAATGACACATGTCCAGCCAAGATTGTACAGCGGATCATTCATTTTGTGTCCAAGGCCGGACTCGATATGGGCGGGGTTGGCAAGAAGTGGGTGCAACGGTTGGCTGAAGATGGAGTGCTTGTATCCCCGGCGGATTTGTTTACCTTGAAGAAGACAGATTTGCTCAAATACGAGAGGATGGGCGACAAGTCTGCTGATAAGTTCATAGCAGCTGTGACCAAAGCCAAGAAGGAGGCTGTTCTGTGGCGACTCATTGCCGGGTTGGGTATCCGGCATGTTGGCGAGCAGACAGCACGGACGCTGGCAACCAATTTTGAGAATTTTGAAGCCATTGGAAAAGTAACTCGTGAGGAATTGCAGGAGCTTGAAGATGTAGGCCCGATCGTGGCGGAAAGTCTTCATGACTTTTTCCGGTTGGATGAGACAAAATTGCTTATTGAAAAATTTACCGAAGCTGAATTCTGTCCAACGGGCGGACGGTCTGATTTCGATGAATCCGATTTGCCTTTGGCCGGGAAGGTTTTTATTTTTACCGGCAGCCTGCCGGACATGACCCGTAGCGAGGCCCAGGTTCTGGTAGAGGAACAGGGGGGGAGTTCGGTCAAATCCATTTCGAAAAATGTCGATTATGTGGTGGCTGGCGAAAAGGCCGGTTCCAAGATTGCCAAAGCCGAAAAACTCGGTCTCGAAATCATTGACTTCGAGGCCTTTCTGGAATTAATCCAAAGGCGCACATAAATTTCAACACGATAGAAGGAGATTGG
>JAEINO010000109.1 GCA_016342345.1 Pseudodesulfovibrio sp. | reverse complement strand
TATGAGACGGAGCCTCGCGAGAAAAGACTGAAGCGCAAGTGGAAGGCTGTGAAGGAAGTGATGCTGGAGGCCGAAGAGTCTTCCGGTGAATTCCAGACGCGTCTCAAGGAAATGGGGGCCTGTGCCCGCGATTTCAAGAATTGGGATGATTACGGCAGGATTCCGCCGTTACGCAAGAAGGATATCATTGCCTGGCAGGCCGAGCACGGCATCCGGTGGTTTCTCAATTGCGAGCCGGGACAGCTTGGTCGCATCTATCAGTCGCCTGGCCCGATCTATGATCCCGAAGGTGTCGAACCGGATTATTGGGCTTGGTCCGAAGGCTTCTTTGCTGCCGGATTTCGTCCCGGTGATCTTGCGCAAATGACTTTTTCCTATCACATGACTCCTGCGGGTTTGATGCTAGAAGAGCCGCTACGCGATATTGGTTGTGCAGTCATTCCTGCCGGGCCGGGCAATACCGAGAAACAGATCGAATTCATGACTCAACTGCCGGTTACCGCGTTTGTGGGCATGGCGAGCTACCTGAAAGTCATTGGCGAAAAGGCCCTGGCTGTTGGTTTTGATCTCAAGAATGATTTCAATCTCGAAAAGGCCTACGTGGCTGCCGAGCCGTTATCAGAAGGTCTTCGTCAGGAAGTCGAAGACATGTTCGGTATCACTGTGCGACAGGGCTATGGCACCGCTGATGTCGGATGCATCGCCTATGAGTGCATGCACCTTGGCGGCATGCATCTGTCCAATTTCCGTCATGTGGAAATCTGTGATCCCGCCACTGGAAAACCATTGCCGGACGGTGAGATAGGCGAGGTGATCGTCACTCCGTTTTTCAAGGACTATCCACTTGTGCGTCTGGCTACCGGGGATTTGTCGGCCATTGATACATCCATCTGTGAATGTGGTCGAACCGCACGCAAACTTACAGGATGGAAAGGCCGCGCCGATGATACCGCCAAGGTCAAGGGGCAATTCCTCTATCCATCTCAGGCTTGCAACGTGTTTCAGAAGTATCCTCAGGCCGCGTCCTGGCAGATTCGGATCAAGAACCCGGACGGTCGTGATCTGCTTATTGTTCTTGTTGAGACACCCGGAGAATTGGACAAGGAAGCATTTTCCGCAGATTTCCAGGCGATCATGAAACTTAAACCCATTGTCGAAGTCGTTGCGCCTGGAACCATTCCAAAGGATGCTCCACGACTCGTGGACGAAAGAATTTTTGATTAACCCGGCTTCACCGGGGTTGCGGTCCTAATAGAAAAGGCGGTGCCAAGTGCGCCGCTTTTTTTATTGATGTGCCTCCGGCGGCCAGAGGGGAAACCTTTCGGGAAAGGTTTCCCCTCTGGACTCCCCTTCCAAAGCTTTTTGTGAGCGCATTCGCGCGGGTGAAGTTTGTGAGAACGGGTGCGGTAGAACAAAGAGTCATAACTTTGTTGGAGTACAATTGGGGAAACCCATAACAAATGCGTATTTTTTATGCGTTAGGGGATTATTCCCCACTATGCACAATTTCTCCTCTTTTCCGATGCGTATGCCCCATACGCGAGTTCTCTTTCCTCCATACGAAGCCGACCTGCGGGTGCTGAGACAGGTTCGAGTGCAAGGCGCAAGAAAAAGCCGGGACCGCGCGTATTCGCATACGCAATCCGTGCATAATTCTTTCCCCCTCCCCGATGCGTATGCCCCATACGCGAGTTCTCTTTCCTCCATACGAAGCCGACCTGCGGGTGTTGAGACAGGTTCGAGTGCAAGGCGCAAGAAAAAGCCGGGACCGCGCGTATTCACATACGCAATCCGTGCATAATTCTTTCTCCCTCCCCGATGCGTATGCCCCATACGCGAGTTCTCTTTCCTCCATACGAAGCCGACCTGCGGGTGTTGAGACAGGTTCGAGTGCAAGGCGCAAGAAAAAGCCGGGACCGCGCGTATTTACATACGCAAGGTTCCGGCTTTTTCGCAGCAACGAAGCAATCGGTCCTGTCTCAACACCCGCAGGAGCTGGAGCCGCAGGAGCCACCGGCTGATCCACAACCGCAACCGCCACCGCCGTCACCGACCATGTTTTCGGATTCGATGGCAAAGCCGTACTGGGTCATGTCTACGGTAACTTTGCCGGTTTCTTCGGCCAAGTCCTTGTTGATGAGGAACGTGAATGCTCCTTGTTCAAAGGACAGGTCTCCATCGCGGTTTTCATCGATGGCCAGGGACAGCTTTGTGCCTGAGCAGCCGCCGTCAGCGAGATGAACACGAATGGGCTGGATATCTTTACCCTCGAAGTACGAAGTGAATTCATTCTGTGCGGATTCGGTAATTGTAATCATGGTTTCCCCCAGAGTTTGTTTATGGTGTTAGTTGAATGTAAGTAGTAATTATTCTCTGTCTACCCCTTGGGGTAAAAAAAAGACGACGCCTTTAGACAAGACGCCGTCTTTATTGACCATGATTGCCTGCTAACAGGAACAGGAACCACCGCTGCCGCTGCTGCAGCTACCAGAAGAGCAACTACTGCCGCCACCAACCGGGGTTTCGGATTCAATGACAAAACCGTAATAGGTCATGTCGATCTTTACTTTGCCGGTCTGACTTTGGAGTTCTTTGTCTATCAGAAAGGTAAATCCAGCGGTCTCAAACTTTTCGTCTTTGTCGTTAGGCTCATCCAGAGCCAGTGTCAGGCGAGGGCCTGCTCAGCCACCAGACGCGAGGTAGACGCGAATTGCTGTCGCATCTTTATCCTGAAAGTAGCTTTCCAGTTGCTTCTGGGCAGCTTCCGTAACTTCAAACATGATGCCTCCTAATTCTTATGGACGGGATCAGAAGAGGTAAGATCAATATATCTCTTTGTCAAACCGAAAATCATACATTGTTGTGGTCCGACATTGACCACTCTTTTGGTATGAGCTAATCCGATACATTGCAAAAACGTCAAAAGAGCCTGAGAGGTTGTCGAGATGGAAGAATGCGGCACCATTTTGAATGATAAGGGAATGAGCAGAACGCTTGAGCGTCTTGCCTTCGAGGTCTACGAACGGCGGGGTGATGACGAGAATCTCGCCATCATCGGTATTCAGCGGCGTGGGGCGGATCTGGCTGAAAGGCTGAAGAAACTGCTCGACGAGCGTCTGGGGCGCAAGATTCCGTTTGGCAAGCTCGATATCAATTTGTATCGTGATGACTGGACTACCAATCTGGAACTCGCGCCCACCATCAGTTGTTCCGAGATAGGCTTTGATGTGGAGGCCAAATCAATTGTTCTGGTGGATGACGTTCTCTATTCTGGCCGAACCATTCGGGCGGCTTTGGAAGCCATTCTCGATTATGGCAGACCTCGTCGGGTGGAGCTTCTTGTATTGGTGGATCGCGGTCATCGCGAGTTGCCGATCCAGGCTGACTATGTTGGCAAGAAGGTCGAGACCCATGGCGAGGAGCATGTTAATGTTTTGGTCAGCGAACGTGACGACGAGGACCGGGTTTGCCTGGTGAGGAGTTGATCATTTTATGACTTTTACCCCTTTGGAGCGTGACGAGGTTCAGCAGCCGTGCATCACACTGGTTGGAATGGCCGGGGCAGGCAAATCCACTCTGGGCGAATTGTTGGCCGAGCGGCTCAGATGGGGACAGCTCGACACCGATCGTTATCTTGAATCCTACTATGCCATTCCGTTGCAGCGGATCATGGATATATACGGGCTGGATGAATTCCTGCGCATTGAGGAGCATTTGGTCAGTGAATTGAACCTGACGCGCACGGTTATTTCCACTGGTGGCAGTGTGATTTACGGGAACGCGGCTATGGAGCGACTCAAAAAGTTGGGGCCAGTGGTGCTGCTGGGAATTGACGAGGACACGTTTATCGAGCGGGTGGGCGACGGGGAAAATCGCGGGCTGGCCATTGCGCCGGGTGCGTCCATGCGTGATCTTTACAACGAACGGCAGCCGCTGTACCGTGCCGCCGCCGACATTGTCGTGAATACCGATACGAATACGCCGGAAGAGTGCGTGAATCAGATACTGGAACAAATAGAAATTTCATGAAAAAATTGACCCCAAAGGCCGCTTTTCGCAAGCTGGCCGCCATATATGACAAGATGGTTGACCAGTACGGCGAGGCCGCAGATGCCATAGGCATGACCTGCGATGGCTGCAATGACAATTGCTGCCTGAGTTTTTTCCAGCACCATACCTATGTTGAATGGGCCTACATGTGGGAGGGATTGAACCAGCTTCCCGCAGATCGTCTGGATGAGATCAGGACTCGGGCGCAGGCATACGTGGATCAGGCCCAGGGGAATCTGTCCCGTGGCGAAAGGCCGCATATCATGTGTCCGCTCAACCTCGAAGACCAGAAGCAGGGCATCTGCGGATTGTACAAGCATCGTTTGATGATCTGCCGCATGCATGGTGTGCCGAATATCCTGGTCAAGCCCAATGGTCAGCAGATTCAGTTTCCGGGCTGCTCTCGTTGTCAGGAACTGACAGAAAAGATCGAGGTCGAAGGCAAGCTCGTTCCGGTGGTCAACCGGACCGGTCTGTACAAGGATCTCGTCATGCTGGAAATGCAGTTTGTGGGCAAGAATCTCCGCCAGTTCCCCAAGGTGGACCACACAATAGCCGAAATGATCGTGCTGGGACCGCCAAGATTCAAATAGCTTCTGTTGATATGGAATAATAAAGGCCGCCCGGAGAAATCCGGACGGCCTTTTTGTGCGGGCAATTGAGGCAATGGTCATACTGACTTGGAAAATCCCGCCTTGGCAAAGGTGAACTGACCGGCCTGCAACAGGGCTATTTCGTTTTCCTTGGTGTTTATCTGGCGGTATTTCTCGTCGTCGGGCAGGGCCGAATTCCACACTTCGGCAATTTCACCGCGAACCACGTTGATGCGTTGTTCGATTCGTTCCAGTGTGAACGTGCCGTTCTTGATAGGCTCGATGGCAGCTTCCTTGAAGGCCTGGACTGCCTCGTCCGAAAATTCCACGAAATCCCCGAGAATTCTTTTTGTCTGTTCCTGCGCCACATCCTTGAGGTGCATTTCAAAGGCGTACCTACCCCTGTGGGCTTCGTTCAATTCGACATACATGGCGCAACCCTCCGTGGTTCCGGTCCATATTACTTATCGGACAGGATCGGGAATTGCTGAAGGGTTCTTGCCTTTGATTATGGAGAGTATGTAACAAAAAAACATGTACTTCTGACTACCATAGGTCGGACTTTGATCCTGTGAATGAAATTCAACACGCAACAGTTGTTTCATGTTCAGGCAGTGAATGGAAATGATTGCAGGACGTGCAAGAGCATGACCAAGGCGTGGAGAGAAGGCGAATTGCGTTCCCTGCTCCACTCTGTCGGATTTGGCGAAGTCATTAATCATGTCGATTGGCCAAATTCCGGTGGTGCCTTCATGCTGTTGACTGCGTCAAAACAGTAGAAATGGAAAAGGCCCCCCATTACGGGGGGCCTAATGCGTATACGGCTGGTAAGACTCGTGGCGGAGTGCAGTCTATACCGGGCCACCGTCCATTACGGTCGAGAGCTCTTCGATCTTTCCGTTTTTTATGCGATAGTTGTACAGGTCTTCCATGTCCTTGTAGACTTGGAATACCTGAAAGAAGCCATGCCAGTGGGCATAGTCCGGGCCGTTCATAGCAGCACCCTGACGGGCTCGGCGACCAGTGTGATGCCACAGATAGTACATCAGTTCCTGGAAACCGTCCTTCCACGGGTCTTCCTTCAGGAGGTTCTTGGCGGCCAGATCCTCCTTCATGACAACGGCTTTGTCCCAGTATACGTTGTACAGGGCGACCGCGTTGTCCAGTGTATCCATTTGTATATTGGTGTGCAGCGTGGAATGGCAGTTCTTGCAGACCTTGCGCATGAGTAAATCACCCTTGACACCATCGCCGCGTTCGTTCTTGCGGATTTCCGAGCGCGGATGGACAAGGTCCCACTTCAGACGTTCTGTGATGTTGTGGGAAGTGGTCAGCTCGCCGATGCCTGACATGTGGCAGACAGCGCAGGTGGGGGCGTCGTAGTCGCCTGGTTCCCATGTGTCCGGGGCAGCTTCAAAGTTCCATTTGTCTCCGTGGGCATTGTATATTTGCCCATGCTTGGATTCTTCGTAGATCTCGATATCCGGGTGATCCGGTCCAAGATGGCAGGAAGCACAGGCTTCGGGCCTGCGAGCTTCGGAAACAGCGAACTGATGGCGGGTGTGACATACGGTGCAGTTGCCGATGCTGCCATCGGGATATCTGGCACCGACGCCACTGGGCCATGTCTCGTTGATGGGTTTGTTGTCGGGACCGAGTTCGACTTGGGTACCGTGGCACATCTGGCAACCCGAGGCGCGTGCTGCGCGGTTGGTTGCGGAGCCTTTTTCAACGCCGATGAACGCGCCACCTTCGTTGTGATACATGAGGGTCTGGAATTTGGGGTTTTCCAGGATCGGGTTGCCTGACAATTTGGCATGGGCGGATTGCAGGAACTGCTCGACTTCGCGCGGGTGGCACTTGGAGCAGGTCTTGGACGAGACCATTGGGGAGGTATAAATCTCGGTACCTCTCAGGCCTTCGCACTGACTGGCCATGGGAGAATCCTTTTCAACGGCGTGACAGTCGTAGCAGGATACCGTGGCGTGGCCCATTTTGCCGTT
>JAEINO010000108.1 GCA_016342345.1 Pseudodesulfovibrio sp. | reverse complement strand
AGGGCCTTAGCTTGGAAAGCCAACGCTCATGCGGGAATTGAGGGATACCAACGGTTCCTAACCGGACAGCAATGATATTAAGTATTGAACAAGACTCAATGACGCCAACCCTATACGAAATGACATCAAAAAACACAACGACTGCAATAAAACCGGAAATCGACGATCTCAACAAGATCACAACGACCGCGGTTCCCATACACCCCCCAGCCAAGGCCACAATGCCGGGGGACAAGCTTCCCGCGTTCATGACCCCGTCCTCAAAAGAGGTCCAGGTCCGCGACCCGTTACAAATATACCTCAAGGAAATAGCACGGTTTCCCATGCTGGAACCGGAAGAGGAATACGCACTGGCCAAACGAGTGCAGGATGAAAATGATCAGGACGCAGCCTTCAAGCTGGTTTCCTCCCATTTGCGCCTGGTGGTCAAAATTGCCATGGATTTCCAGCGACGCTGGATGCAGAACGCCCTTGATCTGATTCAGGAAGGCAATGTGGGCCTGCTGAAGGCAGTCACCAAATTCGACCCGGAAAAGGGTATCAAGTTCTCCTACTACGCGGCCTTCTGGGTCAAGGCCTACATCCTCAAATACATCATGGACAACTGGCGCATGGTCAAGATCGGAACCACCCAGGCCCAACGCAAACTCTTCTACAACCTGAACAAGGAACGACAGAGATTGCAGACCATGGGTTTCGACCCGACCACCGAAGCCCTGAGCAAAAGCCTGGGCGTCAGTTCGACCGAGATCGACGAAATGGACCAACGTCTGTCCAAGAATGACATGTCGCTCAACGCACCGCTGGGCGAAGACTCGGACACCACGAAAATGGACTTTCTGCCATCACTGGGACCGGGGGTGGAGGAATCCATCGCCAATGGACAGATCGTTGAACTGCTGCTCGACAACATCAAGACAATCCGGCCAAAGCTCAATGAAAAGGAGCTGGCCATCCTCGATGACAGGCTCCTGTCCGAAGACCCCATCACCCTAAGGGAAATCGGCGACCGCTTCAATGTCACCCGCGAACGGGTCCGCCAAATCGAAGCAAGGTTGCTGGACAAGATCCGCGAACACATGACCGATAAAGTCAAGGGTTTTTCCAAGGACTGGGTACTGGAACATGAATAGCAGAGAAACCTTGTCAACAACCAGCCACCCCACCGAAAACCGGGATATACGCATGAAACAGATGAACCGGCTCACTCCTTCCACCACATTGGCGACCATACTCCTGGCCCTGCTTTTTCTGGGTCTTACCGGCTGCGCTCACAAACAGACATCCTCGCCTGCCCCCAATTCTGCACGCGACTTGAGTCCTTCGGCGCAAATCAGTTACGATTTCCTTCTATACCAAGATCAATTGCAGCGCATGCAACACCACATGGCCGAGGGTGAACGAAGCACACTGACCTCCGAGGACATAGAAGAACTCCACACCCGGGCAGCCGAGGCTCTCGACCGTCTTCTGGTTGCGACCCCTTCCCCTGGTCTTTATCTGGAAAAAGCCGGACTCTACTGGAACCACCCTGACGGCACATCACGATCCCGAGTCATCCTCAAGGAAGGCCTTTCCAAATTCCCCAACGATCAAATGCTGACCATCTTTCTTGCCAACTCCTACATCATCGATGACCGCATCGACTCGGCCATCGGAGTCATGGATGACTACCTGATCAAGAATCCCGACGACATACAAGCCAGGGAACGGCTGGGACAGATGCTCCTGGATGCGGGCAAGGATGCCCAGGCACTTGATATTCTGAAACTAATTCCGCCCGACAAGCGAAGTGCCGACGCCCTCTATTCCATCGGCAGGGTTCAGGCCAATCTTGGCATGCGCAGGGCAGCCACAGTCAGCCTGAAAAAAGCAATTGCCATGGACCCGGGATTCACGGAAGCCATGGTGGAACTGGCCTACCAGTACGAACTTGCCAAGGACTACGTCTCCGCTGAAAGGGTATACACCCAGATTCTGAAAAAAAACGACTCATTCCCGGAAGCCCGTTTGAGACTCATCAACATCAATCTCAAGCTGAACAACCCGGCCAAGGCTCTGAATGTGGCCCTGAACGGCCCGCAGACCAAAAGCTTCATCCTCGATGCCGTACTCCTGTTCATCAACGATGGATTCTACGCCCAAGGTTCCACGGCTTTGGGAATGCTGACCTCTGACGGCTCAATCCCTGCAGAATACTATTTCTACAAGGCGGTCATAGCCAACGAAGGCGAAAATGATCCAAACACGGCCCTTGAATTTCTGGACAAGGTCAACAACGAAGACCGACTCTACCCACACGCCTTACGTTTCAAGGCCCAACTCCTCAATGCCATGGGCAAGGAAGAGGAAGCTTTGAACATTGCCGCCAAGGGCAAGAAACTCTTCCCGGACGGCGTTATCTTCTACATACTCGAGTCAGCCCTGCTTCAGGAAAAGAAGGACTTTATCGGAGCAGAACGGGCACTGGAACAGGGGCTGGTCAGACTCAAGAACAACCCCGAGCTGACCTACGAGCTGGCCAATCTCTATGAAAACACGAAGAAAAGAGATCAGGCACTGGCCCTGATGGAGACCGTGATCAGGGCTCACCCGGATCACACCAACGCACTGAATTATGTCGGCTACACCCTGGCCGAAGAGAACCGCGACCTTGAACGCGCGCTGGTCCTGATCAAGAAGGCATCCCGACTGGACCCGGGGAACGGGTATATTCTCGATTCCGTGGCCTGGGTCTATTTCAAGATAAAGGACTATGACAAGGCATGGGAAAATATTCAGTATGCCGTGGATATCGTCGATACCGACCCCACCATATGGGAACACTACGGCGATATTGCCAAAGCCATGGGCAAGAAAAAAGAAGCCCGCACGGGATATGCCAACGCCTTGAAACTCGAGAGTCTGCACCCTGATATCATCAAGGAAAAACAAAAGAATCTATGACCTGCCGCCCCTGGCTGACGCCCACACTGATGACACTTGCAGCCACTCTGACCCTTGTTGCGCTCTCAGGTTGCGCAACAAGAAATCCATCCGGCGCAGTGCAGACCTCTCCCGAAGCCGCTTGGCAGGTCTTCAGGCAACAGTACTGCACCCCATCAAAAAAACCCGGACTGCTGGTCAAGGCAAGCCTTTCTTACTCACGTCCCAAGCCCATCAAACGCAGCAACCGGACCGTCATCTCCATGTGGGGCAATTTCTCCGGCCCCATGCGCCTCGACATCTCCGCAGGTATCGGCAAGCTGCTGGCCCACATCCGTGAAGACACGAACGGGCTGCTCGTCTTCTATCCCTCGGACAAAGTGGCCTATACCCATACCAATCCAGTGCTCGGAGCCACCCGACTGGGTATGCCCTTTCCCTTTTCCCTCAACGAGCTTGCCAACATTGTCAATGGCGATTTTTCCGGACTGGTGCCAAACGAATATGCCGAACCGGGCCTCCAAAACTCCGATTTCAGCTACCAGTTCAGCAACGGGCTGGTGTCCCGTCTCGTCCTGAATGAAACTGGACGCCCGATTCTTCTTGAAGGACGGACAACCAAAGCGTATGAAACTGCCCAGGCATGGCGCCTGGAAATCAATACATATAAAGAAGCCGTGGACAAATCCGCCCCTCTGCCAGAAAAACTGACCCTGGCTCTCGACAACGGAGAAAAGGGCGTCTTGAGAATCAAGGCTCGCGAACTAAAAGTCGCTCCATGGCCCGCGAAAGCCACCGACCTGAAGTTGCCAAAGAATGTCAAGACGATACGCCTTGACAACAGGCACAGCCCTTCCCGAAATCAAGACATGCCGGTCGTGTACACGGATTAGTTTTTTCGGAAAGAGCATTACAACAGCCTGACGAGGATATACGCATGAACAAACAAGAATCGATCCTGGACCTCTTCCTGCTCGGCCTCAGAACCTGGCTGGAAGAAATCAAATGGCTTGGCAAGTCGGTCCTCGCCCGCTTCGAGGTCAGCAGACTTGAAAAAGAACTCGAACAGGAATATGGCATCCTCGGACGCATCACGGAATCGCCCAGAGGGAAAAAAGAGGAAAAGGAACTCTGCCTGAAACAGGTATCGTTCCTCAAGGAAGAAATTGAGACGCTGAAAAGCGATCTCGCAAGTGACCGGGAAGAACGCATGAAAAAACTGCGCTCCGGGCACAACGCCTAGCTGGTAACACCGGCAGGAGGAGAGACTGAAAATGAACAGGACCATTGTCATCGGCTCCGACCACGGAGGCTTCAATCTCAAACAGGTTTTCATCAAGGCACTGAAAGACTGGGGATACCCGGTCGAGGACGAAGGTCCGGACTGTCTTGATTCCTGTGACTATCCCCTTTTTGCTGCCAGGGTTTCCGAAAAGATCAAGGCGGATGATGACAAACTCGGCGTGCTGATCTGCGGAACCGGCCAGGGCATGGCAATGACCGCCAACCGCATGGGCGTCCGGTCAGCCTTGTGTACCAACGAATTTCATGCTCGCATGGCACGCGAGCACAACGATGCACGCATTCTCTGCATGGGCGAGCGCGTCACGGGCCAGGGTTTGGCCCTGGGAATACTCAAGGCATTTCTGGAAACGAAGTTCGGGGGAGAGCGGCACCAAAGACGCATCGACCTCATCGACACCGTAGCCAAATAACATAATTCAAGCGCAGACTGTTCAAAAAAGCCGAATGCTTTTCGACAGACTGAAAAAGGGTAGATCATGACCACCGAAAAAACCGTTGCCGTTGTCAAAGGTTTAATCATGGATGGCGTTGCAAAGGCTAATTCAGGACATCCTGGCGGAGCAATGTCCTCGGCAGACTATGCCACCATTCTGTTCTCCGAATTCCTGAATTTCAACCCGGACGATTCCAAGTGGTTCAACCGCGACCGCTTCATCCTGTCCGCCGGACATGAATCCATGCTGCTGTACAGCCTGCTGCACCTGAACGGCTTCATCTCCATGGACGACATCAAGGATTTCCGCCAGCTCGGCTCCCTGACTCCGGGCCATCCCGAAGTGCACCTGACCCCTGGCGTCGAGGCCACGACCGGTCCGCTGGGACAGGGCTTTGCCATGTCAGTCGGTTTTGCCACGGCAGAAGCATATCTTGGCGAAAAACTGGGCAAAGACATCATGGACCACTACACTTATGTACTGGCTTCCGATGGCGACTTTCAGGAACCCATCTCGATGGGTGCGGCCTCCCTGGCCGGTCTCTGGGGGTTGGGCAAGATCATAGCCTATTATGATTCCAACAAGATTCAGTTGGCCGGTCCGACCTGCAAGTCAGACTGTACCGACCACGTCAAGGTCTTTGAAGGTTTGTGCTGGCAGGTCATTGAAGTGGACGGCCACAACCATGAAGAAATCCGCAAGGCCATCAAAAACGCACAGCTTGAAACGAGCAAGCCTACCCTGATCATCGGGCACACCACCATGGCAAAGGGTTGCGCCAATCTGGAAGGCAGCCACAAGACCCACGGCGAACCGCTCAAGGCCGATGAAATCAAGGCCACCAAGGAAAAACTCGGACTTGCTCCTGACAGTTTTCACGTACCGGACGATGTGCTGACCGAGTACCGGTCCCGCTTCGACGGCATGCGCAAAAAGGCTGCAGACTGGCAGACCGTTCTGGACGCAAAGCTGAAGAACGATGCTCCCTTTGTCGAAATGTGGAACCACGTCATCAAGCCGCGTCCCGAACTCGACATTGCCTGGCCTACGTTCACACCCGGCGAAACCATGGCCACCCGTCAGGCCTGGGGCAAATGCCTCAATGCAGTCATGGAGTCCCTGCCTACGCTGGTCGGCGGTTCGGCAGACCTCGACCCCTCCAACCAGACCAGTCAGTTCCGGTCCACCTATGGCGACTTTGCCGTGGACGGATACGGCGCACGCAACCTGGCAGTAGGTGTCCGGGAATTCCCCATGGCCGCAATCATGAACGGAATGCAGTTGCACGGTGGCCTGTTGCCCTTTGGCGCAACCTTCCTGACATTCTCCGACTACTGTCGCAATGCCATCCGCATGTCCGCCCTGCAGGAACTGCCGGTGCTCTATGTATTCACCCATGATTCCTTCTGGGTCGGCGAAGACGGTCCCACTCATCAGCCCATCGAACACGTCAGTTCCCTTCGCCTGATCCCGGATCTCATCGACCTGCGCCCGGCAGATGCCATGGAAACTGCGGTCTGCCTGGATATCGCCATGAAACAGGAAAAAATGCCTTCCTGCATTTTTCTGACACGACAGGGATTGCCTGTCCTCGACCCCGCCGAATACCCGGCCATCATCGACGGTCCCCGCAAGGGCGGATATGTCCTCAAGGACTGCGATGGAACACCTGATCTCATCCTGATAGCCGCTGGTTCCGAAGTCTCACTGGCTCTGGAAACCGCCAAACTTTTCAAACGCAAGGTTCGTGTGGTAAGCATGCCTTCGGCTAAATTGTTTGACGATCAGCCAGAATCGTATAAAAATGAAGTCTTGCCACCGGAAGTTCCGGCACGTGCTGCAGCAGAAGCCGGACGAACCGGACTCTGGTACAAGTATGTCGGCACCGGTGGAGTCGTTCTCGGCCTGGATCACTTCGGAGCATCCGCTCCGGGCAAGATCCTGTCCGACAAATACGGATTCACCCCTGAAAACTTTGCACGGATGATCAGAGAGAAATACTAGGAGTAACAATTATGGAAGCCCCACAAAAAAACCTCGCTCT
>JAEINO010000107.1 GCA_016342345.1 Pseudodesulfovibrio sp. | reverse complement strand
GCACCGGAGTCATCATGGGGGATGAAGATTATTATTCTTTTCATCCTGATATTCCTTGTCATTCTCTGGCCGCTCACACGATATGCTGTCTTTCTCGTTTCCAACTACAGAGCAGGGCATCTCGTCCACATACGGGAGCAACTTGGTGGCCTGATGAAACCCCTGTTCAAGGGGGTACTCACGGCCATGGCTGCCGAAGCCATAGCCGTTGCAACGTATCCGCTGGCCTTGTTGTCCCGTTTCGAATCGGAAGGGCCGGGCACTCCCGTGTTGATGGTCCATGGCCTGTATCACAATACTTCGGCGTGGTTTGTGTTCGGTCGGAGATTGAGACGGGCTGGATTCGGCAATCTTCACACCTATGGATACAATAGCTTTACCAGGAATTTTACACAGGCGGTGGACGGATTGGAACGGAAGCTGGATTCCCTTTTGGGGGCCAGGCCTGATTCCAAAGTCATTCTGGTGGGTCACAGCCTTGGGGGATTGGTCTGTCGGCGGGTTGCAGGAAATCCCCTGTATCGGGACAGGATTGCGGTCCTGGTGACATTGGGGGCTCCACACAAGGGGAGTGAATTGGCTTGGTTTGCCGGGAACAGGATGGCGCGTGATCTCATTCCAGGCAAGGCCACACCGAACAGCGTTGCCGCTGTTCCTGATCCATATTGCCCGGAACTGAGCATTTATACCCTGGTGGATGATTTTGTTTTTCCCCTGGATAAACTGCAGATAGGACGTCCGGACTGGCAGGAGCGTGTCTGTTCTCCCATGAGTCATGTCTGGATGGTTTATTCCAGGGAAGTGGCCGACATGGTCATTGAGTTTCTGCGCTCGGCTTCAAAAAACTGATCCGACATTCAAGCAGTGTGCTCACCATGAAAAAAGGCCCCCATGGGAGGCCTTTTGAGAGAGCAATTTGATCGGTCCGGTTATTGAATGACTTCCATGATCTTTGCCTTGAGAGTCTCGGGCTTGAACGGTTTGGTTATGAAAGCCGTGACCCCTGCCTTTTCGGCCATGGCCTGCTGGGGGGCTTCTGATTCCGTGGTGACCATGATGATGGGAGTATCTTCATAGCCGGGTGTGTTTCGGATCTTGCCGACCAGTTCCATTCCGTCCATGACAGGCATGTTCATGTCAGTGATGATGACGTCGAATTCCTCGCCCTGTTCGATGAAGTCAAATGCTTCTTCGCCATTGGTAGCCATGTATGGTTCGAATTCCAGGTCTGTGAGGATGGCCCGATGCATGGCGCACATGGAGCGAGAGTCGTCCGCAGCCAGGGCCTTGCGAATGCTGGTGGCAATGACTGGCAGTCTTGCCATGTCTTTCTCGGCACGTTCTCCGCCTATGTCGCTCATGAGAATTCTGAATTCCTCGATAATTTCAGCGTCCTTGGATTCCGTCAGGGCATCGACAAGGGCATCGCCGGCACCTTCGATTTCATACAGGGCGTCGAAAAGGTTTGTGGCCTTGGAAGCTATGACAGCTTTGGCAAGACGATCGCTTTGTTCGTCAGCCTGGATGATCTTGTTCGTGAGGGTGGATATCATGCCTGGATTGACATGCTTTTCCAGTCCTCCGATGACAGCCATGAGGATGAGTTCATCGGTTTCCGACAAGCCATCCACAAGGCAGATGATGCCTTTCATGGTGCCAATGCGCCCCAAGGCTTCGTAGACTGCGTAGCGAACGTTGGGGTCTTCGGCCAATCCCTTGTCGAATGCGGCTACCAGTCCGTCGGCACCTGAGCGGTCACTGACGAAGCCGAGTACGTTGGCAGACAGTATCTTGCTGTCGGTATCGCCGGATTCAAAGGAGGCGAAAAGCATTGGGACGGCCGGAGTGCCGATGGAAATCAGGGCATCGGTGATGATGCGGCGAACCGTCGGATTGGTGTGGTGCAGTTTTTTCACCAAGAATTCGATAGTTTCGTCAAGAGAGAAGGATGCCAAGGCTTTGATGGCTTTCCATGTGGTGATGTCGCATATCTCGAACCGCTCCGGGGTATCACTTTCCTCGATCATGTCTTTGAAGGTGGTTATGGAGTCCTTATCTTCGAGTTTGCCCAGGGCTTCGATGCAGGAGGACTTGATGAACGGGTCGTCATGAGTGATGAACTTGCGAAATACAGGCAGGGCCACTGGGGCGGCAATGCGGGTCAGGGAAGTGAGAATTTCCATGAGTCGGTCAGCATCTGATTCAGTATGGGCCACATTGACCAGAGTTTCTGCTGCATTCGTGAAGCCGTATTCACCAGCCACGCGAATGCATAGAATGCGGTATCCGGCGTGGGCGTCTGTCAGGCCTTCAATGACCTTTTCCTCGTTGTTGGAAAGTACGGCGTTAAGGGCGTTGACGACCATGTAGTCAATGGAAGTGTCTCCCACCGGGGTTTTGAGCAATGCCACAAGGTCAGGCAGGGTGTCCGGGTCTTTGCTCCCGGATATCTCGTTCAGGATGGTTATTTGATCGAGAAATTCTTTGTTTCTAAAGTCTTCAAGTCTCGCCATGTTATTCTCCACACTCATTGCAGTTCGCGGTTGTTTACTCGAAGCAGAATTCGATGGTGAAGCTTCCATCCTTGGTGGTAAAAGGTATGGCCATGATGGGTGATTTCGCCATGTGAGAGATGGTGTGGCCATCGCCCATGACGACTGTGGGCGTGGACCCCTGAAAGACGAGTCCCTTTTCCGCAAGTCCTGCGCGAGCCTGTCCAGAAATCATGTTTGTCAGTTCTCCAACGGCATCCCTGACATCCTGCATGATGTCATCGATTTCATCACCCAGCATGTTTTTGACTATGGCTACGGCGCATCCTTTCGTAAAGGAAAGGGAGACGCTGCCATTCCTGTCGCCGGTAATTCCAACCATTCCGGAAATGTCTCCGGCAGCAACGGCGTTTTTCTTGACGTAGGGCTTGCCAACTTCCGGCCTGACGAAAGCCATGGTGGACAAAACGTCGATGGCTGCTTTTATGAAAGGTTTTGCCAGTTCAATATCCATACTTATTCTCCTTAACTCATATACGAAATCAAAATGCTGGTTCTATTTTACAACATGCTTGAACAACAGTATAAAGTGTTTTTCTTGTTGTTTGCTGGGGGCGCAGACGGTACATCCCCTGTAATTTACAATACGTAACGGCTTCGAGGTGATGGGTCAAGCCGTGTATATTAGAAATAACAGCCCATAGGTTTTTCTTGCCGATTCGCGATGGCCAACGTAGAGCCAGACTCAGGTGAAACCATGACATACAAGATCGAATCGTGTGGCCTATTCAAGGCAGCCCTGCCCGCAGTGCTTTTTGTGGCTTCCATTTTCTTTTTCAATTTTATTTCCCGTGTGATCCTTGCTCCGCTCATGCCTGTTATCCAGCAGGATCTGGGTTTTTCGCATGCTGGAGCAGGGCATCTGTTTCTTGCCCTGGCCGTTGGTAATGCGACAGGATTGCTCTTGAGCGGATTTGTTTCCCGTGCCGTGACCCACCGGAAGACGGTCGGCCTTTCCGGCGTGCTGGTGGGCCTTGTTGCCATGGCAACCCCCATGGCCTGGAATTATGCCACGCTTTTGATAGCCCTGACTTCACTGGGGCTGGCTGTAGGTCTTTACCTGCCTTCGGGAATTGCCACCATTATGTCGCTGGTTCGCAAGGGAGATTGGGGCAAGACCCTGGCCGTGCATGAGCTGGCCCCCAGTGCCTCCTTTGTTGTTGCGCCGCTCCTGGCCGAAGGTGTGCTGCTTTTCTTTGACTGGAGAGTGACATTTTATCTGCTGGGCGGACTACAGTTCTGTCTGGGCTTGTGGTTTATCAAGAGCGGGCGCGGTGGAAACTTCCCCGGCTCGATCCCCTCCCCTTTGATGGTCATGCAGATTGTTAAACGACCGATTTTCTGGTTGTTGACCCTTTTCTTCAGCCTGGCAATCGGGGCAAGTCTCGGGCCGTATTCCATGTTGCCGCTTTATCTTGTCGATGCGCACGGGTACAGTCGTGAGAGTGCCAACCAGCTTTTGTCAATATCCCGCATTCTGGCGTGCCTCGGGCCTTTTTTGGCCGGATGGATAACGGATCGGTGGGGACCTCGGCCGTCCATTTTTCTTTTTCTTGCCTTGACTGGAATGGCCTTGATCGCTCTCAGTCTTGCTTCAGGTGCGTTTCTTGTCACCATAGCGATTGTGCAGCCCGTATTCACCATGTTCATGTTTGCACCTGGTTTTACTTTGCTTTATATAGTGTTTCCCCCGGATCAGCGAAGTGTTGCCGTGGCTCTTCTCGGACCTCTCAACGCCCTTTTTGGTATTGGTGTTGTTCCGACTTTTCTGGGACATATGGGCGATGCCGGCCGGTTCGATCTTGGCTTTTTCATTTTGGGGCTGGTTATACTGTTGGTCATGTCTTTTCTGCCTTTTCTGCCCAGGGGAAACGCACGGCAGTCTGTCTGATATTCGAATCCCTTGCATCGTATTGGCTAAATCGGTAAGTCCTGTCAGGTTGTTCAGCAAAGGTTTGGCCGTTGTACGCTGCCCATGAATCCTTTTTGAACAATCTGGAATAATGATCATTCAACGCCCTGAGAGCAGAGGGGATTGGGCATGGCGCAAAGCGTATTCGGGCTGTTGGCAATGGTGATGATCGCATGGTTGGTCAGCGAGAAACGACGTGACGTGAATCTTGTGGGAATTGCGATCGGTTTGGTTTTGCAGGTCGGACTGGCTCTGATCCTGCTCAAGGTGCCTTTTTTCGAGCATGCCTTTCTGGGGCTCAATGAATTGGCCCTGGCCATAGAAAAGAGTACCATGGCCGGAACTAGCTTTGTTTTCGGCTATCTTGGCGGCGGCCCGCTGCCTTTCGAGGAATCCTATCCTGGCGCAGGTTTCATCTTTGCCTTTCGTGCCTTGCCCATCATCGTGGTCATGTCCGCGCTTTCTGCCGTACTGTATTACTGGCGCATATTGCCGTTGGTGGTTCAGGGTTTTTCCTTTGTCCTTGAGCGGACCATGAATATTGGTGGTGCTCTTGGAGTCGGCGCGGCCAGCAATATTTTCATAGGCATGATCGAGGCCCCGCTGGTCATCAAGCCGTATCTCTCCCGGATGACGAGAAGCGAATTGTTTACCCTTATGACCTGCGGTATGGCGACCATTGCCGGGACCATGCTGGTACTCTATGCCTCCATTCTGTCCAGGGTCATTCCCAATGCCATGGGGCAGATTCTTGCGGCATCCATAATTTCAGCTCCTGCGGCCATTCTCGTTTCCAGAATCATGATTCCCGAGACCGAGAGCACCACCCAAGGACGTGCCGTGCCGCCCAGGTCTGCCTCGTCCACCATGGATGCAGTGACCCACGGCACTGTGGACGGTGTCAATATCCTGCTCAACGTGGTCGCCATGCTCGTGGTGCTGATAGCCCTTGTTTCTCTGGTTAATTCCATACTCGGCTTCCTGCCGGATCTACTCGGAGCACCTTTGACCCTGCAACGTATTCTGGGTTACATCATGAGTCCCGTTGTCTGGCTTATAGGTATTCCGTGGTCAGAGGCGCAGGTGGCTGGCAGCCTCATGGGGACCAAAACAGTACTCAACGAGTTCATTGCCTATCTGGATATGGCCAAGCTGGAACCGGGAGTCCTGTCCGAGCGCAGTCGTGTCATCATGACTTATGCCATGTGCGGGTTCGCAAATCTCGGCAGCCTGGGCATCATGATCGGCGGCTTGAGCATCATGGCTCCGACCCGACGAGGCGATATCGTTTCTCTTGGTTTCAAGTCCATTGTGTCCGGTACGCTGGCAACCCTCATGACCGGAGCAGTGGTGGGCATAATTCTGTAGACGCGAATCTGGACTTTTATAATTAATTGATTACTTACCCTGTAGCCGTGGTTTTCGACTTTCTTGACACGCACAAAAGGGTGTTCCTATGGTCGCGTGAACATTTAACTGCAAGGTGGAACATGAATACATATACAATCCATCCCATCGTCATGGGAACCAAGGTGTTCGATAAGGGCATGATGACCTATCAGCATGACTACGGGACCCCGTATACCATTCCCATCTACACATGGTATATTGAGGGCGGGGATAAGAATATTCTCGTCGATACCGGCGAGATGCAGCCTATTGTTTCCGCTGAACGCGAAGCGGCCATTGGCGGCAAGATATATACCTTTGAGGAAGGGTTGGCGAAATACGGCCTCAAGCCGGAAGATATTGATATCGTCATCCATACCCATCTGCATAATGACCATTGCGAAAACGACTACAAGTGTGAAAATGCGAAAATATATGTGCATGAAAAGGAGATGGAGCATCTCTATGATCCGCATCCGCTCGATTTCCGTTACCTTGAGGATTACATGGATGACGTGAAGGAAAATGGTCAGGTCATCACTGTTTCCGAGGATACCGAGGTCGTGCCCGGCATCACCATGATCCATACTCCGGCCCATACTGCCGGTGGCATGTCTATCAGGATCGAGACCGACAAGGGCAGCGTGCTTATCTGCGGATTCTGCACTATTCTGGAAAACCTGTACCCGCCCATTGAAGTCAAGGCCATGGAGATGGAAGTCATACCGCCAGGTACTCATCTCAATGCCAACGAGGCCTACGACATCCTGGTCAGGGCCAAGACCCTGGCTGACCATATCCTGCCGCTTCATGAGCCCAAATGGGCAAGCATGGATACTGTTCCTGAGTAAATTCGGGATAGGGG
>JAEINO010000106.1 GCA_016342345.1 Pseudodesulfovibrio sp. | reverse complement strand
TTCGCCAAACCCGGCAGCGTGGCAGACATGGTCCTGTGCCATCACGAACGGTTCGACGGACTGGGCTATCCATCCAAACTCAAAGGCACCGACATCCCCTTGGGCGCACGCATCATCAGCGTTGCAGATACCCTTTCCACCATGATGCAAACCCGATCCTACCATCAAGGACGCACCTTTACCGAGGCTGCCGATGAGATTCTCCGTTGCGCAGGAACCGCCTATGACCCAGACGTGGTCGAGGCATTCATGGCCGTTCGCGACGACATCGAGCATATGCTGACCACACACAGTTGAAAAACTCGATTGCACAGCACAAAAAAAGAGGCGATGCAATTGCTCCGCCTCTTCTGTTTTTATTGAGATGTTTTTTTCTTTTTCAGCAACGGCTTTGAAACACCGTGCTGGGCCAAAATGGTCTTCATGCCCGCGGTGGAGGCTGGTGTGCCATGGTGCAGGACCAGAACCCGATGCCATGTAGAACCTTTGGCCTCACCTGCTTCAATGGTTGTTCGCAGACCCGTCGCAACCAGTTTGGCTCTCATGGCCTCAGCCATTTCCGATTTGCGGAAAGAGGCCACCTGATACACATAATCATACACTGGTTCATCGGGAACAGGTGCTGTCTGCTGAATAACTTCGGGCTGTGCCGGACCGGAATCAGCTGTCTTGGCAACCTTGGCTACGAGTTTGGGCTTGGGTTGTGGCGCCTTCTCTTTCACGCCGACTTCGTCCATCCTCTTTTGTGGAGAGACCTTCAACCGCTCCGGGTATTCCAGCTCTTCAGCCGTAAGAACTTCAGGCTTGACCATTTCGCCGACAAGGATACCGTGTTCCTTGGTGGGCATAATCTCGCCCAAAGGCGGCACGTCAGATTCGGGACGGTATCCACGCCCGATAAGAATACCCATGACAAAGAAAAACGTCAGCACCAGCACGCCTGAGCCCACCGCGCTGATCATGCCTGACATGCTCAGGGAGAAATCATAGGTCTTGCTCGACGCGTTGAGCTTGGGAATCTTGACCTTGAATTTGGATGCATTGTTTTCAGCCATACACTCTCCGTTACATGAAATCAGGTGCACTGACACCCAGCAGTCCCAGACCGTTCCTGACAACACCAGCTACACAATCAAGAAGCATGAGTCGAGCCGACGCAACATTGTCCTCGGCAGAGAGAACATGACAATTGCTATAGTATCTATGCAGGGTTGATGCAAGGTCCTGCAAATACATGGAGATCAGATGAGGACTCTGGGTACGGGCAGCCGCCTCCACAAAGTCAGGGTACTGATCGAGCAACTTGAGCATTTCCATGTCATATTTGGTATTGAGCAGAGCGAGAGAATCAGGCCCGAGGTTTGCAGCCTTCTTGCCTGCATCCGCTGCCTTGTTGTTCAAGGAACATATACGGGCATGCGCGTACTGCACATAGTAAACCGGGTTGTCCATGGTCTTCTGCTTGACCAGCTCCAGATCGAAATCGAGCTTGGAATCGGACTTGCGGGACAGGAACATGAACCGGGAAGCATCCGACCCGACCTCGTCCACCACGTCCTTAAGGGTCTCGAACTGACCGGCACGGGTGCTCATGGCAACAGGCTCACCGTCACGCAACAAATTGACCAGGTTGACCAGAATGACATGCAGGCCGCCTTTCTTGCCAAGGGCCTCACAGGCAGCCATCATGCGCGGGATATACCCGTGATGATCCGCACCCCATATGTCAACTACCAGATCGAAACCGCGCTTGAACTTGTTGTCGTGGTAGGCAATGTCCGATGCAAAATAGGTGGTGTCGCCATTGGACTTGCGAAGGACACGGTCCTTGTCGTCACCAAGTTCGGTGGACTTGAACCAGAACGCTCCGTCTTCCTCGAAGCCCATGCCGGATTTGACCAGATCGGCAAAAGTTTCATCAACCTTGCCGTCTGCCACAAGGCTCTTCTCTGAAAACCAGACATCGTGACGCACTCCAAAGGCCGCAAGGTCCACCTTGATTCCTTCGAGAATGACGCCCTTGCCATACTCCTTGCAAATCTCGATGGCTTCGGCCTCGTCCATGTCCAGCAAACCAGCATTGGCCTTCATGACATCGGCTGCGATATCCCTGATGTACTCACCCTTGTAGAAATTTTCGGGTTCGACCACGTCCTGACCAGCCAGTTCTCTGGCGCGATAAAGGATGGAGCCGCCCAGAATGAGCATCTGGCGACCGGCGTCATTGATATAGTATTCCGCTTCGACTTCGTATCCGGCCTTTTCCATGATGCGAACAAGGGAATCTCCCAGTGCCGCACCACGCCCATGACCGATATGCAGCGGACCAGTGGGATTGGCAGACACATATTCAACCTGCACCCTGGTGCCATTGCCCATGCAGGACGTTCCATAGGACTCGCCAGCAGCCTTGATGACTCCGACGGTCTCATACCAAAATGACGGGGCAAAGGTAAAATTCAGGAATCCGGGACCGGCAATGTCGATCTTCTCGATCAGAACATCACTTTCCATGGCGGCCATGATCTCTTCGGCAATGGCCCGTGGCGGTTTCCCGGCCTGCTTGGACAGCATCATGGAAACGTTCACGGACATGTCCCCGAACTGCTTGTCTTTCGGGGGTTCAATCACGGTTTTCTCGGGCCATTCCCAGCCCTTGTCTGCCAACACGCCTTTCAAGGCGTCTTCCAAATGTATTTTCGCTCTCATGAGTATGTATTCTCCTTAAACAAAGCTCGTGGGCCTCGCTCTAGCATGTTTGCCATCGCAATCCAAGACGGAAAAATGACCATTCGTCGTTGAAAACAGTCAATTTGCTTTTTTCCACACACTTGGCATTATGCCTCATGGCACGCACCACAGTCAAAGAAACCTCTTCCCTCTCGACTCTTCCGTTTCTGGGAGGGGTGGACATGTTGCGCGCCCGGTTCATTACCCAATCGTTCTCCAGGCATTTCCACGAGGGGTTTGCCATCGGTTGCATCGAACATGGAGCCATGCGATTTCGCTACCTCGGCGAAACACTTGTCGCGCCAAAGGGACAGGTCAACCTCGTGGTCCCCGACGAGGTCCACGACGGACACGGTGCCACGGACGAAGGATGGGCCTACCGCATGTTCTACCTCAAACCGGAGGCTCTTGTCGAAGCAGCCACGGAACTCATGCCGCGCCCGAACATCCCTCATTTTCGGATGGGAGTCATCAACAACCCGGCACTGGCCGAATGCATCAGCCGCACACACAGATTACTCGAAAGCCCTACTGCTTCGGCTATTGCAAAAGAAACCAACCTGCTCTGGCTCCTAACCAGTTGGATAGCCAGTTACGCAGACGAACGAGGTTCATGGCCCGACACCGGCAACGAACACCAGGCCGTAACCCGCGCCAGAGACACTCTTCAGGACCGTTTCAGCGAGGATGTCTCCCTCACGGATCTGGCGCACCTGACCGGTCTTTCTCCGTTTCATCTGGTTCGCGTTTTCAAGAAGCACATGGGAGTTACGCCCCATGCCTATCTCATCCAAACTCGCGTGGAACGCGCCAAACTTCACCTAAACGGAACCAGACGAATCGCTGACATCGCGGCAGACTGCGGCTTCTCGGATCAAGCTCATCTGACCAGGTCGTTCAAACGCCAGTTGGGGGTCACGCCCGGCAACTACCGCAAGAATATTCAAAACAGATAAAATAAACTCGGATATGGTTCTCTCCATGGAGGTTCCATGTCCGTCAAAACAACTGCATATATCAATCTCACCCTTGCCATGGTTCTCGTGGGCAGCTCAGTGGTGGCCGGAAAAGTCATGGTGGCCGAACTGCCGATCTTCCTGGCTTCAGCCATGCGTTTTGTCCTGGCCCTGACAATACTCATACCACTGCTCTATACCCGCGAGGGTGGCTTTCCCCATATCTCCCGCCGTTCATGGCTGATGCTCGCGATTCAGTCCTTGTGCGGATCGTTTCTGTTCACGATCCTCTTACTCTATGGCCTGACCCTGACAGGACCGGCCAGTGCGGGCATTATTACCGCAACCACTCCGGCATGCATGGGCATTATCGCGTGGCTATTTCTCAAGAACAGGCCCGCCAACCAGACAACTGCAGGCATTGCCCTTTCCGTACTCGGGGTACTCGTTATCAATACCGCCCAAAATACCGATGGCGTATCCGGCAGCAATCCGATGCTCGGAAATCTGCTTGTACTGGGTGCCGTGGTGTTCGAATCACTCTTTCTGCTCCTCCGCAAAACAATTCCGGAACCTCTTTCACCGCTGGCCGTGTCTGCCATAATCTCGGGCTTCGGATTATTCTGGTTTCTACCCATGGGAGCATATGAAGCCTGCACCTCCGACCTCTCTGCCATATCCGCCACAGGCTGGCTGACCGTGATCTACTACGGCATCTTTGTCACTGTTCTCGCATATCTGCTCTGGTTCGCGGGAATCACCAAGGTCCCTGCTTCCACTGCGGGAATCTTTACAGCTATCATGCCCATCTCCACAGTGGTCCTGTCAACCCTGATCCTGGCCGAACCCATAGGCTGGCCGCAACTGACGGGCTGTGGATTCGTGCTTGGCGGAATCATGCTGATCTCAAGGAAATGATCAAAGGCAATCCTGATCAGAAATCAAGATTGGTGATGGTACCACCCTTCTTTTTTTTCTTTTTTTTCCCAGCAGGCTCAGACAGGGCATCCATATCGTACGATGTGGAAGAACTGCCCCTGCGCGACGTGGACGCATCAACATCATAGGACGCGGCGGACTGCCCTTCCTTTCGTCGACCGGAATCGGAACGACGTACCGAACGGGGCGGCACACGATCCCGTGCATCCTTCAGACGCTTTCGCGCAGTCCGGTTATCCGGGTCAATGTCCAGAACATGCTCAAAAAACGGTTCGGCATCCTCATACTGACGCAGGTCAAGGTACAGCGACCCTATGTTCAAGGCCGCTCCAACGCTACCGGCATAAAACTGCGGATCAAGGGCAAGGGCACTTTCAAAACAACCAAGGGCAGTCATGCGCTCACCGCCTTCCCAATAGGCCAGCCCCATATTGTAATGAACAACAGGATCATCCTGAACAATGAGCAGGGCCTTTTCATAGACCTTAACGGCTTCGGACCACTTGCCCTCACCGCGCAGGATAATTCCCAACCGGTTGAAGTGGACGAGATCATCCCGGCCCAGAACACGTTTGGTATCAATGACCCTGTTCAGATACTTCACGGCCAGATGCGGGGCCACGGAAGAAACAGCGTCAACAATTCGTTCGGTGAGATCTCCGACCATGCTGCTGGTCTCCCGCTCGGCCACCTCCACGCCCTTGTCCAGATAGGCTTCAGCCTCTTCGTGCTCGTTGCGACGCAAATGCTGTTCGGCAATCTCGATCTTGCGTTCCGGGTTGAGCGGGCTGATTTCATCCAATGCCTTCATGTATCCAAGAGCACGCTCGTCATCCATTTTCTTGAATGTCTCGGCCAGCTTGATGAGCGGAGCCATGAATATGGGCTTGCTTTCATGGGCAGCCATGTAGGATTGCGCGGCCTTGTCTGTCTCGCCTATGCCCATGAGGGCATCACCGCGCATGGCAAGACCTCGCGCGCTGTCGGGTTTCAGCATCAGAATGCGATCCGTCACATCCAGTGCTTCATCAAAATCTCCGTTTTCAAGCAATTCGGCGCACCGACACATCTGCTTCTTGAGTTCCGTTGGCGGATCAATGGCCGAAGCCAGCTCCTCTATGACCTTGTTGGCCGAAGCGGGCTTGACCAGCACACGACTCACCCCCAATTCAAAAAAATATGCCACGGTTTCCTGGGTGGCTTTCCAGGTGAGCACGATCATTTTCACATCCGGGAATTGCCGCTTAAGCGAAATGATGAAATCCGTGGTCGGCTTGTCATTGAGCATCCGCTCGATAAACACAACGCAGGGGATATCATTATCACGCAAATTCAAACACTTTTCCATGGCAGCCTGCATCGTGATGAAAGGAAAGAGGATTTCGCCTTTGAGGCCAATTATGCGGGAGACAATATTTCGCAAAGCACGGGTAAAGACGGCATCATCAGACAAATAGACAATAACGCCCTCGTTGCCTTCAATGAATTCGCGAACCACATTGTCATAGTATTGAGTTGCCATGCCCCTCCTCGGTTTTTACATGGCACACGCCAATCAAAAAAACCCTTATGCAAGACGATACGTGAATTGGTTGAAAATGGTCAAGGCGGCATATAAAAACCGACCCGCATCAAATACGCGAGTCGGCTCAAAGTACGGACAAAGTCAACCTTACAGATTATTATCCAAGGTTCTTCCTGAGGCTGTCCAGTTTTTGCTTGGTTGTGGCATTCCCAGGGTTAAGAACCATGGCATTCTCAAAGAATGGCAAGGCCTTTTCATATTGGCGAAGTTCCATGAAGATAGCGCCGATATTCATGGAAACAACTTCGCTCTGCAAATGGAATTCCGGGTTCTTGTCAAGAGCATTGTCAAAGCATTTTGAAGCCTTGTGCTTGTCCCCACCGTCAAAATAGGCCATGCCCATGTTGTAGTGCAAACCCTCATCCTCTGGAGAAACCTGAAGCGCGTTGGTATAATTTTCGATGGCCTCGCGCCATTTACCCTGGCCTCTGAGTGCAATACCTAGCTTGTTAAACAGAGAAATATCACTGGCACTTAAATTTCTGCCCTTGGCCTCAAGGACCTTGGTCAAATACTTTTCCGACATGCGAGGAGAAGCCTTACTGACAGCCTCGGATATCTGTTCGGCAACGGAACCGACCATGCTCATGGCTTCCCTGGTGGCCGTATCTATCGCCTG
>JAEINO010000105.1 GCA_016342345.1 Pseudodesulfovibrio sp. | reverse complement strand
AAATATAGGGAGTGCAGCACTCGACGTGTTCCTTGCCGGAACCGCAGGGGCATGGTTTGGTCATGGTAGTATCCTTGCTAATGGTTTTGATGGGAGGGATTCTACGTAAAGTGCGCTTGGTGTCAATGAGTATGGGGTTGCGATGCCTGGGCTGGCATGGCAGATTGTCTGTCGGGATAGTGAAAAAATGTTCTTTTTTAAAAATAGATATTTGATATCAGTAGATTAAGTGTTGAATGTACGATTAGGGCCTTGTGGTCTCTGATTTATTTTTGTGCAGTCATTCAATAAGGAAATATCAAGCGGATTGTCATGTTGAAGATTACGGACAGGATTGTCATCCCATATGAGGAAATACGCTTTATCACCAGCCGCAGTTCCGGGCCGGGTGGACAGCATGTCAACACTGCGGACACGCGAGTGACTCTTTTGTTTAATGTGAAGGAGTCCGGCAGTTTGTCTGATTTTCAGAAGAAAAAGGTCATGGACAAGCTTCATGGCAGGATAAATCAGCTTGGCGTGCTTCAGGTGACATCTCAGCAGTTTCGCAGCCAGAAATCAAACAAGGATTCGGCCATTGAGAGGTTCATCGAGTTGATGCAGTGGGCTCTCAAACCCGTGGTGCCACGGAAAAAGACAGTTGTCCCGAGAAGGACCAAGCTCAAGCGGCTTGATGGCAAGAAGCGGAGAGGGCAGAAGAAACACAACAGAAAGCGGCCTGATTCCAGCGGTGAGTACTGAGTTTGTCGAAAGACCTATGAATCAGCGGTTTTTTCTATGTCCATGGTCTGAACATGGGTGGTGTTCAAGTGGTCTTTCTTGTGGTTGAAATCCACGCCAAATGCGTTGAAGCTGCCGTCTAAACGATTCCCAGATTATCGAGAGCTATGTAGAGTTCGCGACTGATCCATGCATCTGTTGCTGCGTAGTTGATCTGCTGTGGGGTCAGTTTGTCCTTGGACCAGTTGGAGCACTGGGCGGATTTGGAAATCCTGAAACCCAGGAGGTTGGCAGCCATGTTGCGCAGCCCGTGGGTCTGCATTTCCGCGTTTGCGGTGATGTTGGAGAGGTCTATGAAACCGCTTGGTTTGAATTTGGCGAGCCTTTGCAGGCCGAGAATGTCGTCGCGTACGGCAACACCGGTCTTGAGGATCTTCTTGCTGGACAATAGTTCACAAAGACCATTGTTTATTGGCAATATGTTGATCTGGAAGACATATACGCACTCGGAGGTCGCGAGTTGGATGAGGGCAGGTGGATCGGGTCTTTTGCCTTTTTTGAAGACAGGGCGTGTTTCGGTATCGAATCCGAGCAACGTTTCTTCGGTCATTTCCCTGAGAGCTTGGGATTGTTGCTTTTCCGTACGAATAACCTTGATCTCTCCCTCATAGCGGCGAAGAGGAAGGGCGTTGATGTCGTCCTTGGTATAGGCTCGAAGGTGGTGTTCCGGTATGCGTGTGTTTTCCGTGCTCATTTGGGGTGTGGTAGAGTTGTTGTTGCAGGGCTTGGCCCCGTGTAATTATTGGGATGTTTGTACATTACCGTGTTTTCGTCAAGTCCTGCGTACAAAAACACAGCCTCTTTGCGTTTTGGATTACTTGTTTGATTCGGGGTTGCCGTATTACAATGAATTGAGGCCATATCCTGACTCGGAGCACGGAGCTCTGTATTTTCTCCACCAGTGAGGGCCACTGCAACGCTCGACTGAAGGGTTTGAGCTGCGGGAATTGGTGTGATTGATATTGTCAATGTATTGTAGCGTGATGGCTTTTTCGATTTGTGTGACAGCATCGTTCAGTGAGGTGGAATTGGCTTCCATGCTTTCAATCTGTTTAGAGACTGAATTGGACAGAATTCGTTGCGATGGCCTTGAATCGAGATATTGGTTCAGGGATTCGATGGTTTTGATTTTGTCGCCCTGTCGGGCATGGGAAAGTCCGGTGAAGAGATATGCTTCCCATATCTTGTCATCCTTGCCGGATGCCAGGTCCATGGCATTGATACAGGCATCCGGCTGGCCTGCATAATAAAAGGACATACCTGCCATTGTCAGGGTTGAAGCGAATCTGGCCGTTCGGCTTGGCGGGTCGGCGGACAGTGCTTTCTCGTAGAATGTGGCGGCCTTTTTGAAGTACATCGTGGCCGTGTCCTGCTGGAGTGACGTAAAGGCCTGCCAGGCGCGCTCAAAACTTTTTTGTCCAGATCGGACTGATTCCCAGGCATGGGCCGGAGTTGCGAGCAGGGTGAATGCCAGAATGAGAGTCAGCAATGTGTATGTGTGTTTGTGCATGTTGGTTCTTCTTTTTGTTACGGCATATACGTTCGCGCAATGCGGAAGATATCCTCGTAGGCCAGTTTGTCGCGAATTGCCAGTGCCATTTCCAGAGCCATGTCCATTTTTCGTCTGGTTTCAATGATGGTCCTGTCCCTGATTTCTTCAAGGTGGTGTGCCAGAAAGTCCGCTTCAAAATTGTCGATAGCCAGCGAGACTCCTTCCGAGAAGAAGCGTGAGCCCATGTGCGGAATGAAGTGCTCCAGATTCTGTTTGCCTTCGCGGCGGGCATACATGGAAAAGAACAGCAGTTTGACGAGTAACCGGTCAACTTGAATTTTGTGGTCCACGGAGAGCAGGATGTCGAGGTTTACGCCCTTGGGTTTGATTGCGTCGAACATGGCAGTTGCCATGTCAAAGGCCCGGTCTTCGGACATGAGCGGATGAGCGAATTTGGAGTCCATTCTAACCAGTGTTATGCGGGGATTTTCGCCCGAGGCGATGGCAAAAACCGCCAGACGCATGAGGTCGATTTTCGTTTTGTAGTCGTCAAGCTGTATGTCTCGCTTGACCTTTGCCAGTCGGCGAACCATGTCCCGGCCAAGGTCGGAAAAGACTGTTTCGAGCAGATGAAGGATGTACGACTCGACCGTGTGGGCTATTTCCTCATCGAGAATTGTACGGCCTTTCTTGGCATCCATGATTTTCTTGATGGATAACCAGTATGCGGCCAAACCCTCAATGGGCATTTCCAGAATATCGAGTTCCTGCGGCTTTTCCATGATCTCCTCTGCTCCAGACTTGACGGAATAATCAAAAAAAGGGACACGTTGTGCCTGATACGGCAGTGTATCCGAATTTCAAAAGAAAACAAAGACGCATCATATAGACGGAGTCCAGCCCCATGCTCAATTATCCGCAGTTCCACCCAGTCATGATTTCCATAGGTCCGTTGGATCTTCGTTGGTATGGCATGATGTATGTGCTGGGCATCCTGTCCGCTTGGTTGCTTGGCCGCTATAGGGCATCCAATCCCTGGAATAATTGGACAGTGGGCAAGCTGGATGATTTCATTACCTGGGCCATTGTCGGCGTGGTTATCGGTGGGCGGTTCGGGTATGTCTTTTTCTACAACGCCGATTTTTATCTTGCCAATCCGCTCAAGATATTTGCCGTGTGGGAAGGTGGCATGTCCTTTCACGGAGGTTTGCTTGGCGTGATTGTTGCCAGTTGGCTGTTTGGTCGACTCAATGGACTGATTTTCATGGAAGTGGGCGATTTTATCGCACCATTGGTGCCGCCCGGATTGTTCTTTGGTCGTATCGGAAATTTCATCAATGCCGAATTATGGGGCAGGTACACCGATTTGCCATGGGCCATGCCATTTCCCGGTGCAGGAGGTCTTCCGCGTCATCCGTCCCAACTTTACGAAGCGGCCCTTGAAGGCTTGGTCCTGTTTGCTGTTTTGTGGTGGTATTCGTCGAAACCGAGGCCTTCTGGGTGCGTGGGTGGCCTGTTTCTGCTTGGATACGGGACGTTCCGGTTTCTCGTGGAATTTGCTCGTGAACCGGATGCACATCTGGGCTTCATTGCCCTGAACTGGTTGTCCATGGGGCAGCTGTTGTGTTTGCCCATGATGGCCCTTGGCGCATTCCTGTTATGGCGAGGGCATGTACGGGGCGAGTAGCCTATTCTTTGTCCAAGACCGATTGCCGCCAGAGTGTGGCGTCCATTTCTATCTGAAACAATTTGTTCCAGTGTTTGCCAGTGACGAAAAGTTGTCTGGTTGTCACGTTGTAGGCAATGCCGTTTGCGACTCCTGAATCTGGAGCAATTCGTTGACGGAGCGGGCCGAGGTCGATCCATGCCTTCACTTTACCCGACTCCGGATCGATCACGGCTATTTTGTCGGATTTCCAGATGTTGGCCAGGATCATACCCTCCACATACTCCAGTTCATTAAGTTGCCGGATAGGTTTTTCGTCATCCCGGACCACAAGCGAGCCAACCCGGTCGAAATCGTCGGGTCGGTAAAATTGTAGGCGAGCCGTGCCTGAACTGGCAATGAACTGTTTGCCATCAAATGTCAGTCCCCACCCTTCAGTTGTTTCACCTCTTTCACGGTAGGCAAAGCTCTTTTGTTTATCGAGTGTGCTCAAGTCGTAAATGAATCCTGTGCCGGAAAGCCAGGTGAGAAGGTATATTTGGCCATTACATGGTGCGATGCCTTCAGCAAAGTGCCGGTTTCCCAATGAGGTACTGAGAATGTGTCGTCCTGTTTCAAGTTCTGCTACAGCCAGAAATGAATGGTCGAAGCCTCCTGAAGATTCATAGATCTGCCCGTTATGAATGAAGAGCCCCTGGGTCGAGGTCTGCTGGTTATGCGGATACTCGGCAACGACAGTGCATTGATAGGTTGGAGCCTGGGCATAGACCGGCATGTATCCATACAAAAGGATTGCAGCCAGAAGAGGCAGGATGATCGGGTGCTTGAAGCTATTTTGCATAGGTGTCCCCTTGAAAACAACAGGGCGGGGAGAGATGTTCGGAGACGTCTCTCCCCGCCACTGGAGGGGAAGGTCGCAGGATTTCAGGCCGTGGTCAAGGGGAGGGTGGGCCTGAATTCCTAACCTTTCATGTTTCCTTTCACGGCGTTGAGGCCGCCAAGGGAAAATTTTGTCACATGATCGACGAATTCGTCGATGCTTCCCATTATGTCGGGTCGAAGGGGTGTGAGCCTTTCGAGAATGGGCTGTATCAGCAGATGATCAAGCATCAACGCCCATATGTTGGAACTGGAAAACGCCAGAACGTGATCAGGGGTGTCAGGGCCGAGGATGTCGGCCAGAATGGACCTGAGTTCGTTGGCGCGGGGTTGCACCTGTCGCCGGACGATGAAATCAAGATTGTGGCTCGGTTTGGCCATTTCACGCAGGAAGATGGCCCAGCGTTGCACTACCATGCCGTTGCCCCGTTCATATATCTCGCCCGCCAGATCGCGCAGGTAGTTTCGGAGTCTCTGCTCGGGAGGGAGAGGGGGGGCGTTGACCGGGACGGGGCGATCTTCTTTGGGAAAGACTTCTTCCAGCACAGCTACGTAGAGAGCGTCCTTGCTGCCGAAGTGATAATTTATCGCAGCAACGTTGGCGTTGGCTCGGCCACAGATGTCGCGCACCGTGGCTGCATCAAAGCCTTTGTCTGCAAAAACTTCGATGGCAGCGGACAGAAGTGCGTCTTTTGTATTGACGTCATGAGTTTCGTTCATAAGTATGTGAGGCGGTATTTATCCTGTGTGGATCTATTTAAACAACTGTTTGAAATAATATTCCCAATAGCCATCGTGAAGTCAAGGGATATTTCCCGGTATGGTGTGTTTCGGGGAGTGCGATTGGGGAACAGCTTGATTCGAGGAGAAGATTTGTGGAAGTTGTTTTAGCCGAAACTGCCGGTTTTTGCATGGGCGTGGATCTTGCCCTTCGGAGGCTCGATGAGCTTGTTGCCGATGCCGCTGGCTCTCCAATTTATATTTTGGGACCAATAATTCACAATCCTCAGGTGCTGAAAAAGTACGCAGAACAGGGTGTTGTCATGGTAGACAGGCCTGATGAGGTGCCTTGCGATGCGTATGTCGTCATCCGTGCCCATGGCATTACCCGTCAGGTCGAGGCCCAACTGAATGCGCGTGACGTGAAGGTTCGGGATGCCACGTGTCCTCGTGTAAAGAAGGCGCAGTTGCTGATCGGCCGCAATACCGCAGACGGACGTGAATTGCTGCTTTATGGCGAAGCGGATCATCCCGAAGTTGCAGGGCTGGTCAGTTACGCTGAACATGGATATTTTGTTTTCGATTCCGAGGAAGCACTTGCCGGATATTCCCTGAGTGGAGACAAGTCCTATGTGCTTGCTGCCCAGACCACTCAGGACAGGGTCCTTTTCGAGAAGATCGCTGCCAGATTAAAACAAGATGCGATTTTGGATGTCCTCGTGTTGGAAACCATCTGCGATGCCACCAAATTGCGTCAGAAAGAAGCCAACACGCTTGCTTCCGAGGTGGATTTCATGGTCGTGGTTGGTGGGTATAACAGCGGCAACACCCGCAGGCTGGCTCAGGTGGTTTCCGATCGGGGTACTCCGTGCAAGCATGTGGAAACGATCAAGGATCTTTTTCTTGAAGACTTGTCGCAATATAAAAAGATCGGCGTTACTGCCGGAGCGTCCACGCCCAAATTTCTCATTGAAGAGGTCTTGAACGTCCTTGAAGGCCTTTGATTTTCGGCTGGAATCAAGGCGCGAGAAAACCGGCTGACAGGGTTTTGCCTGATGATTTATTCATTTTGATCAAGCCGTCCCAATGAATCCAAAATCATTTTTTTCGGGTTGGGATGATTCGAGTACAAGGCGCGAGAAAACCGGCTGACAGGGTTTTGCCTGATGATTTATTCATTTTGATCAAGCCGTCTCAATGAATCCAAAATCATTTTTTTCGGGTTGGGATGATTCGAGTACAAGGCGCGAGAAAAGAGCAAGGCCGAAGCGTATTCCCATACGCGAGGATTTGCTCTTTACGAAGCAACGCAGTAATCGGATTATCCCAACCCGAAAAAAGAGCAAGGCCGAAGCGTGT
>JAEINO010000104.1 GCA_016342345.1 Pseudodesulfovibrio sp. | reverse complement strand
CCCCTGACAGCCGTGCCGGGCATGGCCACGAAACAGTCGCCGGGTTGGACCATGCGTGAGTCGGTATGAACCACGAGGCCCTGTTTTGCTTTTTTGAGCAGCGTTTCGAATTCCATAACGCCTTGCTCCTTGTCTTTGCTGTCGCTAGGAGAGCCAGAGAATAAAAACATCGTCAGTTCCCTCCTTCTTCAGGTCTTTGGGCCAGGGATGCCCTGCCGGGGGCTTCTGGCTCTTGACTTTCATGCCCTGGCCCTTGAGCACAGGGATGATTCCTCTTTTCGTCAAAATTTCCAATGCACGGCGGACGGGCATGCCTTTCACGTCTGGCACCTTGTCCGAAGCAGTCAATGCCTTGGGGGTGGAAACCACATCGACGATAGGCAGGGGGGCCAAAGCCTCCACATCGATGGTTTCGGCAACAGTGGTTTCCAGGGTTTCGGACAGCTTGCCGTGGTAGGCAAGGGTCCGTACGGTCACTTCGCGGCAGACCGGGGCTGCGACCATGGAGCCGTAATTGGCCTTTTGTGGTTCGTCGATCATGGTGATGACCAGAAGCTCTGGTGATTCCGCCGGGACCAGAGCCACAAAGGAAGAAAGATATTGATCGCCGTAGCCGCCTTTTGCGGCTTTCTGGGCTGTGCCTGTCTTGCCTGCCATGGTGATGCCTGGAATGCGTGCGCTGCGTCCGGTGCCGTCCTCGTGGACCACATCCTTCATCATGGAGAGCACCATGGCTGTTGTCTCCGGCTTGAAGACCTGAACCGAGGTGTTCTTGCGTTCACTGTCTGGCAGTTTGATCAGGTTGAGCTCTTTGGTAATGCCTTCGTTGGCAATGCAGAGATAGCCTCTGGCCATTTGCAGGGCTGTGGTTCCGATGCCTTGGCCGAAGCTGATGGCAGCCAAATCAACGCTGGTCCATTTGTTGGGAGGCATGAGGATGCCGCTTGATTCTCCGGGCAGGCCGATGCGTGTTTTTTCGCCGAAACCGAGTTTTGTCAAGTAGGAGTGGTAGACACCTGCACCCAGATCAATGCCGATTTTTGCTGAACCGATGTTGGAGGAATAGCGCAACACCTTGTGAGCGGGCAGCCATTTTTCGCGATGGGTGTCGCGGATGACCTTGCGTGCGATTTTCCAGCGGCCATTCTCGCAGTTGATAAGCGTGTTTGGTTCGATTACGCCTTCTTCCAGGGCTGCGGCGAAAAGGAAAGGCTTCATTGTTGAGCCTGGTTCATAGACATCGGTCAGAGCACGGAGCCTTCGCTGGGCGGGTTTTGAACTGCGTACCGTGTTGGGATTGAAGAATGGCTGGTTGGCCATGGCCAGGATGTCTCCCGACTTGACGTCAACCACCAGGACGATGCCTGCACGGCCTTCATATTTGGAGATGTATTTTGCCAGTGATTGTTCGGCGGCGTGTTGTATGTGGGTGTCGATGGTCAGTCGGACGTCAAGACCGTTGACGTCCATTTTACGGCCCTGAGCATCAAGATAGAGTCTTTGACCCTTGGCATCGCGTTGGACCACGAATTGTGCCTTGCCCGGTTTCATGCGGTCATTGAATATGTACTCGATGCCTTCCCGGCCCATTCCGTCGATATCGACAAAACCGAGCACCTGCCCGGCCAGATGTCCGTTGGGATAGATTCTTGAAAAAACACTTGTCAGGTGCACGCCGGGCATATTTGCCCGGGCAATGGCTGCGGCTGCCTTATCCGAGACCTGCCGCTTGATCCAGATAAATTTTTTCTTGGATGCCAGTCTTTTCCTGACGTTGGTTCTGGAGAGCTTGAGGATGTTGGCAAGTTTTGACGCTGTGGCATCGATCTTGGCTGAACTCGAAATTTCAAAGGGGCGAGCATAGACTGATTTTGCTTCAACACTGGTGGCAAGCATCAGACCGTTGCGATCAAAGATGCGGCCCCGTTCGCCGTATTCGTATTCGGCGGCGAGGCTTTGTCTTGAAGCTTGGCGTGTGAGGGTGTCACCGTCATGGAGTTGGACCCAGCCGGCCCTGACCCACAAGCCGGAAAGCGCAACCGCAAACAGAGCCATGACTAGCCCTATCTTGATTCCGCTGTGATCTGTGCGCCCTTGTTTTCCCTTTGCCATCGTATTCCCTGATGTCCCACTATGCGGCGCTTATGTGGAAATAAGCGTCACTGTCTCGTGTTGGCTGACATGCTCTTGAACAAACACCATCTGTTTTGTTGCTGCGAAAATCTTGAACCGTTGCGCATGACTGATGCGGGTTGGCTCGGAATTGTTCTTGCGTCTTTCATCGGACGCGTCTCACGCAACGTGCAGATCATGCTGTTTCAATCGCCTGCTATGCGCCGAATCTGGCCCGGCGCGGCCACACCCAAGCTGTGCAGCTTGGCGAGTTTTTTAAGCTGGTAAGGTGAAACCTGGTTGTTCCTCTCAACCGTCAGTTTCACTGCCAGATCCTCTTTCTGGCCCAGTTCCTTCTCCATCTTGCGCAGATCGTATGCGATATCCATGCGCTCGATGTTCAACCATACCGCGCCCAAACCAAGGGACAGCGCAACACCCAGCAGGGTGAGCGTCATCCAGAGAAGTGTTCTGTCAGTCTGGCTCATACTCGGTCTCCCTTTGCATTGAGCTTTTCCGCGACTCTGAGTTTGGCACTCCTGGCGCGGGGATTGACTTCCCTTTCAGCTTCGGACGCGACCAGCGGCTTTTTCGTCAGCACTTTCAGTTCGGGAACACCGTCGCAGGTGCAGTGGATCTGGTTCGCAGGGCATTTGCACCCCTTGGCCGCATCCCGAAATGAGTGCTTCACGGCCCTGTCCTCCAGGGAGTGAAACGAAATGATCGCCAGTCTTGCGCCCGGTTCAAGGCGTTCGACGATGGTTTTAAGGTAGTACTCGAGTTCCTCAATTTCCCTGTTGACTGCTATTCGCAGTCCCTGAAAGGTCCGGGTTGCCGGATGATTACGGGCTGTATGCCGCATCTTGGGCGGGTAGGCCAACCTCACTATCTGGGCCAGTTGAAGTGTCCTCGTAATCACTTCGTTATCCCTTGCTTTCAGTATTGCGGACGCGATCTTTCCGGCCAGGGGGTCTTCCCCGTAGACTCTGATGATTCGCGCCAGTTCTCCGTGTTTCAGCGTGTTGACCAAGTCCATTGCAGAAAGGTCTGAATCCGGGTTCATGCGCATGTCCAGAGGACCATCGTGGATGAAGCTGAACCCTCGATCCGCTTCATCAAGCTGCATGGATGAAACGCCGAGGTCCAAAACCGCGCCGTCTACCGTTTTCCAGTCAAGCTCGTCCAGGGCGTCCTCAAACCGGGAAAAGGGCAGGTGGAACAGGTGAACCCTGTTTTTGAAATCCACAAGACGCTTTCTTGCGAGCGTCAAAGCCATCTCATCCTGGTCAAGCCCCATGAGCTCGGCCTTTTCGCCTGCCGCCTGCATCAGCGCCAGACTGTGACCACCCATGCCCAGGGTGCCGTCCATGTAACGGCCTCCCGGTTTGGGTTGAAGCCACTCAACCACTTCGTGCAAAAGAACCGTCTGGTGCAGTGATGCGGGGTCTGTCACGCTGATCTCCTTCATTAGAAGGGAAGGGCGACATTGTTTTCTGCCAACTCTGCGGACACGTCATGGTCCTCATCGAGCAGATGTTCAAAGCTTTCGGCAGACCATATCTCGAATCGTTTGCCTGCTCCCATGATCACCACTTCCTTGTCCAGCTTGCCACTTTTGCGCAGATGCGCGGGAATGGCGATGCGCCCCTGGTTGCCCACAGGCGTTTCCGTGTAGCCGGAGTTGAAGAGGCGAATGGTGTTCTGGAGCGCACGGCTCGGTGTCTTGATTTTCTCAAGCTCATCTTCGAGTTTGATCCACTGCTCTGGGGTGATGCCAATGACATGTTTGTCGTAAATGGTCAGCACAATGACCGCATCCGGCAATTCGGAGCGGATCATGTCCCGGAACTCGGGCGGCAGTATGAGCCGTCCCTTGTCATCCAGGCTTCTATGTGCATGACCTCTAAATTTCATTGGTTTCCCCGGAGCAATTCTTTGCCCCACATTGTTGCACGTTTTTCACACTAAATTCCACTTATTCCCACGTGTGCGTCAAAATCAAGGGAAAGTCAACCACTGTGATGAAATTGATTGGTAAAAAATCACGAGTATTATTGATTTTTCGCGCTCAGGGGCCTACTCTTTGTCTTGTTCAATGAAAGTGCTTTTGGGGAAATGTTAGTAAATTCAAGGCGTAGTGTTGAACAGTATTCGGCGGACTTTTTTGTTCGCGCCGGAGTTATTGTGTTTTTGTAATTTCGAGAGGGGGAGGACCCATGGACAGGCACATAAAAATTATTGCAACTTTGGGACCGGCAACCGAGACGTATGAAGCGGTAAAGGAATTGGTGGAGGCGGGAGCCAAAATCTTCAGACTCAACTTTTCCCACGGGGGGCGAGAGTTCTTCGAGAAAATGGTTCTCATCATTCGTCAGTTGGAGAAAGAAACCGGCTTGACCCTGACCATTATGCAAGACCTTTCCGGCCCCAAGATTCGGACTTGTGATGTGGGACTCGGTGTTATTGAGGTGAACAAGGGGTCCGAGGTGTTGCTCGGCACATCCGAAAAGGCAAAAGGCCGTAATGAGCCGTTCATCTGTCTTGATATCCCCGACATGTACGTGGGTATAAAAGAAGGCGATTCCGTAGCCTTGTCCGACGGAATGATCCGTTTTGTCGTCACCAAGGTTGAGGAAGAACATCTCATTCGTCTTGAGGCCACCAATTCAGGCATGTGTCCGCCGAGAAAGGGCATCACTTTTCCGGGCAAGACCACTCCCCTTGCCCCCCTGACCGAAAAGGACAAGGCCGATCTCGCCATAGGCATGGATCTGGAAGTGGACGTGGTTGCCATGAGTTTTGTCCAGAAGCCTGAAGACATCTGTAACCTGCGCGCCGAGATGATCCAGTACGGAAGGCGTATCCCCATCATTGCCAAGCTGGAACGTACCGCTGCCCTGGATTGTCTGAGCGACATCATTCAGGAAGCTGACGGCATCATGGTGGCCAGAGGCGACCTTGGCCTGGAACTTGATCTGGCCGAACTGCCTGTGGCTCAGAAGCGCATTATCAAGGCCTGTAACGCTGCTGGCAAGCCGGTCATCGTTGCCACCCAGATGCTTTTGTCCATGGTTAATTCTCCCATGGCGACACGAGCCGAAACCACGGATGTGGCCAACGCCATCCTGGATGGTGCCGACTGTGTCATGCTTTCCGAAGAAACGGCTATTGGTCGCTATCCTGGCGATACGGTCCGTTTCATGCGCAAGATTGCCTATCAAATTGAGGCGTTCATGTTCGAGGACGGGCAAGCCGCAGTTTCCCAAGGTGGTGAAAAAGACAACCCGTCCACATTTCTGGCCTATGCCGCAGCCATGCTGGCAGGCAAGACCGGGGCCAAGGCCATTGTCTGTCACTCGACATCAGGGGCTACCAGCCGAATTCTTTCCTCATGTCGTCCCCAACAGTCGATTTACGCCCTGAGCACGGATTCAATCGTAAGGCACTTCACAAATCTTTCCTGGGGGGTTATCCCATGTGAACCTTTGGCAGTTATTGATGACCATCAGGAGCGGGCAGAGGTCTTCGTTCGGCAGACTCCGGCCTTTGTGGATGGAGATATTGTCATTGTCACGGCAGGTCAGCCTGAAAAGGGCAAGTCGGTGACTCAGACCAATGTGGTCAAGCTGTATGAAAAGCTTAGCAAAGAAGTGAGTTAATGAGTTCAAAGCAGAAGCACGACATCTCTGATGGACTGAATGAAGAATATTATCAGATAAGTGCCGATATCCTGGGAAGCTTCAACAAGTATCGTCCTCCATTGAATATATTCAAATTCAAGGAGGATGTGGCCCGTATAATGCCTTTCTTCAAGGTGGGCGGTCGGTTGACGAATGAGCAGATAGAGGAACTGGCCGGGCTGACGAAAGATGGATTGATTTTCGTTTCGCGCGATGATCATCCGGTTTACGTCAAGCACATCAGTTATCAGCTTGATCTTGTCCTTGTTGACAAAAATCTCAAGGAAAGCGAAATCGCCGACATCTTCACTCAGGCCCTGACTCGCAAGATGAAGGAGTTTCTCGATCAGCCCGTGCCTGTGGTTTTCGAGAAATTATGGGTTGATTTGATGGTGCTTACCGAATATCTGCATGCGGATATTCACAGAGCGCGTGGTCTTGTCCGACGCATGCACACGGAATATTCCCTGGAGAATCATTCCGTTAATTGCGGATTTCTGGGGTTGGCCTTGTTCGGCAAGATAAAACGGAATGATTTCGATGAGGGCGGCGTCAAGCGCAAGATGTTTGATCGCTTGACCGCAGGGCTTTTTCTGCACGATATGGGCATGAGCAAGGTTCCGGCATTCATCCTTACCAAGGACAAGCCCTTGACCGGGGACGAGCGTGCCAAGATCAACGGACACACCAAGGTGGGCTATGAGATGCTGAACAAGCTCAATCTCAAGTACCCAGAGGTGGAGCAGTGCATCATGCAGCATCACGAGCGTCTTGACGGCTCCGGATATCCCCTGAAGACCAGGGACATGGAGTTGCCCGGTAAGCTGTGCTCAGTTGTTGATTCCTTTTGCGCAATGGTCTCCAGTCGGCCATACAGGGAGGCTCTGCCCTTTATCAAGGCTGCCGCTACCCTGTCTCAGGATAAACGATATGACAAATCCGTAACGGCTGCTCTTCAGGGGTTGCTTATTCAGGATTTGAAAATGAAACCATAGCAGGCTGCAGATAAAGGCCTGATTGCGGTGTTGCTGTGAGAAGCTCAAACTCTAGGGAAGCACTGCATAATTGTCCGCTGGCTTCGTTGCTTTAAAAACATCAAATCCTAGCGTACAGGAAGTACGC
>JAEINO010000103.1 GCA_016342345.1 Pseudodesulfovibrio sp. | reverse complement strand
TCAATATAATGTGTTTCAAAACAACTGCCAAGACTATGCAGACAGATTGAAAAAACGATACCAGCAGTTGGAGCGATGGGATAGACAGTGATAGAATGACACGAGAGACGAGGAGGTGGAAATTCACCTCCATTTTTTGAGGTAAATATGAAAAAAAGTAGTATAGCGTTATTCTTTTTGGCAATTTTAATAATGGTGTTTTTTGCAATTTACAACAGCATATCATTTAAGGTTATGTTTTTTAGAGATTTTTATTCTGACATATTCCGTTCAGAATTTGATGTAACAACTCTAGGTTCAACTGTCCGGGTTCCATTAACAAGCAAATTTGATGTTGAACATGGGTTTCTTCTTTCTATTCCAAGAACTGGAAATGATTTAACCCCTAAAATTGTATTGAATGGTGAGTTGAGATATCGTTTTGTTGTAAATGAAGAGGTCTTGAGGGAGGGCTATTTTGCCCCGATAAAACGTCGCTATGCAAGGCGAAATGAGAACGAATTCTTTTTCCCACTATTCTATTTTGATCTTCCTTTTGATCGGCGAGGCGAACCAGTTCAGCTAGAAGTGACTGTTACGTCTCCGATGACTGTTTTAAAAGAATTTAGAGGAGACATTTTCTGTTCTGTAAGGCCAACATATTCAATCAAAAATGGTGAACAAAAAAGAATGCTGGGTATTTATTATTAGGGAATTGGCAGCAATAAGACGTTATCCATTTGGCCTAATTACCCATCCAACTGTACGATTCGTTCGGTGGCATAATAAAGGACACCTCGCCTGATCCGATCGGCGATGCCGGCGGAGACAGTGATTGGTACGGGTACTGTCTGAATGATCCGGTGAATGGGGTGGACCCGTTGGGGCTGGAAGCCAAGGAAGGAGCTTTGGGACGCATTGTGCGGGATACTGCTGTGGGAGCAGGGATCGGAGTTTGGAGGGGGAGTTCCTTTGGTTGGCCAGGTGCTTTGGCTGGTGGAATCATCGGCAGTAGTGCTGGGACTTTGCGAGGAGTTGTGAAGGAATACCCACCTTTAAGAGGTTGGATTGATGATTCAAAAAAGAAAGTCCTTCATGAATTAACAGATGGGAAAGCTGATCGAATGCATCAGATCAGATGGAAAAACTATGATGCCAGTTATTATAAACAAACTAAATAACTAAAAAGCGAGACGGCTGGCATTTGCTGTTCGTCTTGCTATGGATGCGTATGCAAAAATGTCCACATTGCAATTCAATTGTAATCAGAAAGTTTAAAAGAAAAGAAGGGTTAGGACTTTTGATTGTTGCCGGAGTTGTGTTTGCAATTGATATTGTGACACAATCTTTTTCCCTCTTTCTATATTTCATGTTGGGCATTCTGTGCCTGTATTATTTTTTTAGTAAAGGTTGTTTTTTTTATATCTGTCCAAAATGTTTTGCAGAATTTCATCCTGATTCGTAGAGCCTTGATAAAAAAATGTAAAATGGCGGCCTCATCAAGGACACCGCCCCGGAATTGCGTATTCCGTTTGGTTTTGCGGGCGGCCTGCATGATCAAGACCTGGGCTTCGTCCGGTTCGGTTGGCGTGATTACGATACCAATACAGGTCGTTGGACCGCGCCTGATCCGATCGGCGATGCCGGTGGAGACAGTGATTGGTACGGGTATTGTCTGGTATGATCCGGTGAATCGTATTGATCTGGTTGGGCCACTGTTTACTTCTATTTGATCATGATTCGAAAAAAAGGCATCCCACCAGTCAAATAGTACACAAAGAGATACAACCATCTACAGATTTGGACCTTTTGCATTTTCTCGCCGTATAAGATTTTATCATTTGTAATCGTTAAATCTGACTTCATGAATCCTCAACAGGAGATTCGCGAAGAGAGCCCTGTTTCTTGCTCAATGGAGGTGCATCTGGTACCAAGACAGTGCCTTAACATTAAAGAGAAATACATGATTCGAACATCAATACCCGTCCTCTGCTACCACAATGTCAGTGACGTTGATGGCCATGAGCCTCAGCGTTTTTGCGAGCATCTGGATGCTCTTGCGGACGCGGGTTTCCGTACCATATCATCCCGTGAGCTTCTGTCCGTGGTGCGCGGTGAAATGAAGGCTCCGCGCAAATCCGTTGTCCTGACCTTTGATGACGGCCACATTAGCAACTGGCTGAACGTGGTGCCGGAGCTGGAAAAACGCGACATGACCGGCACCTTCTTTGCTCTCTCGGACTTCACGGTTTCCGGCCCGGTTCGGACCTTTGAGACGGCCCCGTCCATGCTGACCATGCCGGAAGGTTTCAAGGACGCATTGTTGAATTGCGACTATTCGCAGTTCATTAATGAAAGCGAGATCAGGGAAATGCTGAATAAGGGAATGGAGATTTTCTCCCATGGTTGCCGCCATCAGGGGGCATTCCGTACCTTGCGTCCCTGTGCCCTCATGGGCGAGGGGCATGCCCGCTGGCCTGCATGGTCGGTTTATCCCGGATTCAAGGCGGATTGGCCTACTTTCGATGCGGCCAGTGCCTATGTTTATGACGGTTTCTGGCCGAAGTTCAACGGCTCCGGGAAACCTCATTTCGCCTTGCGTTCCACTGAGGAGAGGCTTGCTTTTTGTCGCAAGGATTTTCGGAAAAGTCTTGAGCATATTCGTGAGCTGAACGGGTATGATGAGCAGTTGTTCTGTTGGCCGTGGGGCCAGTTTTGCGACGATGCCCGTGATGAACTTGAAAAAGCGGGCTATGTGGGCGCGTTTTCGTTGGAAAGATGGGTCAACGCCAGTGGCACGGACCCGTTTCGTTTGAACCGTATCGGTGTGGGCAAGCCCAAGACCGGCAAATGGCTTCAATCTCGGCTCAGGATGTATGGTTCCGACCCGACCGCACGGTTTTTTTTCAAGCTGCACACCAAGAAGCCTGAAGTCGGGAGTGTGCTTTATGCCACGGATTCGATGAAGTTGTCCGGTGGCAGCAGGCAGATGATCAACAATATTTCAGCCATGTCCGACATGGGCGTAAAGACCTATGCACTCCTTTCCAAGGATTCTCCTCTCATAGAAGCCCTGGACGGGTTGGATGTTGAAATCATTCTTTTTGACCGGTTCAGTGACTACCTGCATGCAGGTTCGTTCCTGAAAAAATTGATCCGCGACAGAAATATCGACGTGGTTCATTCGTTTCATAACCGGGCGTACAAGATGGGTATACTTGCCCGGCTCATGGGAGCGAAATTTAAATTGTTCATCAACCGGGGGGTCATTTCACGTCCCAATGATGTGTTTTTTCTTTGGACCGCGTTGGCAAATGGCGTCATCACCAATTCCATGCAATGTGCCGAAGTGCTGAAAAAGCATCACGTCATGAAAAGCCGTCTGAATGTTGTCTACAATGCCTATTGCGGCCCTGATTCTGGTCCGCCCAGACCTCGCAAGAAGCGTGGAGTTCGTTGTGTCTATGTGGGCAATGCAGCCGAGATCAAGGGGTTCGATGTGTTTTTGCAGGCCGCGGCCCGGTTCTGCGAATCAGGCAATTACCGCAATGTGGAGTTTGTGGGTGTGGGCATTTCGGACGGCGACATGGAGCGATTCGACGGCCACTTGACACCTTCGGTCCGTGAACGGTTGCGTGTTACCGGCAATATTTCGCACGAACAGGTGCTGGAGGAGTTGCAATTTTCCGATATTCTGGTCATTCCGTCCCGCAAGGAGAGCCTGCCGAACGTCTTGCTTGAGGGGTTTGATATGGGGCTGCCAGCGGTTTGCACGGCGGTGGGTGGTATTCCCGAGTTGGTCAGGGATGGCGTGAACGGGTTCCTGTGCGACAACGAAGATGCCGGGTGTCTGGCAGAGAAGTTGCGTGTTCTTGTCGAAGATCCTGCGGCGAGATTCGAGATGGGCTGCATGGGACGGACAATGGTTCGCACGCTGATGACGCAGGAAGCCAAGGGCATGAATCTCATGCGAGTATACATGGGCGAGATTCTTTGTGAAGGACTGTCGGTGGACGTCCTGTCCAGTGAGGAGCAAAACGAGGAACAGCCGTATGGACAATGCCAGCACTAATCCGCTGACCGATTTTTGGCTCAGTCTGCCTGAAGAACTCAAGGCAAGGCTGCGTCTTGGATTTACGGGCAAAATGCATTTGCTTGATATGGCGGGCTGGTGCTTGCGTTCCGGGAATCCCGCTTTGGTCCCCATTGCAACCGATGCACTCCAGGCAGCTTTGGGTGAAAATCCTCTTGACGGTGAAATGGCTGTTGAACTGCTTTCCCTTGATGTTGTGCGGTCCATTTTGCCTCAGGAGACATTGGCCGCGTTGACGGCTCTGGCCGCGAATTGGCACAGGCCGGACAACAACGGTTATTTTGAGAAACTTTGTGCTGGCCGTGATTTTTTCAAGATGAAGCAGTTTGTCGAACAGGCTGTTGCAAGGGAACCGGACAATCTCTTCTGGCGTGAACAAGGTGTGTCCATGGGCCTTGTTGATAACGACCCGGACTGGGTTGTTTCCATTATGGATTTCGATGCACCTTTGGGCATTGAGCCGCTTATGTCCAATGTCATGGCACGGATCAGGTTGTTTTGCGGTCAATGGCACGATTCGGCGCGTCTTTCCCAGCACATGGGCCAGACTTTTGGCCCGGCCTTTGCTGCCCTGCGTGGCGGGTTCTGCATGTTGAATGAAGGTGATGCGGCTGCTGCCAACCTGCTGCTTCTCAAGGGGCTTTCCAAAACGCCATGGAATACAAGTCTGCTTATGCGTGTTCACGATCTGCTTACAGGCGTGGACAAGGAACAGGTGCCTTTGCCCGGTTCAACTGCCATTCTTCTTTATTCATGGAACAAAGGGTTGGAGCTGGATGCCACCTTGCGGTCTCTCATGGCTTCCGATCTGTCTGGCGTCTCCCTTTTTGTCCTCGACAATGGGTCCACTGACAATACTGCCGAGATACTTGAGTCCTGGCAGTCCCGTTTCGAGTCGGTTCTGGGTTCGGACCGATTCACGACCATTTCTCTGCCCGTGAATATTGGTGCGCCTGCCGCTCGCAACTGGCTGATGCATCTGGAAGCGGTCAGGCATCACGATTTTATCTGTTATCTGGATGACGATGTGGAACTGCCTGCGGATTGGCTGCTCAAATTGGGTGCTGCCGAGCGTCAATATCCTGAGGCCGGTGTTTGGGGCTGCAAGGTCGTGGACCATGCCAATGCCTCCCTTGTCCAGAGTGCGGACAGCCATTTGTCCGTGGACAAGAACGCGCCGCCCATGGATCTGACCCGTACCGCGCCCAATCCGTTCAAGCTTACGGATCTGCATATTCAGAGTCTTGACTCCGGGTTGTTCGACATTCTTCGCCCCTGTGCTTCGGTTACCGGGTGCTGCCATCTTTTCCGTACCGCGATCCTGCTGGAATCCGGTGATTTTGCCATCCATCTGTCGCCATCTCAATATGATGACATGGAGCATGACCTGCGCTTGTGCGAAGCAGGGCTGTTTCCCGTGTACCAGGGACACCTGACCGTGCATCACAAGAAGCGCACTGGAGCGGCTTCGCGGGTTTCCATGCAGGAGGAAGGCAATGCGCTCGGCAATAAGTACAAGATGCAGACCATGCATGAACATGAAGGGCTTGTCGCTGCCATGACCTCGGAACAGAAGTTGCTTGAGGATGATCTGTTGCGAAAAATCAAGGTCGTTGAGAGCGTTCTGGTCGGGTAGCCCCTGAAGGTGCCAGCCATGGGGATTTCATGGACGTCAAAAAACCGTCGTTGGTCCGTTGTCTTGACTCCTGATTGGGAATTGACGATGCTTTGTTCACTTTTAAAATCAAACCTGTGAGATATTTGTGAAACTCGCCTGGGTCGGAACATATTCTTTCCTGAACCAAGTGAAGAGGGATGGTATCGAGACCGCTTTCATAAGAATGAGCACCCCTCGTGTCCTGGATTGGGAGGACATTTGTAGCGAGGCCGGTTTCGAGCCTGATGTTCTTGTCTATTCGGATCGCTCCCTTCCTTTGCCTCTGGTTGGTCTGGAGCATTATCCCTGCCTGACTTGTTTCTACGTGGTGGATTCCCATATTCATGGCTGGTATCCGGCTTATGCCCAGGCTTTTGATTGCCGGGCTGTAAGCCTGCGTGATCATATTCCTGATTTCGAGAACCGGAAATTCCCCGGTAGCACCATCTGGCTGCCACCCTATCCTCGTGACAGGGACCAGCCCATTGCCGATGCCGAATTGCGCTGGGATGTGCTTTTTGTGGGCAATATTGATCCTGAGACTACCCCGAAACGCGCAGTTTTTCTGGATGAAATTGAGCGTCTCCTGCCGGGTAGGCTTCATGTGACCAAGGGCGATTATCATGAACTGTACCCGTATTCTCGCGTGGTTCTCAATGTGGCCGAGCGGGATGATCTCAATTTTCGCGTGTTTGAAGCTCTGGGGTGCGGAGCGTGTCTGCTCACTCCGCGCATCGGGCATGGACAGGACGAGCTTTTCGAGCCGGGGCGTTGTCTGGAACTGTATGAGAATTTGGATGCGGCCGATGCGGTTGCGCACATCGAATCCCTTTTGGCTGATCCTGAACGGTGTGCGGCCATGGCCCGTGCCGGGTCAGCTGAGATTGAACTCGCTCATCGCATGAAACATCGTGCTGCGGATTTGATCGCGTTGCTGGAGTCGCAAGCCGCACAGGATTCTCACGAAGAACGTCTTCGTAATCCCGACCGTTTTATTGCCAATCTTCGACTTTTGTATCTGCACTGGGCCGACTCCATGTCCGAAGTGGAGTTGCGAACCAAATACGTGGCTGCTGCCCGTGCTGCCGTGTCACGCTGAAGCCGGATCAGGAGATTTCATGACTCATGACATTCTTGCACAGTTTGCCGAACTTGCCCGGGTTTCACCCAAAACCGATCTGGTCATTTTTGCAGGGCGCGTGGGTGGGCGGCTCATGGACAATGCCAAATATCTCTATCGCCATTGCGTGCAGGCGGA
>JAEINO010000102.1 GCA_016342345.1 Pseudodesulfovibrio sp. | reverse complement strand
TTTGTGTCCAACAATCGCCCACTGACCAAATCAAAGTCCTGAAGCCCCCTGCCCATAAAGGCCAGGGGGATTTTTGTATTAAGGGGGTGCAGTTCATGCAGAATATTCATAATATAAGATATAATGTTGAATCATGTATGGACAAAAGTTTGCTAATTTATAAAGGTTGCCAAATCTATTGGGATAGTTATGTGATTTTTTCTTATCTATTCGTTTGGGCGATTTTAAATGGTTAAAAAAGTCTTTCTGGATACAAGAAACAGCAATTGATGGGGGTCCTATGTTGAGATGGAAAAGGCCTGTTCTTGTTGTCTTTACGACATTAATTCTGGTGATTTCAATGGCAACTGCAGGAGGGGCTGAAATGGATAGCCAGTGGAGGTTTCCGGCTGAGTTTGAAAAACAGGAATCTGTATATCTTGGCTGGCTGACAAAAACATATATCAAGGGATATGAAACCGACTCAGTATTGACTGAAATTGTTAAAGAGCTTGTTTCTCATGTCAAGGTTCGGATTTGTGTTCCAGATAAGGCACAAGAGGACCATGTTCGGGCAGTGCTTGGTAAAAACGGCATCAGCATGAGCAAGGTTGATTTTTATACAATACCATTCACGATGCTTTACTGGCGGGATTTTGGTCCAATTTTCACAGTTGATAAGGACGGAAACAAAAGCATAGCTGATTTTAATTTCAACTGCTGGGGGTATTTTCCGGATACTGACACCCAGGCACGGATGATGGAAAAGATTGATCGGACCATAGCAAGGGATATCGGTGTTCCTAGTAGAATGACCAGATTGGTCAGTGAAGGCGGGGACAGGGAACTCAATGGTAAAGGGACAGTCCTGTTGACAGAGGCTTGTGAATTTCAGCGAAATCCAAATTTGTCCAGACAAGATATTGAAGAGCAGATTTCAGAGATGCTTGGTGTCACGAATTTCATATGGCTCAAGCGCGGTACATTTGATGATGATGCATATAATACTACCACCCTACCTGGCCCGGACGGGAAAGGCGTTGCGTACCGGAGTGCTGCAGCAAATAACCATATGGATGAGTATTGCAGGTTCATTTCCACGGATACGATCCTTTTGGCTGAAGTAAGTGCGGAAGATGCAGCCAAGGGGATTGTTGAAAAAGAAAACAGGCTGAGGATGGAAGAGAATTATGAAATTTTGAAAAAGGCTGTTGATCAGGATGGGAAACCGTTCAAGATCATCAGAATCCCAATGCCTGAGACACTCTTTTTTACTGCAGATCCTGATGATGAGGCCTATTTTGGTTTGGCATCCTATCCATCATATAGTGATGGTACGGCCTTTCCGATCGGACAGTCTGTCACTATTGTTCCTGCTCAGAGTTATTGCAACTTCTTGATATCAAATGGTGTTGTCCTGGCGCAGAAGTATTGGGAAGATGGCAAGAACATGCCAGCCTCGGTCAAGGAAAAAGACAAGGCTGCTTTTGATGTTCTTAAAAAGGCCTTTCCCGACCGCAAGGTTGTCGCAATAAGCACATTGGCGATTAATTTTGGTGGCGGTGGAATTCATTGCTCGACGCAGCAAGAGCCTTATATTGGGAAATAGCGATTCCAGTGGATCTTCAGATTTAGAATGAAAGGAGCGTCAATGCTGACGCTCCTTTAGTTTTTGCGTGGTGTGAATTTTACGGCAAAAAAATTAGAAACCTGCATGAGTTTGAAGAACAAGTGCGTATGAATCGACTTCTTGAGCCAATCTTTTTTCCGCAGCGAACAATGCTTGATATATCTGATTTGTTTCATCAATGGTGAATTGGCGATGCATGATGTTGGTGCCAGTGTTGTCCTGATCCTTTCTGTAAAGAGTATCGATAAGCTCCAGATATCGTTTCATACCTAATTTTACAAGTTTCCTATAAATAATACGTATCGTTTTTAATGTTATCCGCTGAAAGCGGCTGCCGTATATACTCCTGCCTTCTTGAGAAAGTTGGCAGGTGCAATTGAAGCCACCTCCTTGCATGTCTTTCGTTTCTCGGGACTGAACAACACATCAATTATCGTTTGAAATTTGCATTTCCCCTTATTGAACACTTGACGGAATGGCTTGAAAAAATCAAGCTCCCGTCACGAATTATACCGTAGAGAGGAGTTCAAATACCATGTTCACGAATGCAATTACCCGACAGCCCTCCAAAGAGATGGTGGATGGAATTACCACTGCCGGTCTTGGAAAGCCTGATTACGAATTGGCCCTGAAACAGCATGCTGCCTATTGCCAAGCTCTGAGCGATCTTGGTCTGGATGTGACAGTGCTTGCGCCTGAGCCAGGATATCCTGATTGTTGTTTTGTTGAAGATACTGCCGTTGTCTGCGAGCATGTGGCGATTCTTGCGCCTCTTGGGGCTTTGTCCCGGCAGGGAGAACAGAAATCCATCGAACCTGTTTTGGCCAAATACAAACCCATTGAGTACGTTGCTGCCCCGGCCACCTTTGAAGGAGGGGATGTGCTCCAAGTGGAAAACACATTTTTCATAGGGGTGTCGGATCGGACCAATATGGCCGGAGCCAAGGCCTTTTGTGCTGCGGTGTCTGCGTGCGGGTATGAATGTCACGCCGTACAGTGTGGACCGAGCCTGCATTTCAAGACTGACGTCAATTATATCGGCGGGGATACGCTTCTTGTCTCACCGTATTTCAAGGATGCGCCTGAACTGGCCGGATTTGAACGTATCGTGGTTGAAGACGACGAGGCATATGCCCGTAATTGCCTGCTGGTAAACGGGACTGTCATTGTTCCGGCAGGATTTCCCAAGACCCTTGCGCAGGTCGAAGCTCTTGGCAGACCTGTTGTTGTCCTTGATGTTTCCGAATTCCGAAAGCTTGACGGAGGGTTGTCCTGCCTTTCTTTGCGGTTCTGATTGGATTATGGATAATGCAAAAGGCCGGACAAGCTTGCTTGTCCGGCCTTTTCTGTTTTGTGTAAATCTAGAACAGTCCTTTGAGGAGCCCTTCCGGTTTCTTTTTATCATCCGTGGTGCCTGATTTCGTATCGCCAAGGATGCTCTTGCGCAGTTTGTCCTCGACTCCCTTGGTGCCTTGCTTGAACGTATCCTTGAGAAGTGCTTCAGCCATGGCCTTGACATCCAGGCCGATTTTCGGGGAGTCCAGGTTGCCTGTGGCGTGGATGGGCAGGGGCAGGCCGGACAGTTCTTCCAGCGACGAACCGTCCTGACCCTTGAGGGTGCCGACCAGGGTGACGATGGCCGTGTAGTCCACCGAGTTTTTTGGCAGGTTGGCCCATCCCTTGCCTGTGATGCGCAGGAGTGGCGATTTCATAAAGAAATCATTGTTGGTGATATGGCCGTTTTTTATGATCGCAGTTCCCATCAGTTCGGCAAAGTCCGTTTTCTGGGGTTCGTCAGGGCTGGCCGATTTGCCCTTGATCGTGTTGAATGCATCGCGCAGCATCTTGGCGACATTGACCCCGTTGATGGCTCCATCCGTGAATGCAAAGGATGCGGTACCAGTCAGGCTTTTCTTGATGTTGTCAGGCGTCAGTCCGAATCCTTTCATGTCATATTTGACCACAGTTGTTCCGAGTAGTTGGTCCTTGCCAGTCAGGTCTTTGAGTAACGGCCCGGCCTGTACTCCCATGAGGGTGGCTTTTTCTGTCCATGTAGCCAGTTTCGGGTTGGCATCAAGAACGCTTTGGGCGTCCAGGGTTCCGTCGTAGAGATGGGCTGAGAATGGATTGGTGGTGAGAATGCCGTTTCTGGCCCGGACCTCGCACAGGATTTGCGAAATGTTCAGGTTCATGGCCTTGACCTTGCCGATGGTCAGTTTGCCGGTCAGATCCAGAGTCCTGAGCGCACTCAGGTCCGGCTCGGTTGCCGGAGCGGTGTCTTCTTTTGCCTGAACCGGCTCGGTGGCTTCTGTTTTTGATTTCTGGGCTGCTGGGGGCATGTATCGGTCCACGTCGATGGTGTCCACATTCACGGCAAAGGCGATGGCGGGCATGTTAAAATTAGTGACGGACCCGGTGCCTTCAATGGTGGTATCATCGAGTTTGATGGTCATTTTCTCCAGCGAGGCGGAGTTGCCTGTGCCGTTGTATTTGATGTCAGCGGAAAATCTTTCGAGAACAGAAGGATCTGTAGTAACAGGGGCTTTCTGGCCGATTTCCGTCATCAGTTTGCGCAGGCTTGTCTCGCCCAATGTGAGCTCGCCTGAAAAGTCGATGGCGTTGTTGGCGCTTTTGGCAAAGAAGAGACCTATGATTTTCATGCCGAGCGCATTGAGTGCCATTTCGGATATTTCAAAGGTTCCTGCATCGAGATCGAACTGGGCGAATCCAGCCAGCTCGGGGCGTGTGGAGATTTTTGGCTTGTCGAGCTTGAGGTCGAAAGACAGCTTGAAGGGGAAGCGCACCTTTTCACCGACTTCGCCGACTTCAAGATTCAGATTGGTCAGGGTTGTTTGCTGCCCGGCCTGCTGATCAGCGAAGATCACATTTGCGTTGGTGATTTCAATGCCTTGTACGGAAAGGGCCTTCAAATTTTCTTGATCGGTACCCTTTGTTTGGTCATCGGATTTGGTTTTTTCAGGCTCTTGATCTTTGGCCTTGGTCAGGTCGTCCCAGTTGGTTACGCCCTTGGCGTTTTTGGTGAGATTGAGAGTAAATCCGTCCAGCACGATCATTCCGATGGCTATTTCGCCCGAGAGCAGGGGGATGATTCGTATGGAGGCTTCGGCCTTGTTGATGCTGACCATTTTGTCTGGTGAAAAACCCGGGGCGTTGCCAAGGGCCATCGGTCCGACTTCGAGCCCCAGCCAAGGGAAGAAGTTGAAGCGTATATCCCCGTCAAAACGCAGATCTCGTCCGGTTTCCTTTTTGACTATCTGGGCCATTTCGACTTTGTAATCGTTGGGATCGACCGTGAGTACGAGAATGATGGCTGCGGCTACGAACAGAGCGGCCAACGCTCCTACAATGATCAATCCAAATTTTACTGCTTTGTTCATGAGAGACTCCTAGAACAGCTTTTTGAGGAGGGCTGACGTTTGCGTGCCGCTCCCTGATCGGATGTTTTTTTCCTGAATGGACATGACCTGAAACATGCCGTCAAGTGTTCGGTCTGTTACATAGTCATTGATGTCAAATGATGATTCGGTAACGGTTGTGGCCTGTTGTGTTGCAAAAATGGCGTTGAGGTAGGTCCCTGCTCCGGCCTTGTCCATGGTTTCGGAAATGATCGGTTTGACCAGCTCCTTGAGTGTTGCTCTGGAACTTTGCTCGAAGAAGCTGGTAATGGCGTTATCGGCTCCTCCGAGAAGGGATGCCGGATTGCTTATGGGGAGATCTCGGATGGTATTGAGAAAGACAGGCCCGGTTGATGGGACTGCGGCTTCTGCGGCCTTGTTCATCGAAGAGGTCAGTGCAGACGTTATGTCCAACCCTTTCAGGAAGTCGGGCAGGGGGATGGATACTGCTGGATTGTTCGAGAATCCGTTGTCACGGCCAAGGGTGGAGACTGCCGAATCTGTGCTGAGAGAAAGAATTTCCCTCACACCTTCGATAGCCTCGGACGGCGTGTAGGGAAGGCCTGCGTCCTTTGCCGTGTCGTTGGCGTACTGGCTTCCGGCGTCTTTCAGAGTGTCGCTCCAGCCAGCATGGCAGACAGTCGTCATCAGGCCGATTGCCAGAATTGTGGCAATCGGAAAGACTAAATGATTCAGCTTCATGAGGTGCTCCTTGCAAGTGTCAAAATATGGTATTTAGAAAAATACCATGCTGACCGAATGATGCCTAGAAAAGAAGCTAAATTCTAACGCTTATTTCAACTGATTGAAATCATTTTTGCATGGAGATACCCTTGATGAGTCCGAAACATCCAGCCAGCATCATGTCGCCGCCCGGAGCCGGGAAGGAGACATCATAGCCCTTGAGCATTCCTCGGCGCGGGCCAAGGACGTGGATGGGCCGGAATCCTTTAGCCTCGGCAGGCAGCTCCATGGTCAGGCAGCCGTGCCCCCTGTTCTCAAAGACCTGTTCAAATCCGAGGCAGCCACAGCGGAACTGTTCCAGATCGGCCCAGAGTTGTTTTTCGTCCACGCAGCCGGTGTGTTGTTCATATACACCGTGGATTTGCCCCTTGTAGAGCAGGAAGGCAATGAGATGGGAGTTGCCGATGTTGACCAGTGTGATTCCGGTTTCATGGCTCTGTTTTTCGATTTCGTCCACAAAGAGCGCGCCGAGTACGGCTGCTGCACCAGTGTCGGCCACAACGCCCCCGTTGATGTCGTCCTGAAGATCCTTGAGTCGGGTGAGCATGGTCGGAGGGGTCTTGTAGACCAATGTCTCTGGCCGTCCATCTCCATCAACAAGAAAGGATTGCCAAAGTTTGAAGCGTCCACGGCGGTTGGATTCTCCGGGGTGGAAACCATGGTCCTGGGCGCAGGCGGCAATGGCATCTGGCCAGGGCAGTTCGGCTGCGATCAGGAATTTGCGCCACCAGGATTCATTGAAATCGGTGAATTCGACCGGTTCGAATCCCTTGGGGCAGGTGTCGGTTATTTCTATGTCCATGCCGGTGACGCGGGTCAGATCGTCAGCCATGGTGTAAGCAGAGCTTTTCTGGGTCGCGACCTTGAGCCCGGCTTTTTGGTGGGCGCGGATGAATCGGGTCACTCCACCGCCCATGTTGCGGCCGTGCAGCCAGATGTTTTTTCCCTGCATGCGTAAATCTTCAATGCGTCTGCCTATTTGCAGAGCAGGTGAAGGGAGCACGAATTTGGGACAGTTTTCGAGTTCGACGTCAGGTGAGTAGAGCAGCACATCCTGAGTGCCGCTGCCGATATCCAGGCATAGAGTGGTTTTACCCAAAATAATCTCCTTTTGGTTGGAATACATAGAGTACATTGCCCTTTCCATCCAGGCAAGAACACTTCCGAACCGTAATGGGAATTCCGGTCCAGTTGACACAGGACCGCACCGGAGTCATCATGGGGGATGAAGATTATTATTCTTTTCATCCTGATATTCCTTGTCATTCTCTGGCCGCTCAC
>JAEINO010000101.1 GCA_016342345.1 Pseudodesulfovibrio sp. | reverse complement strand
ATTGTATTTCAGCGACATCTGTGAGTTCCTGTTTTGTTTCTATTTCTGTGAAGCGATACCGGTTATGAAATCGTGTGCCGCTGTCTAATAGATCAAAGTTTAAGATGTTGATGGCCACCGTTTTGTGGATGGATTTGTAATTGTCGCCCTCTTTCAGTCTTTTGGCTATCATTTTACTGAGATAATAGACGGTTCTGTATTTAAGAAAGCGATCAAAAATGAGGTGTCTTTTTCGTTTCCGAAAAGTAATTTGAATACAAAATCTATTTTTGGGTCCATTAGTTTAAAGGGTTTTGAGTGTTTTTCTTTTTTCATAGGGGAACTCCTTTTTTGGCTATTTAAATTAATCATAACATGATTCCGGTGTTGCGAAGCTGTTTGGAATAAATAAATCAGAATAGTCTAAACCAATTCCGAATGAATACACGGCAACGGGGGCGGTTCGTGCGGCAGAGCAAGGTCGTTACATAAAGCGTCTCCTTAAAAAACGCTGTTTTATTGTATGTTTTTTATTATTTGATAATATTCACAAAAAGACAAACTTTATTATTTTTGAGCTCGGTCAATAATTTTGAAAAAATGTTTCTAAAGTGGTAAAATTGGGAGAATTGATGTATTTCGATATATTAAAAGGGAGTTGATCGTGTGAATATCAACAAAAGAAATGTTATATTCGTAGTGATTGTTATCACAATGATGATGCTAACGTTGTCATCATGTGTCAGAAGAAACCCAAACCTGGCACCGAGTGCGGTGATTAACATCTATCCGGTTCAAAGTGAACTGGTGGACGAAAACTATTTCTACGGTAAATGGACGAAGAGTGTCGATCCGGAAGGCGGAACGGTCAAATACAAGTTCAACTACGCTCAAACGGTTGAGGGACTCGACGATCCACAGTTCTTTGATACCTCTGAAAATTATTTTCTTTTGCCGAATCTCGAAGAAGGGGTTTGGTACTGGCGAGTTACGGCGATTGACAATGCCGGGAACGAAACCAAATCACCGGTATGGAGCTTCACCATCAACGGGGAGACCCTGCCACAGCCGGTGAATGTTGCCGAACTCCCACCCGACCCATCCCTGATCGTCAGCAATGTAGAATATAACAGCTTCACACTCGACTGGCCGGAGTATCAGGACAATCAAAACCCGAATAACGAGATCGTTTACAACATATACGTCTACGAACAGGCGGGCGAAAGCCAGCCGAGAACGACGGGGACGGGCTATTTCATGGTGCGAACCGGGGCGGCAACCACCGTATTCACGACGGATACAAGCCATACCTTCCAAAATATGAAGACGGAAACCTATTACGACTGGACCGTTGTCGCACAAAACAATGCAAGCCAGACGATTGTCGTCGGCAGCTCACAGGTTAGAACGGGAAACCGTTCGCCATCGGCTCCGGTTTTGATTTCTCCGGTGGATGAGGCGATAGACGTCGCCACAAACGTTACACTCGACTGGGAAGCCAGCGTTGATCCCGATGGGGATGCTTTAAAATACTACGTCTACATGGACACCGTCAACAACACCTATCGAGTGGTCTGTCCCGTAGAGGGAATAGACGAGACGAATTATACACCCGGGTCAGTGGAAGAGGGACGAACCTATTACTGGTTCATCATGGTAAAAGACTCGAACGGGGCGGCAACGAGAACGGGTACGAGAGATTTCACGACCGTATCACCGGATCTCACCTTCCCGGCAACGCCCACCCCGATCAACGAGGCGACGGGAATTGATACGACAGAGGCAATTGAACTGAGCTGGCAGCACGATCAGGAGGACAGGGAAATCACGTATAACCTGTATTTCTCGAAGAATCCACGATCACTGACCTTAAAAGCCGAAGATCTCAATCAGAAGACCTATACAATAAACGAATACCTGAACGAAAACACTTGGTATTACTGGCAGGTGGAAGCCGTCGATGTCGCCACGGGAAGATTGGTTAAAAGTCCATTGTGGCGTTTTAAAACGGATAAACTGCGACAGCCGGTTCAAACGGATGCCGTTACCAACACTGACGGGACACAGATCCTGATGACCTTCGATCTCGCCATGAAGAATCCGACCGGCATGTATCAGCAATTTACGGTCAAGGCCGACGGCAGAAAGATCAACACGAGCCGTGTTGAAATAAAGGTGGGAACCATCAATCAATTTCTGCTCACCCTCGAACAGCGTCTGTCCTATGGCCAAACCATCACGATGGATTATGACCGTGGCATGGTTCAGTCGGCAGAAGGTGCCTACCTTGAGAGTTACAGTGATTTTAACGTCAGGAACGTCGTTCCGGGGGATGTCCCTGTTGTTCAAAGTGTCCGGATGATAACCGGAGAAAACGCGACAACCTCCAATCTCGCCGAAGTGCAGTTCAACATGAACATGAAGGCACCGGATGAAAACGCCGTGAACCAGTTCAGCGTTCAGGCTGACGGACGCATTCTCAAGATCGAAAGCGCTTCAAGAAAAGCGGAGGACATCAGCATCTATTATTTGACATTGAAAGATGGAAACGAAGTGGTTTACGGTGAGAGTATCTCATTAAACTACACAAAGGGAACCGTTCAGGCATCCAACGAAGCCTGGCTCGAAAGTTTCGCCGGTCAGCAGGTGACAAACACGGTCAACCCGGTGCCACCGGTACTGCTCAATGCGCAGACGGATGCTCAGGGATATCATATTGAGGCCGTTTTCGACAAAGACATGATCGTGCCAAACGGCGAAATTGGCAACATGACCGTTTCCGCGAGCGGGAATGTGATTGCAGTTCAGAATCTTACAATCGATCCGAATAATGATAAACAGATCAACATCGAACTCAGTGACAGAATTGAACACGGAGAACCCGTTCTCCTGAGTTATGCCGGTGGTGACATCAACAGTGGCGAAGGTGCGAAACTTGCAGCCTTCAGTGATGCTGCTGTCACAAACGATATCCCGGAAGAACCACAGGCGTTGAGTGCCGTCACAAATGGAGACGGTAAAGAAATCACCGTGACATTCGACAAAAAGATGGATGATCCGCAGCAGGCGGAAGACGATTTTATCCTGAACATCGAAAGAGTCAATGACAAGATGGTTTCAAGAGACAGCATTCGAATTAAGGCAATCATCTTCAACAGCAGCAACGAAAAACAACTCGAATTGACACTCGAAGAGGCGATTGACAACGGGGATACCGCAACCATCTCCTACACGAGCGGCAATCTCGAATCACAGGATAAGGGTTGGCTTCAGAGTTTTGAGAAGCCCATAGAAAACAACGTCATCGGAGAGGCACCGAAACTGGAGAGTGCCACCATGACCGAAAACGGCACACAGCTCATCGCCACATTCGACATGAAGATGGAGGACAATCCATTCGCAAAAGAGGATCAGTTTGCCATCCGTGTGAACGGAGTGGAACGGAAAATCACGGCAATTGCGACGAACAGCAGTGAAAAGCAATATTGCTTCACCATCGCACAGCCCGCTGTTCTTTGGGGCGAAACGGTATCGCTCGTCTACATAAAGGGAACGATCAAGGCCAAATACGGAACCTTCCTCGAAAGCTTCACGAGAGAGGCAGCAAACCTCGTGCCACCGCTTGAACCAATCGTTCAAAGCGTTGAAACGAACACGAGGGGAAATTGGGTCTACGTCACTTTTGACAAGGAATTGAAAGCACCTGTCAATCAGCAGGGATCGTTCAGAGTTGAAGAACAGTGGGTTGCCAGTATCCAGAGAGTAGCACCGGAGATTTCCTTCGAATCGGCCACCCTGTCAACGGATAAAAAGACAATAGGACTTGAACTCTCACTCGCCAACCGGGTGGCATACGGTGAAGACTGGAATCTGATTTATACACCGGGGCTGGTTGAAACCACAGCGAGTGCAACACTCGCCACCTTCACGGAGAGGGTAACCAACAACACACCGGTTGAGCCGACGATCAAGGAAGCCTACACGAGTACGGATGGCAATACCGTTTCCGTTCTCTTCAGCAAAGACATGAAGACGGAACCGAGCACAGACGGATTTGATATTCAGGTTCATTATGCCCAACAGGTATCGAATCAGAGGAGAGACGCACCTGCCTTGACCATCGACAGTATAGAAAGAGACCCGATCGATGACCGATTGTACAACCTGTCGCTGAGCGAAGCGTTGAACAACGGAGACGTTGCCACGTTGACCTACACGAGACAATACGATGAGACAGATGTCGAATCGCTTGACAACGGTTGGTTAAAAAACGCAACAGTCGCCATTCGGGATGAAGTACCGCCTGATGCGCCCTTGTTCAAAGCCGCAACAATGACAGCGGATGGCCGCTGTGTAGAAATTGGATTTGACCGAGAGATGAAGCTGGATGATCCGGATACACAGTACGATCAGTTCGGAATACTCGTTGAAGGGCGTGTGGATGAGATCAACTCGATAGCACTCAAAACGGGAGACCCCAAAATCATCGTCCTCACACTCGCCATACCAATTGGTAAAAACAACGATGTCTACCTCAGTTACACGAGGGGGAGAGTCAAGGCGACCAATGACGGTGAACTCGAGAGCTTCCAGAACAAACCGGTCAACACGGACAACCTCGAAGTGATTTTGGTGGCCGAAGGCATTCGATGGAATTACAGCAAGATTCAAGAGGCAATAGATGATGCCGAGGATGAAGCCACCATCATGGTCTGGCCGGGAACCTATCAGGAAAACATTGATTTTAAAGATAAAGAGATCCATTTGAGCAGCTCAACACCGACGGATGCAACGGTAGTGGCCAGTACGGTTATTAATCCTGCTGAGGACACTTTACCGATTGTGACGATTAATGATGGACAGACGACCGCTTCAATTATGGGATTCTGGATCAGTGGAAATGCGACAGCTGTTTTGTGTGAGAGCACAACGCCGCTCATTCAACACAATATGATTGAGTCAAAAAATGCAGCTTTTAATGCTGTTGTGCTGAATCAGGCGGATGCAACGTTGTATCTGAACGTTATGACAAGTGCAGGAACAATTGTTTGCATGGACAACGCAGAGCCAATCATCAAGAACAACGGATTTTTGCCGTATAAAAGTGCTATTGAAATTAATGGCTCAACGCCAACCGTATACGATAATCTTTTTGATTTGATAAATGGCGATGGTATTTATGTAAATGCCGATTCAAGTGTTAAGAACAAAACAGCTACACTGTGGAGAGCATTCAATCTTCCGATAGCCGAACTTGAGGATATTGAGCAAAACACAAATGCTGATGATAATGATACGTTTAGAAACAGCGATAATACCGAAGGTAAAGCCATAAAGTTTGTCCGAGCTGAGAGAGTGACAAAAGAAGGTACCTTCACCCTCTCTCCGGCGACGGCAACCTCCAACGACGGGGAAAACTTCACGATTGTGGCGACGTACACGCTCGCGGAATATTTCTCAAACGGAACGGTGACCTACACCCTTGATACCGCCATCGACCTCGATAACGTGCATATTACCGTGAACGGTGAAAGAAGAGCAGTCACAGCTGAGGAAATCGTTGAACAATCACCAAACAAGATCAACATCAGCGGTATCCGGGGTTCGGTGGACAGCGTCATCGTCCTTGAAATCGTACAGCGTTCCTATATGGATGATACGAGACAAACAATTGCTTCTGCTCAACGCAGTTATTATCGTCCTCCAGGCTACCCAATCAGTATTGCAGCAGACCGTGATGGGGCCGGCAGTTTGTATTCAGCCGATGAACCGGCGACAAAATACCTAAACATATACAACAAACTCGAATCCATCGGCGATGAAGACACCGCTTATGAGATCAAAGACAACGGAGACAGTTTCAGAACCTGGACGGTCAAGATCTTCAAAGATGAATTACCGACGGCGTTACAGAGCTATGAGGCAACGGAATGGCAAATAAAGATTGACGGGGACTCTTACTCCTTCAGAGAAAATGAATTCGACGCCAACATCTTTCAATGTGATGATATTCCGAACAACACGGGAATAGATGAATCGGATATCAAGAACGGTACATTTGAACCGGAACCTGAAATATAATATAAAACGGGGCAGCCTTCCGGCTGCCCTTTTCCGGTTGAATGAATAAATGATGAACCGTAGAGGCAATTCACGAATTGCCCTTAACAGAAAAAACAAATGGAGGAGGATTCCATGAAGAAGATACTTTTAATCAGTTGCGTAGTTCTCATAATATTATTCACGGCCTGTGCCGGCGGTGGCAATGGCGGGGATGAGCCTTTAAAACCGCTTGAAGTCATTCTTGGTGAACTCGGAACGGGAGGCGATATAAACGAAGAAGGCAACGCCTATGAAATATTGGACTTAACGGAATTTGGCTGGTGGTCATTGTGTGTCAAAAAAGACCTGTTAACACAATATGTGGCCTTCGCGGAGGAATACGGAATTGTACTGGAAGGTCAGGAATACACACTGACTCCAAACCCCTTGAACGACGAGCTGCTCGAGGTGATGATCGGTGAATCAGTATTTTTTGAGAACGTAGCCGAAGCGGTAATCAGGGTGATTCAGGGCGGAAATGACTCTCAACAAAAACGTTCAAGTGGTTTCACACCCACAAGTGAAGGCTTCTACCTTGAAAAAGAACCCAGAAACGATACGAACCTGTACGAGATAGGCATCAGGGATTACATTTCCCTGTATCCGGACAAACAGTCCTTTATCTTTGACGAGCACGGCACGATGATCAGACCTGCATACGTCAAATCCACAGAAGAAAACGCTTACACGACTGAGCGATATTTTAACGCCCGATCGGTGGCTGAAACGGAAGATGCAAAAGGCGCGATGAAATATCTCAAAGAATTGAGCAATTATGAAACCTACATCGACATGAGCAACCCCAACCGGTTTAGAATAGACGGAAGCGCAACGGAAATACTGCCTCCCGACAATCGCTGGCGAATGCGACAGATCGGAACCATGGGGACATTGGACGGGAGTCATCAGTTTAACATCGCGGATGACGCTTCAAAATACACGTTGAGTATCGACAAAGACACGCTGCCATCCACCTA
>JAEINO010000100.1 GCA_016342345.1 Pseudodesulfovibrio sp. | reverse complement strand
CCACGTGATTACGGAGGCGAAATGGCACTCAATCTGGATGGCATCATCGGTAGCAGTTCGGTTCTTGCCGAGGTGTTTAGAATCCTTGAGAAAGTCGCGCCTACGGACAGCACGGTTCTGGTGACCGGCGAATCCGGCACAGGCAAGGAACTTCTCGTTCGTGCGTTGCATCAGAACAGCACGCGTCGAAATGGTGCTTTTGTTCCCATCAATTGCGGGGCCATTCCACGCGAATTGCTCGAATCAGAATTGTTCGGCCATGAAAAGGGCGCGTTTACCCATGCCATACGGTCCCGTCCGGGACGGTTTGAACTGGCAGACGGCGGAACCATTTTTCTCGACGAAATCGGTGAAATGGACTTGAGCCTTCAGGTCAAGATACTGCGTGCTCTCCAGGAAAAGGAGATCGAGCGAGTGGGTGGCACTGTCATCAAGAAAGTCGATGTACGTGTGGTTGCAGCCACCAACCGGGACCTGGAAGAGGAGGTTGCTGCTGGCCGTTTTCGTGAAGACCTGTTCTATCGCCTTAATGTAATCCCCATGCATTTGCCCCCATTGCGTGAACGTGGTGCTGATATTTTGCTTTTGGCAGAGTATTTTTTGCGTTCGCATTGTACCACCAAGGATCGCAAGCGGCTCAAGTTAGCCGAAAGAGCGAAGGAAATGCTCTTGACCTATGCGTGGCCAGGTAATGTTCGGGAGCTTGAAAATTTCATGGAACGCCTTTCCATCCTGTGCGATGGGACGGAAGTTCTGCCTGAAGACCTGCCGGAAAAGATTTTCAGTGATATCGGTGAAAAGCCGCTCAAGAAGGTGGTCGAGGTCCAACCCATGCGTCCGGTCGGGTTTGTCTGGCCTGTTCTCAAGGACATGGAAGACAAGAATCTCAAGCTCAAGGAATTTCTTGAGGCCATCGAAGGGCGGTTGATTGATGAGGCTCTCGAACTGGCTGGCGGGGTCAAGAACAAGGCTGCCGAAATGGTTGGTATCAAGCGGACTACGCTTATCGAGAAGTTGAAAAAGAGGAACCTGCTGTAAAAGGTGGGAGATAGAGTGGCTTGCTTCACCTATCGGGTTGCACGACAATTGCATAACTGCTCGACGTGACTGTGAAAAACGCCAAAAATTCACTCTGGCCACTCGCGTTGGCCTTGATTGCGGGATTGATTTATGCTGTCCCGGCGGATGCATTGCGTGTGAACTTTTCTTCTAAAGGCGACTCGGACAGACTGACATTTTCTTTTGAATCCAAACAGTTACCGAAGTATGCTGTGCATCGTGTCGGCATTAAGAAGCTTGTTATCTCGCTCCCGGATGATGTGTGGGACACTGAAGTCAGGCCCGGCAGCAAGGATTTTCCGGGAAAGCTTGTTCAGTCAATAAATGCCGTTGGAAACGAAGTGCAGCTCAAGACCCGAACCAATGCGTTTGGTTTTATTAGCATCCCTTCTCCGGGCAAGGTCGAATTTGTGCTTCAGTTGTACCGTGATCCCATTGGTGCGCGTTGGAAGTCTGTGACTGCCAAACCCGCACCTGTGACTGCCAAACCCGCACCTGTGATTGCCAAACCGGCACCAGCGGCTGTTCCGGCTGCTCAACAAGCCCTGGTTCCAGTCGCTCGCCCTATTGCCCAACCAGTTCCCCTGCCAGTAGTGAAACCGGTACCTCAGGCTGTTCAGAAATCCGCTGTGCCTCAGGCTCAGGCCGAGGCTGATCTGCCGCCTGATTCAAATCCGGTTGGTGGAGATCACAAACCATTTTTTTCCGTGCCCTATTCGGTACGGACCGAAGTCGTTTCACCAGATCAGGCTCAGCCCGTGCCTGTTTCCGGCCCTGCTGTCGCACCCGAATCGGAGTCCGGCGTATATCCACCTGCCAATGAATTGCGATTCAAGGCCGTGAACAAGATGGCCGAAGAGGTCAAATTTGCTGAACTGGCCGGAGCTGGATCGGGGCGTGCTCCTGTTGTTGGTCAGGTCCAACCCGAAAAGTCTCAAGTTGTCGGAGGGCCTGTTGAATCTCTTGAGGCAGGGCCGGGCGTTGCCGGGGGCGTTGTTGCTCCTCCGCCAGTTGAAGTGTCCGGCGTAGGGCAGGCTGGTGGTTCTGTTTCCCCACCTCCGGGCGCAATGTCGGTCCAGCCACAACCAATGGCCGCTACGCCTGTCGAACAACTTGATGGTGCGGTTCTTGGCGGTGTTGCTCCGCCTCCTGATCCTCAGGTTGCTGTCTTACCTGCCACTGAAGCGGTGTCGGGTGACGGTCAGGTCGGTGGTGCCGTTGTGCCTCCTCCGTCTGTTGTTCAAGGATCGCCTCCTCCTCCTCCTCCTCCTCCCACAGCCGAAGAGGTCGCAGGGGTCGTTGAACCTGTTCAGGTACCCATGGCTCCCGAGATTTCGATTCAGGAGCAGCTTGCTGCTGGTGGTGAAATGCCTGTCGTTGCCGAATCTGGCGAGGAAGCTGCTGCGGAGCCGGATGCGTTGGCCGTGGATAACGCCACTGCCGCGGCGCAGGCCTGGGAAGAGGAAATCAGGAATCAGCTCTACGAGGCTCAATCCATGATGTTCAACGGCAACCTTGCCGTAGCTTTGCCAATATTTGAGGGAATCCTGAAAGAGCAGAATGTGCCCAATGATATCCGCGAGGAAACGCTGTATGCCGTGGCTGACATTAAGAAACAGATGTATTCCAGAGACCTTGATCAATATTTTGAGGAAATTGCCCAGGCGTACATTGAGGCCATGAACTCCAACTTACAGTCCACCAAGGTGCCACGGTCGTTGCTTAATCTTGGCTTGCTGAATTTGCAGGTTGGCAACTTTCCTGAGGCAAAGGCCTATTTCAAGATACTTCAGGAGAAGTACCCGGACGACGACAATATTCCGTCCATCAGTTATTATTGGGGTGAGTATTATTACAAGAAGGGTGACTACAAAAAAGCCGCTGACCAATTCCAGTATCTGATTCAGACGTATCCCGAGCACCAACTGGTCAAGCAGTCTGCTTATTATCTGGCTGATTCTCTCAATCGGACCGGATTTATTGATCAGGCCTTTCAGATTGTCGATTATATAGATAAACGTTGGCCCGATTACTATATGGAAAACTCGCAATTCCTGCGGCTTGCGGGCGGTGTGGAAATGCAGCTCAAGAAATGGAAGGAAGCGAAGAATCACTTTTTTACATACTACAACCTCAATCCGGAAGCCGAGGGTGCTGATGTCGTTTTGGCTCGGATCGGTGACATTTATGTCCAACTCGGGCTGAAGAAACCAGCCAAGCAGATATATGAGAAGACGGTCACGAACTATCCGACCATGGAAGGCGGTCTGGTTGCACAGATGCGTCTGGCTGAAGATGGGATTTATGATGATCCCTCCATGCCCACCATGATTGATGTGTTTGATCGTCCGTATAACTTGAAACCACAGAAAATTTATTCGGAGATTGTCGAGAATTATCCAGACAGTCCGCTTGCCCCTATTGCACAACTCAAGCTTGCCATGTGGTATGCCTTTAACAAGAAATACCCGGAAGCGTTGCTGGCGGCTCAGGATCTCATTGAGAAGTTCCCTGACAGTCCATTGGTGGCCAAGGCCAAGACCCTTGGCGATTCGGTCTTTGTCCTGGCTGTTCCCGGCATGATGGGCGAGGAGCGGTATGGTCGTGTGGTCCGGTACTGGGAAGCATATGATTTCATAGGCAAGGAAGGCACCAAGGTCGGCGATCAGACCATCCTTAATATTGCCACGAGTTATTGGAAAATCGGAAAACCGGAAAAAGCGTTGGAACTCATCAGGCCCTATTTGCAAAAGAAGCAGGTCGGCAAGATATCCAATGAAGCACTTGGACTGGCTGTGAATATTTATCTTGATCAGCTGGCCTGGAGCGAAATAGCCAATCTGGTGAGTATGACCAAGGCCAATTGGAAGATCGAACCAGATCAGCAGCGGCAACTTGACTATGCTCGTGCCATGTCTTTGCAGAATATTGGAGATGCCAATCAGGCATTGCCCATATGGGCCGAGCTTGCCAAGGATGTGGAGGTTGATCCGGCTTTTCGGGCCTATGCCATGTATTATATGGCAAAGGACGCCATGCAACGTCAGGACTTGCGCCGAGTTTTTGTTTATGCTCAGGAGGCACTGTCGTTGCTTCTCCAGACCAATGGCGATTCCGAGAAAATCAAGGACACCGTGCTCATGTCCATTTACGCAACCGAGCGTTCCGGTCGGTATAACGAGGCTCTCAAATGGGCCAAGGAATATGACCAATATATTGATGTGGACAACCCGGAATGGGCTTCCACGCGATTCAAGCTTGCCAGGATTTACAAGAAAGCCGGTGCCATGGGCGAGTGGAAGCAGCTTTTGGGCGATATTATCGAGAAGAAACCGGAATCACTGCAGGCTCAACTCGCCAAGTCGGCTTTGGATACCTACGAGCTGGAGCAGCAGGCACAGCAATACGCGCCCGGTCCGTAAGAATGGCTCGGTTCCCGTCTTACCTTCAATTCAGGAGGATGCCATGAAAAGGCAGCCCGTTGTGGCCGGACGTTTCTATGATGATAATTCCGAAAAACTGAACCGCATGGTGGATGGTTTTCTTGCTCTTGGCTCAGGACAGCGCGATGGGAAAACCCGGTTGGCCATGGTCCCTCACGCCGGATATGTCTTTTCCGGCGCGGTTTGCGGTAAGACTCTCGGGTTGGCCAGGCTTGAATCCACCATCTTGATGCTTGGACCGAATCATACCGGCATGGGCGGGCGTTTTGCATTGTGGGCAGAAGGTTCCTGGGATATTCCCGGAGGCTCTCTGGCTGTTGACGTTGAGCTTGCCCGGTCAATCTCTCTGGCCCATCCATTGATTATTGAAGATACTGCGGCACACGTCCGGGAGCATTCCCTTGAAGTCATCCTGCCGTTTTTGAGCCGGTTAAATGTGGAGACAACCATTGTTCCCATTTCCGTTTCGTCGCGTTCCCTTGAGGATCTGCAATCGGTGGGTGCGGCTATTGGTCATGTTCTCAAGGAGTTCGGACGTCCTGTATCCATTGTGGTCAGTTCTGACATGAGTCATTACATATCCCATGAAGATGCCAAGAGACTCGATTCCATGGCCTTGGAGGCTGCAGTGAATCTTGATCCGGCAGGGCTGTTCAATACCGTGCGTATCAATGACATTAGCATGTGTGGCGTGCTGCCCATGACAGTGGGCCTGTCTGCCTCTTTGGAAATGGGGGCCACTAAAGGTGAACTGGTCGCCTATGCAACGTCAGGAGAAGTGTCTGGCGATTTTGATCAGGTGGTCGGCTATGCCGGGGTGCTGGTCAGTTAAGGAAGCACTGCATAATTGCCCCCTGGCTTCGTTGCTGCAAAAAAATCAAACCCTAGCGTGCAGGAAGCACGCGTCAGCCTTGACTTTTTTGCGCGCCTTGCCAGCGAACAATTCTACAGCACTTCCTGAAGATTGAATTAATCAGCGTTTCCTTAACGGTTCAGGTATCGACCGTTTTTTTCCGTATGACCATTTTGGTCGAACGGGTAGAGGCTTTGAATTCTCATACTACCATTGTTTGAATTATGTATTCGGATCGCGTTGAATTGCGAATTCGTTATGTTTTGTTTGTGGGTTTATGACAACCAACTTGCTATGTTGACATGTTGGTTGTCATATGCCATCATGCTTCAAACAACGCTAGAAGGAGAAGGATATGTCCATTCAAAATGAATCCGTTTTTCTGACCGATGATTCGCCGGGCGTCACCGTCATGCCTCCGCTGATTTTCATGAGCTGCTTGCTTGGTGGCATAGCTTTGCAGTTGATTTTTCCTTGGGATATGGAATTTTTCTCCATAACGACGTTTCTGGTGGCAGGAGGGGGCGTTGCGGCCGGAGGTTTTTGGTTCATGATGTGGGGACACAATCGGTTTAAAGCCGTAGGTACCGGTGTGCCTCTTGATCAACCTGCAACCATACTTGTGACCGATGGAGCCCATAGCATGAGTCGCAATCCTATGTACGTGGGGTTCATACTCATATTGGCAGGTGTTGGTGTTGCCGCATTCAGCGTGTGGATGGCGCTTTCTTCCGTGCCCATGTTCTTGTATCTTGCTCTGTATGCGATTCCCAAGGAAGAAAAATATCTTTTGCGGAATTTTGGGGAGCGTTATGTGGCGTATTGCAAGTCTGTTCGCAGGTGGGTGTGACAATGCCGGAATCCACCATCGAATACGCTTCAGGCGCACGTTTACATGGTCTGTTCAAAGAGGTCTTTGCTCTTTATGGTGTTGTTTCTGAGGTAATGGATGAAATTCATGAAAAGGCCGGGTTGCGGACATCCTGGATCAGGGTTGCGAATTCATTGTCTGATCTGGAAGTTGCAACGGTGCCGGATGTGGCCATGGTGTTGAATGTTTCGCGACAGTTCGTGCAGACAGTCTTCAATGATCTGCTGGAACAGGGGATGCTGTCTTTCAAGGAGAATCCACGGCATAAACGGTCCAAGCTGGCTTCACTTACCGAGTACGGGCATACGGTCTTGGCTGAGGCCAAGGAAAAGGAATCTGCCATTGTCAAGCAGGCCCTGCCCAATATTGACGACAAATCCGTTGCTGATGCGCAATGCCTTTTGAAGTTCATTCGGGAACAGGTTCAGGGGAATATTTGACAGACAGCGCGAATGGGGTCGGGGCGAAGTTCAGATTTTAGGGAGAGGTAGAGGTAAGCTTCCGCGCCATGAATCTTTGCCATACGCCTCAGTTTCTCGACTCATATTTGGTGCAGCGACAGTTCTTGTCGCTGCATTTTCTGTTTAATCATCTTTCATGATCGTATGACCATATAGTGACAAGCAGTATACGGTCCGTGCTCCAAATGTTGTGTTTCGTTTGGTTTGATTGGGCTCGTGCAAAACAAAATGCAGACATGTCTTCAAATAGTAGAACAAGGCGTGAATGAAGTGCGCGTATGACAATAATGTTATTTTTTAGGGTTTAAAACGTGTGTAGCTTGGCTCATGTTTCACTATTGTTACACTTTGGCCTTTTTTTTGATGATTTTTAATGACATTTGACAACGTAACGGCTAAAAGGAGACACTTTTTATACATGTACACGTTAAAACATATTCATGGATGGAGTTACAATGAACAATTGGTCAAAGAACAATGATGTTTTGGGAAGCGTAAATCGTGGCAATGCGATTGA
>JAEINO010000099.1 GCA_016342345.1 Pseudodesulfovibrio sp. | reverse complement strand
TGCCAATGACTCTGTGCGCGGCCTGACCGTTGTCACCGGCACAGCTTTTCTGGAATATGCGAGGGTGACCATCCACACGCCGTCTGCATTTGGGCGAGGTGGCGCACCTATCATTTCGGCTTTGGGGAGCATTCCGCCTTCGCGGTACCAGACCTTTGCCCCTTGGGGGAGATAGAGATTGACCCGGACAGTTCCGTTCGAGGTTTGGCCCATATTCACGTCAAAGACCTTGGCTATGCGGCGGCCAAGCTCCTGCCCCAGTTCGGCAGCAGAGAGAAAGCTTCGGCGTTCATTGGGGCGGGTGTAGAAAGTGCCACCGACCTGCAATCTGAAATTGTCATGCCGTCCTCCGTAGTTGGGCCAGTTTTCCCCATGGTCGCCGGGGAAAACGGAAAGCAGGGGCCACGCATTTTTCCCCTTGGTGGCCGGTATTCTTAATGGTGCTTTTATGCTGGGCATGGGATTTCCTTTTCTTTTGGCTGCTCATCAGGCCGAGGCTACCACGCCCCGACGACCGCCCCATTCAAGGGCGGTTTCGCTTAGTTCACTCTTTCTTTGAGTTTCTTGCCGGGCTTGAACTTGACCACGTTGCGGGCCGGGATCAGAACTTCCGCACCGGTTTTGGGATTGCGACCAACCCGGTCAGCATGTTTGGAAATATCAAAGGTGCCGAAGCCGGTAATTACGACCTTGCAGCCATTCTTCAATTCTTCGCTGATGGCTTCGAGCGCACCCTTAATCGCCTGTTCAGCCGCCTTGCGGGAGTACCCGCCGTCTTTGCACATGTACTTGTGTGTCCTGTCGATCAGTTCTTTCTTGGTCATGATGAGTTTCTCCTCAATGGGTTAAAATGGTTCACCAATTTCGTTCTTGATAAGCCAGCCGGGAATCTGAACTTCGATTACATCGCCATTCTTGATCCCTGCCGGAAAGGTCACTTTGCTACGCGGCAGCCATGGTTTGATTCCCATGCCGACGATTTGCACAAGCACAGCCTGTTTAGTCTCGGCTTCAATCTTGACTGTGTACGGGTGCAGTTCACTCATGCTGCCATTCCGTTCCGTTCTTTCCACTCGTGCACGGCATCGTCAGCCGTTCGGGTACAGGCGCGGTACAACCATCGGCAGACGGTCTGCATCAGGACGGATCGCTTGTTTACGAATGTGATTGAAATGATTGAAAATGGAACAATTTCAGGATGCTTCTTGAGGAGAAAAAGACGCATGAGCAACCGGAGATTGTCATTCATAGGTTTTTTCGTTTCAACTGTGTAAATGTTGAATTCCTCATAATCGTGCTCAAAAACAGTTACCTCGGAGGTGTACCGCATGCATCCGAACAGCGTGCAAACGGTTTCATAAAACCCACCCCAAAAGACAGAAAGACCGCCAGTAAATGCCGTTGTGGCGAGAATTAAGTAGAATGTTTTCATGCTTCATCCCCCAATGCATCGCGCGAGACTTCAAGGAAAAACTCGTCATTGGAAATGCGGCGCATGCCCACGGTTTCAAGACGGGAGTCAGGCCAGTCTCGCATGGCTTCCTTGTCCACGCTGCTTTTGACTTTTATGGCTTCCGTGATACTCAGCTCACGGAGCCGTTCCAGAACGTCCGACAGTTTGATCTTGGGTAGGGTTTGCAGTTTGGTAGACTTGCGAAAACCGTATAGCCCATAGGGAGTATCGAGCGATTTGCGTTTGCTGAACAATTCGACCTTGTTTAGCGTTGCAAACGTGCAGATTGCGTCTTCCAGCTTCTTCCGGCGGTCAAGGAGCGGCCCCATTTCATTGCGCGTGTTTTCCTTGACCTGGGCAATTTCTTCCTCGGCATTCAGCCGAACTCGCTCGTAGTCACGTCCGATCTGTGCCAGTTCCAACATTGCGGCTTCTGCCTGTTTGACATCGGCGACAACAGTGGTCGTGGGCTTGCTTCTAGCCATTTATTCCTCCCAGCATCTTTGCATTTTCCAGTCCGGCGATATGCTCGGCGTTACTGAGGATGGAATCACAGAGACGATTTGCCTCCTCAATAGTCCGGCTGCCCATATTACGCTGAATGAGCGATTTCAGTTCCGTAACCGTTTGGAAAACATCCTTACTGATAGGGCCGTTAGGCACTGTCCAGCCAATGTTTCTGGTTCTTCTCGCGGTCTCTTTCATTTTCAGTCTCCTTTCTCGTTTTGGGTGTCAAAGCGTTGCAAAATGATTCTGCATTCCTTGACCACAGCCTTTCGGGCCGGGTCGGAATACAGGTCTTTCTCAAAAAATACACGGGCCAGTCGGGACATGGCGGCACGTTCCAGAGCAAAGGGGTCTCGGATAGCGACAGGCGGATACGGAGTCTCACGCTGTTCGCGACCTTTTGGAGTGGTGGAATATAAAAGATTCAGGCCCTTCTTGCCGTTGCGACGAATGAGGGCGATTGACATCAGGTATTTGAGATACTTGCTGATTGTGGACGCAGCCACATGGGACACAGCGGCAATTTCGGAGATATCAAAGGTGCCTGTTGATGCTCGGACGGCCCGCCACATGCGTACGTAACCTTCGCCTCGACGTTTTGGAGCCTGAGGGTTGTATCTATACTGGCCGGGCTTGACACGACTTAGCTCATTCTGCCGGGTCATGCCGTTGAGTTGACGGCGAACGCGGGCTTTTTCCGGCTCAGATTCCAAGGCAAGGGAATTGAAAATAAGGGCGTTATTGACTTCCTTCTTTCCTCCCTCGCTCAGTCCGATAATGACGCCGCGCAACTTGTGTATGTCAGGTGACAACATCGCTAGGCCCTCCCTATACGCAGTTTGTCCACGATCTTGGCGTCGATAATGTTGGTATTTTGAGCCTTGGCATAATCCTCAAGGCGCAAAATAAACCCGTAAACTACACGGAAGCTGCCCTTCGCCAAATGAGCCAGCTTGTGGGCCGCTTCCGGGGTTACGTCGAGAGAGGCGGCTTGCAAGGCAAACAACATGACATCGGCGTCCACGATAGGGTTGAAATTCACGACCTCCACAACACGGGAATGAACCCGTGCGCGAGCGTGAAGCTTGGGATAAAAGCCGTCCTCGCCGATCAGGATCACGGGGCAGCCGGTCATGTCGTGGACATCGCGCAAATCTTCGATTCGGCTCATGCTCAACCTGTCGGCTTCGTCCACGATGATGGGCTGAGGGGTCTCGGCCAGAGCATCCATGATACGATTTCTACAACGCGTGGTGTTGCTGGGGCGTTCCGCTGCGACTTCATATGTCAAGGCCTGCAAAAAACTAAACTGGCTCCAGCCCTCAAGCACACGTAGGAAAATTCCACCGTTCATGGTGTGCCATTCCTTGGCCGCCATGGTCTTGCCTCGGCCAGCCTCGCCCTGCACGACACCGATACCCGGACGGCCGCGCTCCGTGTCGCTCAGAACACTGAGAGCCTTGCGCAACTTCGCCACATTGCCAGTTTCAATAAAGATGTCTCGCCGCATAATTTACCTCGCGCTTTGCTGTTTCAGATAGATAGGCTTCAGTTGTTCAAATCGTGCGCCCATGCCTGTCTGGTATTCCTCGGAGGCCTCGTAGGCACGCATGGAAGAATGGTCTTCGGGGGGGAGTTCGTATCCGTAGCGATAGGTCTGCTCGAAACACCATTCGTAGCGTTCCAATTCGCTTGAAAAAAAGGCCGGACGCTTGAACGTGTTAGTCGGCAATTCCTTGATCTTGGCCCTCACGGCTTCCAATCGTGCAATCTCGGCTTCATCCATCACAGGCTCGGCCTTGATGACTTTGGGCTTGGGTACAGCCTTGAGAGGCACGGTTTCCCGCCGCATCCAAGGCAGAGTTTCGAGTGCATTCTCGCCGATGTCACCGTCGAAGGCCTTGACCATTTTCATGGTGGTATTCTTGAGTCCGCGCTGGCGTTTGTTGGCTTCTTTAATTTTCTGGAGGTCAAGTTCATCGCCGAAAATACGAGCCAGGGGGTGAAGAGCTTCAGTGGGACGGGCAATGCCAAGGCGTTCACCTTCCAAAGTGTGCAAGTAGACCTCGCTCATGTCCGACCAGCTGTACATCGCCATGACCGGCTTGTTCAGGCCGTACAGGGCATCGGATTCAAAGCGCACGCCGCTGATGGTAAAGCCGCATCGTTTGGGTGTGATCTTCTGGCGGAAAAGGAAATGCCGATCCAGTTCGGCAAGGTCCACGCCATCGCCGAGTCCACCCTGAAGGATGTCTAGAGGACGTTGTCCCCCTACGCTTTTGCGCTCCTGTTGGCCGTACCATTGTGCATAGAGGCGAAACACCTCGGATGCTTCACGCAGAGTGGGTGTCCACTCGTTGTGAGTGGCGGCGTGGTACTTCTCGTTACGCATCATCCATGCGGGCTTGTTGGCGACATTGTTGCCGATGTAGCTCGGTAAAAGGCGTTGGCACTCTTCATCGAAAGTTCGGAAAAATCGCTCGACGATCTTGGTTCGAGCCTCGTAGGGACGGCTGTACTGGACCGCTATGCCGAGCCGAGCATACAAGCCGTTGAATTCGCCGAAGTCATCGTCAACATTGCTGAAATATTTACCCCTAAACGCCTTGCCGTTGTCGAGGTAAACGCAACGTGGGTACTGCGCGAGCATGCGGATCGCCATGTGCAGGGCTGAACTGATGGCAACGGTATCCTCGGTGGGCATTATCTCCCAGCCGACCGGCATGTGTGATCGCCAGTCAAACCAACATATAAGTATGGGCCGGAAAGGCTTGCCAGTAACAGGGTGCAAGCATCGGAAATTCAGGACATGGCCATCACAGAAGAGGACATCACCCACAGAGAGCAGATCGCTGTTTCTGGTGATGTACGGCCCGACTTTGTCCTTGAGAGCCTTCTCTCCATTACGCTTGAGGACGACCAAATCGTGGTGGGTTTCGTCGAAGCGTTCGGCAAATCGCCGAAAAGAGCGATTGGATGAGACTGGCAGATCGTTCTTTTTGAGGATTTCCTTGGTGGCCCTGTAAGCAAGGGCAAGGCTTGGCCGATTCGGGGTCAGCCAACAGCCAAGAAATATTTTTTCCGCGTCCGGGCCGATCTGTCCAAGTCCTTTTCTGCCGCCTTTTGACCACTTGCCTCGGCGGTCGCATAGGATGCGGTAATCATCGTCGTTGTCCCGCAGTCTCTTGTCCCACCGGTACAGAGTTTTGTCGGAGATTTCATTCAGGATATCGAATTCTTTGGGAAACAATTGGCCGGAGTTCACCGCTATGAGAAATGCTGCGGTAGCTTTGCCCTTGGTGACCTTGCTCTTGGCAACAAACTGCCGCCACTCGCTGACAAGCCGGAAACGAGCCATGCCCACCCTGTAAGCCCAATCGGGAATCACCACATTGTCAGTAGGCAGGGCCGGAACGTCCGTCTTCGCTTCATGCATGATGATGGCCGCCCGGACATCTTCCGGGAGTCCGGCAACAAGCCATTCGTTGCCGCCGCCACGGCCCTTACGAGTGCGGGATTGCCAATTTTCGCGCTTGGCTCGAGCCAAAAGCGTTGCTTTTGTTACCCCCACAAAACTGGTGAGTTCTTTGGTGATGTATGCGTCTTTCATGGTGTGATCGCCTTGTGGCCTTTCTGCTATACTGCTAGTTTTACGAAAAAGGAGTTTCCCAATGTGGATCGACAAATATGCATCCGAAGCCCTTAATCATTATGAAGAACTGCGCTCTTCCCTCACCGACGAGGAGATTGTTCGTTTCCGTGAGAATTGCGCCAAGGCGGGGGTGTCGGCGATGCATCAATGGTTTTTAAAAAACTGGCGACTTGCTTGCGAATATCTCGCCGCAACACCCAGCCAACGCAAAAAAAAGAAAGCTTGGCAAGACCCAGAATCAAAACCGCTACTGGTTTGGGCAGCGTGCATATATGCAAAGCAAGGACACGCACTTTTACAGGGATTAACAAATAGCGGTTTGCTAGGGTGTGAGGGGATTGGCTATCGGGCAATGACCTCAGAAGCCGGGAATATTTATCTCGCCGTTCTTTCGCCTGAAGTATCAGATTGGCCCTTTCCCGGTCAGAATCCTTTTGAAAGTCAGTGATCAGTGTGTTGCGGGACTGCCTGTCCTCGCGTTTGGAGCGACAAGAGATTGTGGAATCATCTTTGCCTAATTTTTTTGCCAGTTCTTTCGATGTATATGTGTCTTTCATTTTTGATCCCTGTTGAGGAGTCCGGCTCCCCCTGATATGGCTTTGTTGGTTTATGTCTTAATCTTCAAAACCGGAGGAGCCGGAAATGCCTATTTCAGATGACGTTTTGCTATCAATTGCGAAAGATTTGTTTATTCAGTTTAAGCCCTGCAAAAAACTAGTGGAGAGCGTAACCGGGAATGATGCTCAAGCTGAAGCAAACGCCTCTAAGCTCGCAGAAGAATTTACTATGTTTCATCGCCATCTAAAGGTCGGGTTAATGCGCCCAAAAAAATCCGGGCAATAAGATGGCAATCTGTTTCCATTGAGTTCAAGGCGTAGGCCGCAGCATCTGCGGCCTCTTTTTTATTCAGATCAAACCTTACGAAAATCTCTCGTACTCCTTCGGAGGCAGACAAAATCTGCTGGTCATATTCACAACTGTTGCTCGTCTTCATCACGCCACTTCCTTTTCCATTTTTTCTCCTTGCATATCTTCAGGCAGGCTGAGATATTTTTCAGGACAGCCCATATCGCGCAGATGCCTCAGCACGGCACGGTTGTTTATATTTCCTCGGACAGTTCTGTTCACGACAACCGGGGACTTGCCCAAGTCACGAGCCACATCGGCCTGCGTCTTGCCGAGTAATTCAAGGAACTCCCGGATACGCCACGGCTTCCGATAACGACCTGCGCCCAATGCAGCACTCACATTCATAGTTTCAACTCCAATTGTTTTTTCCGTTTACGGGCATCACGCTCAGCAAGAATCGCTTCGGCGTAATCCCTCAATTTCTTGTCTTCGGGGGTCATGACCCCGCACCCGTGCAGACCGAGCATGGCTGACAGCGGCGCGATGCTCTTCACAACCATGCAGAACACGTTGACCGCCATAAGTGATGGCAAGTGTTCCTTGTTGGAAGGGTTCAACCACTTTTCCAGTGTGGCCGTCTTGACGCCCTTGGCGTTCCCACGGCTCAAATTGACTCCGGCTTTCGAGGCGATCTCATTCATGCGGTCCGCGATCTGGTCACGTGACAATCCGCACCGAACCGCACTCTGATTCATGGCACTCTTGACCTTGATCATGAGTATGGTCAGTTCCGCGCTGGGATCATCAAATAGGGATAACTGCCGCATGTGTTGCTCTTGTCCGCTGACGTTTAAGTTCGTGTCCGAAACGGATGCGGGGTCGGATGTTGACCCCCTGCGTGCAGTCAATTAGAGT
>JAEINO010000014.1 GCA_016342345.1 Pseudodesulfovibrio sp. | reverse complement strand
GCTTCAGTCGTTGCAGGACTGCCACTCATGGTCAAGCCAGTGGAAGCGGCTCTCAAGGGAGACAACAGCAAATTGGCTGAAGCCGCCTGCGTGCTGGGTAAAAACGAATGGCAGACCTTTGTGCTGGTGCTTTTGCCCTGCATCAAGCGTAGCGTGATATCTGGCTGGCTTCTGGCTCTGGGACGAAGTTTGGGCGAGGTGGGCATAACACTCATGCTCGGTGGCAATATCATCGGCAAGACAAACACCTTGTCCCTGGAAATATACAACGCTGTTTTCAGCGGGGAATTTGACCGTGCTGTGGTTCTGTCCTGTGTCATCGGGATACTTTCTTTAGGTGTTTTTCTACCACTCAAACGTTTATCGGCAGTATAATTATTTAAGGATTATCAATGAGTAAAATTTTGCACGAAGTTCGGGAACGGGCCCTGGAAATATGGACACAGGAAGGCATTCTCGACCAGAGCGTGCAGGTTGTCACCGGACCTTTGACCGTAGAAGAGGCCATTGGCGATCCTGGTGCAGAGGATTTTCCCATTCAGCAGGGAAAGGAACGACTCATGGAAGCCGGATTTCGAGATGCACGAGGACAGGCCTTCACCGATGACTTTGGTTCCCATTCCGCGACACTGGGCGAAATTGCCAATCTACCTCTGGACTCGAATTTCAACCAAGCCGTATTCGTGGCATCCCTCAATGCGGCCATGCGCAGCACTGGCCATGCCAATGACACCGTGCACTGCCGGGATCAAGGACCCAACGACTGCGCCGCCCAACTGCCTGATTTCCTGAAAAAAACATACGGTGAACCCAAAATCACCCTTGTTGGGTTCCAGCCTGCCATGATCGAAGCACTGAACAGCACATTCAATTTGAGAGTTCTGGATCTGGACCCGGACAACGTGGGACAAATCAAGCGCGGAGCTTTGGTGGAAGGGCCTGACACGGCGTCTGAAGCCCTGAACTGGGCCGATCTGCTGCTTATCACCGGAACCACGCTGGCCAACGGCACCATTGACGATTTCATTGACAGCTCAGGAACTGGAAAAAATGGCTCACAAGTACTTTTCTACGGCACCACCATTGCAGCGGCCGCCGCCCTCATGGGCTGGAAACGCTTCTGTCCCATGAGTTCCTAGAGAAGTACTGATTAATTCAATTTTCAGGAAGTGCTGTAGAATTATTCGCTGGCAAGGCGCAAGAAAACATCAAGACCGACGCGTACTTCCTGTACGCTAGGATTTGAGGTTTTTAAAGCAACGAAGCCAGCGGACAATTATGCAGTACTTCCCTAGCTGCACAGAAACTGACAACTATTAAAAATCAATTCAAAAACAGAGGGTTGCAGACATGTGCTGCACCCCTCTGCCTTTATAAAAAACAAAAACCAAACATCGCCTGACAACAATAATGAGACAGTCTCCCAATTCAGCCTACCGCCCTCTTTACTTGAAAGACAATATCCATTAATAGTAAAAATTCCAAATAGGTAAACTGTCAAATAAATGAGACGTCAACAGTTCGAACTTTCCGATGCAAAGTACGGACTCAAGCTGGTACAAGTCTTGCTGCGGCATACCCCGACGTGTACCTGCGTATCAAAGAAGCACAGCTTGGGTGACAACAACCCCACAAAGCGCAACCCATACAAATTGGCAATACTATGAGCAATGACTCTCAAAAAGAACGAAAAGGCAACCCTCTAGCAACGCCAGAAGAGCTCACCAGACGCATCTCCATAGTCGATACCAAGGGCAAATTTGCGGTGGGGGCAGGCATTATACTTGCCGTAGTTCTAATCCTGTGGAGCCTCTTCGGATCTGTGCCAGAAATGGTATCCGGGTCCGGCATTCTGGTTCCGCCTGAAGGCTTGATGGCAGTCGTATCCCTTGGTCAGGGGCAAGTCACGGAAGTAGACATATCGTCTGGTTCCACCATTGCAAGCGGCGACATACTTGCCCGTATTTCCATGCCTGAACTCGACACGGAACGACAATCAATCCTCGCCAGCCTGAGAAACGCCAAATTATGGAGCGAAGAACGAACCGCATATTACCAACAGACCATGAACGTACAGGGCCGAAACAATTCCGAACGCATCGAGCACCTCCAGTTCCGCATGGCCTATCTACACGAATATTTCACTTTTCTTAAAAAACACGTCAAGGGCCTCGACCAAATGAACAAGGGGTACATCACCCCCAAGGAAATCGAGGACACCCGCAAGAACATGCAGTCCGTCCTGGCCGAAATCAATGACTGCAAACTCAAAATAGCCGAAGTCCAAGCCGCAGGTCTCGACCTTGCCAGCAAATCCGAACAGGATGAACTACAAAGCCGGGAACGGGAGACCGAACTCGAATTATCCCTGGAAAGCGTGGAACATCGCATCAAGCTTTTTTCCAAGGTTCGCAGCCCCTATGACGGCGTTGTCGTCGAACTCGAAGTTGAACGCGGCGACTATGTTTCGCCAGGATCGCCCATAGTCACGCTTCGCCCTCTGGATTCACCGCTTGAAGCCTCGTTACTCTTTCCCGTCGAAATCGGCAAAAAGATCAAACCCGGCATGGTGGCATATGTATATCCCTCCACTGCTGCCAAAGAAGAATACGGCTGTATCTACGGACTGGTCTCATCGGTTTCCGAGTATCCTGTCTCAGCGGAATCACTCATGAAATCCATCGGCACCAAGCAATTGATCAACTCCATCATGGAACAGGGAATCATGATCATGGCCCGCGTGTCACTTCTGAGGGACCCGACAACCTATTCCGGTTTCAAATGGTCATCTTCCACTGGCCCCAAGGACAGTACAATCGATGCAGGCACCGTCTGTTCCGGCAATGTGGTACTCAAGAGAAGCCGCCCAATAGATCTCGTTTTTCCGAAATTTTCCAAAATGGTGGGGCTCAGCAAACGATGAAGCTCACCACAGCCAGCTCTCCTGTCCTGACACCTACTGCATTTCAGCAGCTCTATCAGCAACATGCGGGACAACTGTGCGGCTATCTGATCAAATCCCTGCGCGGAGACATGGCGGAAGCCGAAGGCATCGTACAGGACGCCTTTCTGAAAGCCTGGGAAAAACGCCAGGACCTGCGCAACCTCGATTCCTTCAAATCCTGGCTGTACTCCATTGCCATAAACGTGCTCAAGCAAAGAAAACGCAAACTGCGCCCCATGACCATGGAAAAAGTAGAAACCAAATGCGAGCGTCCTTCGCCTGAACAACATGCTGCGGCCAACCAGGAACTTGACCGGGTCATGGTCGCCCTTGACAATCTGCCCGACGATCAGCGCGAAGCCATTTTACTGGTGCGCCTGGAAAACATGATGTTCCGCGAAGCCGCAGTCATTCTTGACGTACCGGAAAGTACGGTCAAGACACGGGTACGTCGCGGACTTTTAACACTGGCAAAAGAAGTGAATCTCTAGAATCAAGAATTATCGTTCATCAATAATTCTTCTCCGCTCCCCAGGTCCAACTCAAACGCGCGCAGGACATGCGGCTCACGAACATGCGGATCAACGGCTCGTTTTCCCTGACCACGGCCATAGTCAGCTTGGGAGTGCCTTCAGCAAGTTGCAGCCAAAAGGCGTGAGTGACCATGGCAATGGAAACGGCACCGGCACGTTTCAAATCAGCACGAATAAAGACATCGGTGTAGCGCAAGGTATCAGGTGCGGAACGGTGGACCGTGAGCCAGCCCACTATCTCGCCGTCCTTTCTAAGCAGCAGGGAATTGGCCGACTCCAGAGCTGATTCTTCACGAAAAGGGTTGGCGCACGGCTCATACCAGTCGGGATCACCCTGCTTCGACAATATGAATGCCCGGTCAACCTCGTTCATATCATGCCAGAAGGTCAGTGCATACTTGCGTGGCAAACAAGAGGCATCGGCATATTTAAGATATTTCTCCTGTACTTCCCGACCAAAATCACCATCCATATCGCCACGTAACGTGAACATACGCTTATACGGATCGGACCAGCCGCATTTTGCAATGACAGCCTCGAAAACAGACGCGCCGGGAAGGGTCTCACTCCAGGAGGTGTGTAAAATGGGAACACTGGCACGGGCCAGAATGGTATCTGCATGATTGAGCAGCATTGTCCCCACACCGCAAAGCCTATGGGGAAAATCAACATACAGTGAAAGCAGCTCGGCCCTGGTGCGATCAGCGGCAGGTGAAATCAGTGCCAATCCAACAGAATGGCTACCGGAATACGCACCAATGGACAGCACCCCGTTACCAAGCAAGGGCCGATAGGCCGGAAAAGTCATACATGCAAAAGTTCTGACCTCAGGCAAAGAAAGTATGCGAAGTCGGTATGCCATCAAATTCTATCCCCACATCATAACGTACGTCCGCACCAAATCCTTGCTCATTTAGACGCCTTCCAGAACCCTAACAGTCTGAACAAATTGGTCGCTCACGGTCATTGGGTGAATTTTAAATTCATCCGTATTCATATTTCTATTTATCCTCAACAATTGTGTCTTTTCTTTGATGCAATGACAATAATTTCAAAAACACCAGACTTTGAGAACTATCGAGGCAGGACCAATGCCATTACATAAAAGAACCGCCCGGGCCGGGTTCTTGCTCATTCAAGTTGACACCGAGCACGGTAATAGTCGTCTCTCCAAAGGTTATGATGGTGTTGCCGTCCTTGTACTCCATCAAGACATCTTCGCTTTCCATCCCCTGGAATACGAGACTATCCTCCAAAGGGTTGTAATCCACGATAGTATCGTTGCCACTACTGGTGTCAAAAACAAACACATCGCCTCCCGTGCCACCGGCCATGATATCATTACCGGCCCCGCCGACAAGCGTGTCATCACCTTCACCACCAGCCATTCTGTCATTGCCTGCACCGCCATCCATATAATCATCTCCGGCACAACCAAGCATGAAATCCCGGCCTTCACCACCATCCAGGATGTCGTCACCCTCACCGCCCCTCAGGATGTCATCACCATCACCACCAATTATTTCCTCCCCCCCGCAATTCGGACCGGCAAGGCCAATAAAAGGCGGCACGGTGTCCTGACCGTCAGAACCAACTCCCTGCGTACCGGCGGCAGCCACCATATGCAGATCCTCATCGGACATACATTCGTCGTCATCGTGAGCACATCCCTGCCGAAATATCCGGTTAAGCTCACTTGAGGCCTTGGGCGAAAGACACTCCTTCGAGGTCAGTCCTCCCAAAACGTGCCAAGCCCTGGACAATGGCCCCTTTTCCTTCTCATCCGTAACGCCCTCCAACAATTCGTCGAGAGGCCCCTTAAAAGGAATCTGTCCGGTCTTTTCATCAAAATCATTTGCCATAATTATATTCCTCATATCGTCGTCACTGCCCGAACACGGGCAAATAAATTCCCTGTTATCAACTTGATGCATCGAGAATACAAAAAGTTTCACAAAAAATAAAAAAATGTTGATTTGACAAAATCTATATACTCATTCAAATTATGCCAATTAATAAAAATACTAAGACCTTGAGAAATGAATAGTTCACAAAAAAAGCAACGGGCCAAAACCCCCACCGTGCTTCAGATGGAAGCAGTCGAATGCGGCGCAGCTTCACTGGGCAGCATTCTCGGCTATCATGGTCTCCACATTCCCTTGAGCCAATTGCGCGAGGAATGCGGCGTCAACCGTGATGGCTCACGTGCGGCCAACATGCTCAAGTCCGCCCGACAACACGGTTTGGAAGCAAGCGGCTTTCGACGTGACTCCACTGCCATATTCGAAAAAACAATATTTCCTGCCATCATCTTTTGGCGCAACAGTCATTTTCTTGTGGTGGAAGGCACGGACGATGAAAAAGTCTACCTCAACGACCCGGCCAGCGGACACCGTCGCGTAACCATTGAAGAATTCGACCGTGACTACTCAGGCGTAGCATTGGAGTTCACGCCCGGCCCTACATTCAAGAAAGGAGGCAAACCCTATAGCATCTTTTCTGGTCTCAAGGAAAGACTCTCGGGTGAACGGGATGCAATGTGGCTGATTATCGGCCTGAGCTTGCTGTTGGTCTTGCCGTCCCTGGCCATTCCGGTCTTTTCCAAGATCTTCGTGGACAAGGTCCTTGTAGCCCGTCACATAAACTGGGCAATACCCCTTTTATTCGCCATGCTGCTGACCCTGCTCATCCGCAGTTCCCTGACATGGATACAACAGCACTACATTCTCAAGATGCAGACGAAGCTCACACTGACATCTTCAAGCAGTTTTCTCTGGCATGTCCTCAAACTTCCGGCCAAATTCTTCTCACAACGATATGCCCCTGAGATCACCCAGCGCTGCCGCCTCAACGAAATGGTCGCCAACCTGCTCTCGACCCAGTTTACCACAGGAGCACTCAATCTGTTTCTGGCCAGTTTCTATGTTCTAGCCATGCTTTTCTATGACTGGATGCTGACCCTGTTCGCTCTTCTGATCATCTCCATCAACGGACTGGTCCTGAAGTATGCGGCCCCTCTGCGCCACGATGAATTCATGCGAATGGCCCAGGAGCGAGGCAAGGTGGATGCCACTTCCATGGCCGTGCTTCAAACCATGGACACAATCAAGGCCCAAGGCATGGAACAGGACGTCTTTTCCTTCTGGGCAGGAAACCACGCAAGTGCTGTCCAATCCACCCAGAAACTCGGAGCCCTCTCGAACATCATGGGCCTGGCCCCGGTACTTCTCACCGGCATAACCAGTGTCATCATTCTGGGCGCTGGTGCTGTACGTGTCATGGACGGATTCATGACCCTTGGCGAACTGGTCGCCTTCCAGGCTTTTGCCGCCATGCTATTCGGGCCGGTCAATCAACTGGCAGCCCTGGCCGGTTCACTTCAGGACGCCGGAGCAAGCATGCGCCGCCTTGACGATGTGCTCAAGCATCCTGCCGAAACAGACACCGAAAGCATGATGGCCGACAAGGAAACCGTGATGCTCGGAGCATGCAACATCAACGGTAGTCTGGAACTCAAGGACATCACCTTTGGCTACAGCCCACTGAACAAACCATTGATCGAAAATTTCTCTCTCAAACTGACACCCGGTGCTAGAGTGGCCCTTGTTGGAGGTTCCGGATCCGGAAAATCCACTCTGGCCAAAATCGTGGCAGGTCTCTACAAACCTTGGTCCGGTGAAGTGCTCATCGACGACCAACCGCGTGATGACATCCCGCAATATGTCCTGAGGGACTCGGTGCAGATGGTTGATCAGCAAATATTTCTCTTCAGTGGCTCCGTACGAGAAAATCTCACTCTGTGGGACCCGACCATCACCGATGAATCCCTGGTCAAATCGTGCAAGGACGCCACCATCTACGATGTGGTGGCAGGGCTCCCCGGTGGTCTGGACGGGATTCTCCAGGAAAACGGAACAAACCTTTCCGGTGGCCAACGACAATGCCTTGAAATTGCCAGAGCCCTTGTCTGCAACCCGGCCATCCTGATTCTGGACGAAGCAACCAACTCACTGGACACGGTCAAGGAACTTCAAGTGGACTTCAATATCCGCCGCAGAGGATGCACCTGCCTCATCGTGGCCCACCGTCTCTCCACCATCCGGGACGCTGATGAAATCATTGTGCTCGACAACGGTAAAGTGGTCGAACGCGGTACCCACGAATCACTCATGGCAATGAAAGGTCAATACAGCCAACTCATCTCCACAGAGGGTACGTAAATGTCATTCACGGCACCCAAACGGCGCATCGACCTCGATTCGACAGGCATGGTCTGGCACGTCAAAAAAGGCAAAGCCAGCGTCATGGTCGAACCGGCACCGGGTAGCGATCTCCCTCGCACATCCGAAACCCTTCTGCGTGTGCAAGAAGGGGGCTACATCTTCGGTTTTTCGTCCGAAGGCATGACCGACACGGTTCAGGTTTTTCTGGAATCATCCCCCGGAGCCAAGCTCGTCCCCATGCTGACAGAGGATTTTATCGAGAACTGTCAAAAGAACCCGGACAACGCTGCCAAGATTTTCTCTCACGCAATCAGACAGCTTTCCACCCATTTCAGCCCTGACATCCCACCACCGGATGTCAAAAAGATGCTCAAGCCAGGCAGCAATTTCCGCCTTCCGGGTGGAATGAAAGCATCCGCCCTGAGCGATTTATGGTTCCGCATGGACAAGGGAAATTGCGTCTATGGTGACGCCAGGGAAGTGGGAATCCTGGGCAATGACAATTTCCTTCCGTTGTGTGGCAACATGTGGGTGGAGCTGGACCAAGGCAGTCGTCTCATCTGCGTTGACACCTCGGCCCTGATTCAATCAGATTTATTCTTCGACGCCTTTGCTTCCTTCGCCGCCATGGCCGTGACCATGACATTTGAAAAATTTTCCCAGATGGCTCTGGGCAAATTCATGCGTCTGATGGAAAGCTCGAAGCATAGATCCGAAGAATTCAACAAAGCCCTGAACCAGGCCGTGGAGGTGGTCAACCCGGACACTTCCATCAAGATAAGTGTTCCCACCGTCACCGAGGCCGTTCGTAGCGTCGGCAAAGCTCTCGGCTGCAAGGTTGTGGAACCGCCAAGACTCAAGGCCGACATGAAAGGCCAACTTGAGGACATCCTCAACCACAACGGTTTCTATGCCAGGGATATTCTCCTCTCCGGCCGCTGGTTTGAAGAAGATTCCGGCCCGTTGCTCGGATTCATGGAACAGGCTGGTTCAGAAAAGATGCCCATTGCTCTGCTACCAGGCAAGAAGGGCTACGTCATGCTCTCCCCGAAGACTGGCCGCAAAGAGCCTATCACCGAAGAACTTGCCGCCCAATTCGCCGAAAAAGGCTTGCAACTTTACCCACCTCTCCCTGCCGGGGTACTTGGACCGCTCAATCTCACCATGCACAGCCTCAAGGGATGCGGCAAGGAAATGACCCTGGTAGTACTCATGGGACTACTGGGCGGCTTGAGCGGATTCGGCATTCCCATGGCCATGTCCACCACTGTGGACAAAGTCATATCCAACGGAGAACACGGGCTGCTCTGGCAGATATTATTCGGTCTGACCGCGCTCGTACTTGGCAGTGCCACCTTTGAACTGACCAAAACCGCAGCGCTGCTCCGAATGGAAACACGCGCTCAGGTTTCACTTCAATCATCAATCTTCGGCAAGCTCCTTAAACTGCCGGTGGATTTCTTCAAGAAATATCCGGCAGGTGATTTATCCAACCGGGCCATGGCCGTAGATGGCATCCGTCAAAGCCTGTCAGGAACAATGCTGGTGACTCTCCTTTCCTCCACCTTTGCCCTGACCAATCTCGTCCTGCTCGCCTTTTATTCATGGCAGCTTTCCCTGGCCGTGTTGATCATCCTGATGGCAACTCTCGCCTTCACCTTCATGCTTATGAAGGGACAGATGAAATTCCAATCCAAGGTGCAAAACGTCATCGGCAAATTGGCCGGGCTTGAATTGCAGTTGATCACCGGCATCAACAAGCTTCGCGCAGCCGGAGCCGAAACCAATGCATTCGCCCGCTGGATGGAAAATTTCTCGGAACTGCGCAAGATCACATACGCCATTGGCAAGGGAACCAATGTTATCACGGTTTATGCCTCAGGACTCCCACTGTTCTCCAGCCTCATGGTTTTTGGTCTGTTCATCCTGACCGGCATGTACATGGAGCTCTCTCTGGGCAGCTTCCTGTGCTTTAATTCAGCCATGGGTCAGTTGACTGGTGCCGTTGCCACCATGAGCTCCACAGCCATCAGCCTGATTTTCATCAAGCCCATGTACGAACGAGCCAAACCCATCCTGGAAGCCAAGCCGGAAACCCACGCAGCACTGGAAGATCCAGGGAAACTCCACGGATCAGTTGAAGCCGTCAACGTGAGCTTTGCCTATGAAGGAGCAACTCAGCCGACCTTACGCAACGTCTCATTCAAGGCCAACCCAGGAGAATTCGTTGCCATTGTCGGTCCAAGCGGTTCCGGCAAATCCACCTTGCTCAAGCTGTTCCTCGGATTCTACAATCCCAATGCAGGGGCCATACTTTTCGACAGCAAACCCATGCGCAGACTCGATCCCGTCAAGGTACGCAGACAGATCGGCTCCGTTATCCAGAACGGTGAACTTATTCAGGGCAACATCTATTTCAATATAATGGGTGCCACCAGCGATGCCGAGGAAGAGGATGCATGGGAAGCAGCAAGACTCGCTGCCGTGGACGAAGATATCAAGAACATGCCCATGGGGATGCACACCTTTGTTCCGCACGGCGGAAGCACCTTCTCCGGGGGGCAAAAACAGCGTATAATGATAGCTCGTGCCCTGTCCAAAAAACCGCGGATATTCCTTCTGGATGAGGCTACCAGCAGTCTGGACAACACCAGCCAGGCTCAGGTGATGCGCAACCTGCGCCACATCAATGCCACCCGCATAGTAGTCGCCCACCGGCTCTCCACCATTCAGGACGCAGACCGAATCTACGTCATGCACCAAGGCCAGGTGGCAGAGTCCGGCACCTTTACCGAACTGATGGAAAAGGGCGGCCTTTTCAGCAAGCTTGCCTCACGGCAGATGGACTGAGTTGGAGATGATGATGAAAGGAACCCTCGCCTGGATCATATTCGGCCTTGCCTCGGCAACATGCCTGCTCTGGATCGGCTTTGGAGTCCGCGACGATCTGCGCGAGGACAATGTCTTTCATGACGTCATCCAGAAAAGAATCGCTCTCTCCAAGGCTTCGGCTAACGAATTGCATATTGGGGCCGGCGGCAACTGGAAGCATCATGAAACCATGTTGCAAGGAATCGAAATTGCCGCTGCTGAAATCAATGCCAACGGCGGAATTCTTGGCAGAAAAATCATTCTGGATTGCAGAGACGATCAGGGAACCATCAATGGTGCCCTGACCATCGCACAATCATTCGCCACAAAACCTGAAATTGCCTTTGTCATTGGTCATACCGAACTGGAACTCAATGCCGCAGTAGCACAGAACTATGAATTCTACGGACTCATGAGTCTATCCCCGAACACCGCCGGGAGCAGTTCCTCTGTGAACCCATTTTCGCTTCTTTTTGAAAATGGAACTCCCCCGGAGCAGACATGCAAAGCAATCCTTAAACTTGCAAAGGAAAAGGGATGGTCCCGCCTCGGCCTGTTCTATGTAAAAAGTGATCAGACCATGCAACAAGCACGTCGATTCGAATCCATTGCAAACAGACATGAAATTCAAATCCCCCTCTCTTTCGGATATGAAGGACGCGGTTCAGGAATTGCCATGCGCATGGAACATTGGAAGCGTGAACTCGATCTGGACGCCATTGTCCTTGCCGTCAGAACAACTGATATTGCAAACCTCGTCTCTGCCAGCCGGGCCTTGGGCATCGACTGCCCCTTCATCGTTGCCGGAAAACGTCCCACTGCCATCTCATCTGACAAAACCGACATGTTCGGTTCAATGTATTTTCTGGAGCCAGCCCAAAAAACAATAAAATATAAGAATTTCGCCAAACTTTTTCAGATTCAATTCGGCAAAATTCCCTCTGCCGAAGCCCTCCAAGGATACGACTCAGTTCACATTCTGGCCCAGGCAATCAAAAAAGCCGACTCCTTTGTCCCTGTAACAGTGGCCTCTGCTCTCAAAGATTCTCAAATAGACAACTCCCTTTCAGGAACCGTCCGTTTCGACCAGCAGGGAAATGCCATCAAAAAGCCACTCAGATTCATTAAATACTGAAAGATTGAACTGCTGACTCACTCGCTATGGCCAAATGGGTACCTGCCTTGCTACCAAAGGCATTGAAAGGCTCGAACTCGAATATGAGACGACCAGTTTCTCACTCCTTCCATCTCTGAAACAAAGAATCAAGCGACGATTGAAACATTGTTTTAATTGCCGCTTGACTTTCTCTGTCCAAACTCATAAACATCGTTTCAAACGCCGTTTTAATTCTTGATTGATCCATCACTGGAGAAGACATGTCCCACGACGACACGCGGAGCCGAATACTGGCAGCCGCAAGCCACGTATTTTGCAATAAAGGGTTCGACAACACCACCATACGCGATATCTGCACCGAAGCGGACGCCAATGTTGCCGCCGTGAACTATCACTTCGGAGACAAGCAGAAACTGTACAATCAGGTTCTCATAATGTGGATGGACAATTTCACGAAGAACAAGGATCACCTTGCTGGAATCACGTCACAATCCTCCCCCGAAGAATTCATGCGGGCATATATTCGCGCAGAATTAAAAGATTTGTGCACATACGATGACCCATTCAAGAATCGACTACGACAAATGCGCATGCTGCTTCAGGAAATAACCAATGAGGATTCCGATCCTGAAATCTTCAAATGCCATAAAGAATTTGATGAAAAAATCCTGTTTCCAATCGTGATGGAATTGATTGGCCCATCTGATGAAGAAACCGCCAAACACGCATGCATCGCTGCAACCGGCATACTTACCCACTATTTCATCATGGCTATCCACGACCCGAAAGATGGACTAGAATCATTGGAAAAACTTGAATTCATGACCGATTTTCTAACCACCTTCGTACTGGGTGGCCTCAAAGAAATAAAAGAGAGCATCAATGCTTAACAAAAACATTACCATTCTCATTGCATGTTTTGCCATCCTTGTTCTGGCCGGATGCGGCGATGAAAAATCCGAAGCAAATATCGCGGTCCCGGAAAAAGCCTTGGAGATAATCGTCTCCAAGGTAGAACCTGTCATTTTGGAAGACACTCTCGTTCTGCCAGCTCACACCGAACCGGACAAGGACGTTTGCATCTCATCCGAAAGCACCGGAACCGTGATCTGGCTCGGCGTCAAGGAAGGTGACTGGGTCAAAAAAGGCGCAATAATCGCCCGTCTCGATTCAGCCTCCAGCGGTGCCAGATTCGACAAGGCCAAGGCGGTCAAGAATCTCGCTTCCGAACAACTGCGGAGACGCCGTGAATTGCTTGAAAAAGGAGTGCTGGCGCAGGAAGAATTTGACCAGATGGAAGCGGAACTCGCCAGCAGCGAAGCCTCATTAAAGGAAATGCTGGTCAATGTAGAATACGGCGTTGTTCGCGCCCCTATCGCAGGCATCATCAACAAACGATATGTGGATCGTGGCGAAAGGCTGACTGCCGGAGCCAAGGTCGTGGACATCGTCGATCCTTCCATCATCCGAGCCACCATCAACGTGCCGGAAATGGACATTCCCTATATCTCCAAAGGCCAGGAAGTAACCGTTTCCGTTGACGCTATTCCGGGCAAAAGCCAAAAAGGCATAGTTGATTTTGTCTCATTCAAGGCAAACGAGGCATCCAAGACATTTCAAGTACGGGTCCTGGTCGACAATGAAGACGGATTCATCCGCGCCGGAATGTTGGCACGAGTCTCCCTGTTGCGTCGAGCACTGACTGATGCGATCACAACACCGCTCTTTGCCATCATCAACCAGGGCGGAGAACGCATTCTGTACGTGGAGGAAAACGGTATCGCCCGCGCCCGGACCATCAAGATCGGCATCATAGAAAATGACAGGGCACAAGTTCTCGAAGGACTCAACATCGGCGACAATCTCATCGTGGCGGGACATACCATGGTCGAAGACGGAATGCTGGTAGTCGTGCAATGATCATCAACAAAATGGCGTTAAGCCGGCAATCCACTGTCATGGTACTGCTGGTTTTCATCATCATCGCAGGTATTTCCAGCTATGCATCCCTTCCAAGGGAAAGCGACCCGGACATCACCATTCCCTATATCTTTGTCCAGACAACGTTTGAAGGCGTAGCCCCGGAAGACATGGAAACCCTGGTCACCATGCCCATTGAGAGAAAACTCAAGGGATTGTCCGATACCAAAGAAATATCCTCCATATCCGACGATGGAGTATCCATCATCAAGGTGGAATTTACCCCGGACGTAGACATCGACGATGCCCTGCAAAAAGTTAGGGACAAGGTCGATCAGGCCAAGCCGGACCTGCCTCAGGACTTGCCTGACGACCCAACCATCAACGAAATCAACCTTTCGGAGATGCCTATCCTGAATGTGGTGCTCTCCGGGCCATTTTCCCTTAAGCGACTCAAAGTCTTTGCCGAACGAATCGAGGACAGAATCGAGTCCGTGCAAGGCGTTTTGGACGCCAAGATCATCGGTGGTCTGGAACGAGAAATCCACGTGGAAATCGATCTTGATCGCGTGGCATTCTACAATATTCCCTTGTCCAACCTGCTGAATTCAGTTCGAAATGCCAACGTCAACACCCCTGGCGGGTCAGTGGAAATAGGACAAGCCAAATATCTTGTTCGTGTGCCCGAGGATTTCAAACACCCTGATGAAATCAACAAGATCGTGGTCTACGAAAAAGACGGCAGGCCGGTCTATCTGCGAGACATTGCCACAATCCGCGACCACTACAAGGACCCGACATCAAAAAGTCGGATAAACGGCATTCAAAGCGTGACCATTCAGGTCAAAAAACGCGCCGGTGAGAACATCATTGAAATCAACGATACAGTGAAGCAGATTATCAAGGAAGAACAGGAGATACTGCCTCCCACTCTTAAAATAAACCTGACATCCGACCAATCCGACGACATCCGTATGATGGTGGCAGATCTCCAGAACAATATCATTTCCGGCCTACTTCTGGTCCTGATCGTAGTATTTGCCTTCATTGGTGGTCGTTCGGCCCTGTTCGTATCGCTTGCCATACCACTCTCCATGCTGATCACTTTCACGGTGCTGGACATTTTTTCGTACACCCTGAACATGGTTATCCTATTCTCCCTCATTCTCAGTCTAGGCATGCTCGTGGACAACGGTATTGTCGTGGTGGAAAACATCTACCGCCATATAGGTATGGGCAAAACGCGCACCCAAGCGGCCCAAGAAGCCACTGATGAAGTTGCGTGGCCGGTCATTGCTTCTACCCTCACGACCATCGGGGCTTTCTTCCCCATGATCTTCTGGCCCGGCATCATGGGCGAATTCATGAGCTATCTGCCCCTGACTGTCATCATCGCCCTGATTGCCTCACTGTTTGTCGCCCTGGTCATCAACCCGGTACTATCAGCCAAATTCCAGGATGTTCCCAAAAAGAACAAAAACGACAAGCCCGGTCTCATTGACCGAATGATGAACTACCTGAAATCCATCTACAAACCAGCATTGGAATGGTCCCTGGAAAACAGATTCAAGGTACTTGGATTCTCCTTCGCTTTTCTTGTAGTCTCTATCGCCAGCTTCAGCATGTTCGGAAAAGGTGTGGAATTCCTGCCCAAGACCGAGCCAAAACGCTCTGACGTAAAAATCAAGGCCCCCATCGGAACCAACCTTGAAGCATCTGACCGTTATGTGAAAATAGTCGAAAAAATCGCCATGGAATACCCTGACATAGAGTACATTATTGCCAATACCGGTGAATCAGGTCAAAGCGATGAAATCGGTACCCATTACAGTCTGGTCAAGCTCGACTATCTGGATATTCAGGAGCGTTCCCAGCCCTCATCCAAAACCACTGACGAAATCCGTTCCCGCATTCAACATGCCCTTCGCGGTATAGAAGTTCGGGCCGAAGCGGAAAAGATGGGCCCACCAACAGGCAGTCCCATCAACCTAGAAATCTATGGCGACGACCTGCGCCAGCTCGGAAACATTGCCGCCAAATTCAAACGAGCCATCAAGGACATACCGGGATTGATCGATCTGAAAGACAATTACGTTTCCGCAAAACCTGAAATACGCGTGGACGTTGACAAAGAAAAGGCGGCCCTCCTCGGTCTCGACGCATTCACCGTGGCCCAAGCCGTCAAAACGGCAATCAATGGATTCAAGGTTGGCGTGTACCGTGAAGGCAAGGATGAATACGACATAATTGCACGTCTCCCCAAAGAAAACCGGGACTCGCTGGATGACATCAAACGAATCACGGTATCCGGCCCCAAAGGGGAACCCGTTCCGATCACCAGCCTGAGCACGGTAACACTGGGCAGCGGGCTTGGCGGTATCAACCGTATCGATCAGAAAAGGGTCATCACCCTTTCCGCCGACGTTTCCGGCAGACTTGCCGAGGAAATTATCGCTGAAATAGAAACAAAATTGGCCGATTTTGAACTGCCGCGCGGCTACACATATCAATTTACAGGAGAACAGGAAGAACAGCGCGAAGCATCCGAATTCCTAACCAAGGCATTCGTCTCCGCCCTTTTCCTGATCTTCATCGTGTTGGTCACACAGTTTAACTCGATCACCACCCCATTCATCATTCTCACCGCTGTCATCCTGTCGCTGGGAGGAGTCATGGTCGGTCTGCTCGTAACCGGCACGGCGTTCGGAGTCATCATGACAGGGGTCGGTGTCCTCAGTCTGGCTGGAGTAGTGGTCAACAACGCCATCGTTCTCATCGATTATTACGAACAATTAAAAACGGAAGGCATAGCAGCCTACGATGCAATCATCGAAGCCGGACTGACACGATTTCGCCCTGTCCTGCTGACGGCCATAACCACGATTCTCGGCCTCGTTCCCATGGCAACCGGTGTCAGCTTCGACTTCATGAACTTCCGGTTGGACACTGGCAGTGAAACATCACAATGGTGGGGTCCAATGGCAGTAGCCGTCATATTCGGCCTTGCCATTGCCACAATTCTAACCCTCGTTGTCGTCCCGGTCCTCTGTTCACTTCAGGAAAGTCACAAAATACGACTAAAAGCTCGAAAAACCAAAAAAGCCTTGGTTGAAACAACGAGCTAGAAAATGAAAGAAATTCTCATTGTTACAACAGTACTCCTGCTTTTACTCTTCGCAGCCATTGCACTCGTATCCTGTGCATCCATGGGAGCTTCCCCCAAAAAGGATCGTACCGACATGTATCAAGCATCCGCCAACTATAAAGATGAAACGTTCAGGAACGTCATTCCCGTAAACATGAAAATGGAAGACGGAATGATCTCCATGGCCATGAAATTCTTTTTATCCAATGGCAGAAAACCCAAAAGCCCCCTTCCGACATCTCCACTATCTGCAAATGATTTTTCGGATATTCCACAAGAACTTCAAGTCGCATGGCTCGGCCATTCCTCCACGATTCTGGACATTAATGGCATTCGACTACTCATCGACCCGGTGTTTGACAATGCTTCGCCGGTCCCTTTCATCGTCAACCGATTTCAACCATCACCCATAAAACGCGAGGATTTACCAAGATTGGATGCGGTAATCATTTCCCACGATCATTACGATCACCTTGAAATGAAAACAATCAAACATCTCATTTCCCGGGTTCCTCTGTTTATCGTTCCGCTCGGAGTCGGAGCACATCTTGAAAAATGGGGATGCCGACCGGAACAGATAGTCGAACTGGATTGGTGGCAGAGCTATATTGTCAACAGTGTCGAGATAACAGCCACCCCTTCGCGACATTTCTCAGGAAGAGGATTTCACGACAGATTCAAGACTCTCTGGGCTTCGTTCGTGTTCAAGGGACCAAAACACAACGTCTTCTACTCAGGTGATGGCGGATTTGACGACCGGTTCAAAGAAATCGGGACACGCTTTGGGCCATTCGACCTGACCATGATCGAAATAGGTGCCTGGAATACTGCATGGCCGGATGTACACATGTTTCCAGAACAATCAATCAAGGCCCACATGCAACTGCGCGGAAAATACATGTTGCCCGTGCACTGGGCTGCTTATGACCTGTCCTTCCATAATTGGGATGATCCCATCCTCCTCGCTTCAAAATTCGCTGAAAAAAACAACGTTGAGCTACTCATTCCGAAAATGGGCGAAATATGCATCCCCGGCAAGACCCGCCATTCTCTCTGGTGGAGGACCGAAAAAACAGGACGCAATGTTGCCAAGAAAAATGATTAAAAGAATAATCAAACCACACAAACAAGCATTTGCCCACTTGCACAATTCAAAAAAAATATCACTCCTGATTGCGCGCTGATAACTATTTATCCGATTGCCTGGTCACGTTCATTACCTTGATGGCAATTTTGCACTTGGGACCAAGATCATAGGCTATGCGCAAAACATCACCAATCTGTACAGATATATCCATTGACGCCTTGGAGATATCAAAAGTGGATATTTTACCCGTAGCGTTCCCATAAGGACATCGAGGGCTGAAATCAGTGTCATAATCCTCAATAACGAGTATGAATGCCGCGCGGTCAAGTTTCAGGCACTTGCCTTGCTCCACTTCTGCCGCCTGTGCAGAAGGCATGAACATCAACCCAAAATTCAATATAAGAATAGCTACAATCCTGATCATGGATTCCTCCAGATTCGACCGACCTTCACTCCACGTGCTTATATTTATCCCGATAAGCACCCATAATCATGGCACCCATGTTCTTCATGATAAAACAACAGAGTAGCCCCAAGGCAACCATAAAAAGGATATATCCTAACATACCATATCCAAACTGCTTGAAAACAAGGGCAAGGGCGCAACACAAGACGGAAACACCGAAAAAAGGACGAATTCTGCAACCTGTGGAATATTTGGACGCCACGTTTCCAATTTTCAATCCCACCCCCACACAGACGAGGACTATAAACGCGGCCTCGACTTCAAACCGACCTTTGATCCCATACGTAAAAACTCCGTAAAGACCTGCAATTAAGACTGTTATCAAATTGGTCCTAACTGCGACCAGGGTCGTACAACCAAGAATGTACACCAGCACGGGAATACGCAGAATGCTGCCTCCAATCCCCATAAGCCCAGTCAGGATACCAGCAATCACGCTAACAATAAAAGGAAGCCATACAGAACAGGTTATCCCCGAAGTTCTAAAATGAATAACAGGAGCCAGACTGAACTTGTGCAGGACTTTGGGCCAGTATGCAGTGCGTGAATTTCGACTCCCATGCAGTTCCCGCCCCTCACCGCAAACTATTTCCCTATAATCGCGATAAATCATCCATACAATTGTGATCAAAAAAATCAAATACATGCAGCGGATACTGACATCTGCCAATTCGAATAGTTCAAGGCGCATGACAACCTGCGCCCCGATTTCTATGCCGATAACAGAACCTACGGACATTATGAATCCCAGTTTGTAATCGACGTCACAGAACCGGGAAGGCTGAAAAAAAGAGGATATGGAATTTCCGGCCATATGTGCGAAACCAGTTCCAATTGCAATGGGCATGGGAAAACCGAGAACATTCAATCCGGGAACAATCAACCATCCCGCGCCCATACCGAAAAAACTCCCTATTATGCCTGCAAATATACCAAGAAGAACCAAACACGGCCAGGCAACAACTGTATCCATTATAGGCAAGTGCACATATATCCAATTAAAATTACAAAGAAATTCCATTACTCTCTCCAGCGGCTAGAGTTCGATGACTTCACGAATATCACTGGCCTCCTTGGTGCGGGCAATGACCACATGCATCAGGAATCCCAAAGCACATCCCACGATAATTGTCAGGACCATAGCCCAGACCGAGAACAAAACAATATTGGAATTGTACAGATCAGCCAGATATTTCATCATGTCGAAAGTCATGGTGCGAGTGTCCACCACAACAACCAATTCATCTGCAACAAAAGATCCGGCAAATGCAAAACCAGTCCGCTGACATGACGGATTATGAGAGTCTGAATTATCAGACGTATATTTTTTGGGCATGTTGATTCTCCTTGTCCTCGATTTCGAAAACGAGTGTGCCACGACAAGAACAATTCCGAGCACACACGGAAAACCCTATCCCTCAAAGTCCCACCAACTCTTGCTCGACAAGATTCAAATCTATCGAAGCAAGGCCTATGCCAACGACTGAAATAACGGAAAAACTCATTAAAAGTCTGAAAAATGCGATTGCGCAACCAACACATTGCGTGATATTCATAATTGTGAATGAGCACTGCACATCAGCACAATGGAGTTGCTGTGGGATTATTTAGCTGGAGGTCTATAGCCTCCAAAAATCAATGTATAATAAAAACAGCCAATAGCCTGAGTTTGATGACAAAACTCCTACTATGGCTCCTCCCTTCAGTTGTACTTATAGTCCTTGCAGAAGGATTCATGAGCTACCGTGTTTCCTACAACTTCATCGACATTGCCTTGGAAAGGACTGTACGAGTCCAAACTCTGGCCATTGCGCATGACGTGAGCACTTTTCTTGAAACATGCAAACAGGATTTGCTTTTTGTCGCACAAGGGGCTGTGACCGAAAAAGAGTTGCTGGATTTTCTTGCGCGAAAAAACACATTTGGCGGGATCACATATCGTGAACTGTCATATATTTCTCCAAACGAACAAGAGCATGTATTTCTGGTGACCAACAACGGAAAATCGATACGAATTCCGGAAAACAAAATTTCTGCAATGACACCGGACCCTTTCCTGATATTTGAAGAGGCCAAAAGCCTTGAACCAGGGCATGTCATGTTGACCAGAATCACACAAGCCGAATATCCCTTCCCTTCAATAGACTCCGTAAATCACAGGGTTACATCCCACATAATCCAATTTGTCACACCCTGCGATTCTGACGGCGACGGACGATACGGCTATCTGGTTCTTGCCGTTGACATTATGCAGGTGAGAGATATTCTAAGCCTGTACAATTCGCCCCAATCCCCTTTATGGGGTTATCCCCGCAGTGACCAGATACGTTTCAATTTTCTCTTCGACCCTCATGGCTGGATTCTTTTTCAATCCGAGGACATGAACCGCGAAGGCCCGCCTCTATCCACCTATCTGACTCGCACCAATATGGAAGGAACCCTGGGACATCCCAATTTGAACTGTGCTTTCAGGCCAAGTACGGCAAACAAACAATTCTGGGCAATGATCAAAGTAATTTCCGAAGGCAAAACCGACCTTCAGCGCATCACCGATGAAAAAAACAATTCCCAAGACAGCAGCCAGTACTACTTCTCATACGCCCCGGTGACTTTCGATTCCGGCGATGGCAACAAAGAAGTTTTCTGGGGTGTGGCCCTCGTGGACAGATCAAAACTCACCACCTCAGCAAGATACCGACATATGGATAGCCTTTTCATCATTACCCTCATTGCAGTTATAGGCATTTCCCTGCTCCTGTTCATCATCAGCCGCATGGTAACCCGCCCCATGCTGCAACTTTCACGGAATGTGAAAGAATTCCGTTCAACTGGTGATATCAAGAAAATTGACTTGAATATAGCAAGTTACGAATCCGAAATGCTCTCCAAAACCATCAACGAGATGATCGACATCATCCACAAACAACGAGAAGAGTTGGAGCTACAAGACAAAATCATGCAGGCCGCGAGTCTCACGGAAAAGGCCGACATGACAAATGATCTTATTCATGGAGAGGAAAGTAGCGGACTTGACATCATTCCAGAAATTGTGGGCTATGGTCCAAAAATCGTACAACTCAAATCTGATATCCTCAAGGCGTCACAAGCCAATGTTGACGTATTGATTATCGGCGAAACAGGCACGGGAAAACAGCTCGCAGCCGAAGCCGTTCATCGCCACAGCAATCGGTCTGATAAACCATTTATTTCGATCAATTGCGGCGCACTGGATGAGAACCTGCTTTTGGACACCCTATTTGGTCATGTCAAAGGAGCGTTTACCGAGGCTCGCAGCAACCGCAAGGGAGCATTTCTGGAAGCCCATGATGGCACTCTGTTTCTGGACGAAATTCAGGCAGCCTCTTCCAAAGTCCAACAGTCGCTACTGCGCGCCGTGTCAATGCGCAAAATCAAACCATTGGGATCGGACAAGGATATTGACGTGGATGTGCGACTTATTGCCGCCACCAACGTCAACCTTCAGGAACTCATCAAAGAGGGAGAATTCCGGGAGGACCTCTATTACAGGCTCAAAGTCGTCACCGTTCGTACACCTTCCCTCAAGGAGCATCCCGAAAGCATCTCCACATTGACAATGCATTACCTGCGTCAAGCTGAGAAGATGGTGGACAAACAGAATCTCGCTCTTTCCAAAGGAGCAATGGTAAAGCTCAAAACATACGACTGGCCAGGAAACATCCGTGAACTCATCAACATCATTACCCGTGCCGTGGTCATGACCGAGCACGAAGTTATCCAGGCATCGGAACTCCGATTGGAAGGCGAAGATCTCATTGAAAAAACAGCTGCCATCCCGGAAAAACATTGCCCACCTCATAAAACGGATCCAGCCAAGTCCGTATCGGCAATATCTGAAAAAGCTACACACCCAATTTCCGAGTATGGACAAGAAAAGACCGAGTCTGTTTCTTCCACAGCGACTTCCGACGCTGCGCAAAACTCCATGCCACACCCCTCAGCCCCCACAAAAGACATATCTTCACCCAAACTCAATGCCCGCCAGCGCAAGGCATTTCCCGAGATCGTACGTTGCAAAAAAATATCACGTCAGGAATATCAGAACATTGTGGGTGAGGACTTGCCCTCGCGCACCGCTGTGTATGATCTACAGGATATGGTCAAAAAAAGACTGCTCATGAAAACAGGCAAAGGCCCATCCACTCGCTATGTCGTAGTTGAATGACAATGCCCTGCAATCAGCCTTTATACTTTTTTTCATCACTCATTATAAAACCAACGCCAAAAAAAGACACGACCTTCGGGCTATGCCGAAGGTCGTGTTCTGATAGATAATTAAGAATTAACTCAAGCAGAAATGGATTCCGTATCGACTTCCTGTTCGATTACTTCATCGCTCAGCATATGCTGAATCATGGTTCTGAGTTCTTCGGCCATGGAGGTCAAAGTTTGCACCGCAGTAAAGGAATTGTTCATTCCATCCAAAGACTGCTCTGCAATACTGTGTACTTCGCTGACAGCAACATTAATCTGATCCGAAGTCACTGACTGCTCTTCCGAGGCTGAAGCAATTCCTTCAACCTGCAAGGTATTGAGATCAACCAGATACAGAATTTCCTCTTGCGAGGCTCCGGTCTCTGTTGCCAGCCGAGTACTTTCCTCCACGGCTTTGACAGCTTCACGGGTATACTCAATATTTTCACCCGTGGCATTTCGGATAGCCTCAATATTACGACCCACTTCCCGAGTGGCATCCATTGTCTTCTCAGCCAGCTTGCGGACCTCATCGGCAACCACGGCAAACCCTCGCCCGGCATCTCCGGCACGCGCGGCTTCAATAGCGGCATTCAGAGCTAGAAGGTTGGTCTGATCCGCTATCTCGCTGATGACATCCATGACGACACCTATACTTTCAACTTCCCGTTCCAGATTTTCCATGCCAGCACGCATATTGCCGGTATGGCCGTTGACAGTGGATATAGCCATAACGGCATTCTTCACAAGCATGGCCCCGTTCTCAGCCTTGGACTTGGTTTCACGAGCATTTTCCGAAGCCTCCCCTGCATTCCTGGCAACTTCAAGCACGGCAACATTCATTTGCTCAATGGCTGCCGCAGTCTGCTGCATACGTTCAGTTTGAAGCACAGCTCCTTGCTTTGCTTGTGAAATCATGGCTGTGAGCTCCTCGGCACTTTGCGTTACCCGGGAAGTAAACGTCTCGGCGCGGGCAGCAGATGCCTTTATCCGATTGCCAAGCCGTTCTGCATGTTCATGCTGTTTTTTTGCCTCAAGCATGGCTTCGTGGGCACTATCGGCTTGTTCTCGAGCCTCGATTCCCTTGACCTCAACCTCACTAAGACGGCTCTTGAGTTCAGTCACCATGTTGGAGATATCATTTCGCAAAACATCGAACTCGGCCTGAAAGCTGCCAAGGGGAACTGCATCCAGATTTCCACCAACCACTTCTTCAGAATAGGCAGTCAATGAGGCCAACGGTCGGGTGATTGAAAGGATGACCCAAATCGACAACAAAATGATTGCCAGGGCCGTACATATTTCGATAGCGACCAGTCCCTTGAAAACAAGAGCAGCAGTACGCTTTTGCTCCAAAGCAAAATAATCACGAACACTTTCGACCACCGGTTCAAGTGCTCGAGCATCTCTGATGAGTTCCTGCGTAACGGCTTCACTCTCCGCACGTGCTTGTGCGTAATCATTGAAAGCCGTGGTATACCCATCCAGGGAAGCTCTCATTGCCATGCGCGTATCTTCATCGACTTCAATTTTATTGACGAAATTAATCAGAATATCCATTTTTGAATGCACCGAATTCAATTCTTTTTCGGTATGCCGGATAATAAAGTTTTTTTCCTGCCGTCTGAGTTGAAGCAAAGCAACAAGTATATCGTCGTCAGCATTATTCTTGAACTGTGCTTCCATTGTTCGGGCTGCTGAAATAAACTGCCACCGCATTCCGTCCTTCTCAGTCAAACCTATTTCTTGTGTAATTTCAGCCAGTCGGAGAAAACTCTTCTCATAAGCATCAAGCAAGACATTTGCCTGATCCACGTTCTCCTGTATATCTTCACTTTTATCAGCAATTGTATTCAGGGATGTCTTGGCTTGAGAAAAAGCCTCTTTAAAACTCAACAGATGAACTTTGTCCAAATAATGTAAAAAATTCTTCTCCTGCCTGCGACATTGCAGCACGGACATCTGAGCCAAAGAGGCTTGTTTCTCCAGCATGGACATTTCCGTAGCAAGGCTCCGGCCAGCCATGTCGGCACCGAAGATGAGTGCATAGCCGGCAATGGAAACAATCAGCAGCATAACAAGTTTAGCTTTTACCGACATAATATCAACTCTCCTTTTTGAGTAATGATGTCTCCGCGATCTACAAGAGCCAGCAGGGCATCACAAACATTCGAATCATATTTCTGACCCGTGTGGGCCTTGAACTCTTCAAGGGCAGCGCCAATGCCCAATGCCGGACGATACGGACGATGCGAGCCCATGGCCTCCAGCACGTCGGCCACGGCAATAATACGAGCTCCCAAGCAAATATCACCCCCGCTGAGTCCTTCGGGATAACCGGTACCATCAATTCGTTCGTGATGCTGATGAATCATGGCCCCAACCGAACGGGGAAAAGGAATGTCCTTTATTATATCCAGTCCATTTTGAGGGTGACACCGAACCATTCCCATTTCACCAGAAGAAAGCTTCGCTGGTTTGCTCAAGATGGCCATCGGTATGCATATCTTTCCGATATCATGCAACACTCCGGCGGTATGAATAGCATCCAACTCATCGGAATCCAACCCCATTTGACGCCCTATGGCACAAGAAATAATCGCAACCTTCTGCTGATGCCCTGCAGTGTACAAATCACGTTTTTCCAATGTCATGGACAAGGCGTTTACCGTCTCAACCAGAATCGATTTCAACTTGGTATGACTGTTACTCAGAGCCAGCTCCGCTTCCTTCCGCTCGGAAATGTCCCGGGTAACCAGAGATACAGCATACGCCTTTCCATTAATTATAATAGGTGAATACGTGTCTGAAACCGGAAACTCAGGGCCGTATCGACTGTGTCGCATTGTCTCCAACCGAACCACTCGACATCCTTCTCTCACTTCTTTGAACACGGAATGCATTTCTTCCTCAAGTCGTGAAGGAGTAAGATCAAAAATCGACCCCCCCACCAACTCATCCGCATCATATCCGTATAGGCAAGCCGCACTACGGTTTGCAGAAAAAATTGTCCCGTTGATTGACATTGAAACCATAGCGTCATTGGAAGAATCAATGATTGCCGTCTGACGACGAATTTTCTCCTGGTATTTATACCGATCCGTGATGTCCGTACATACGGCCATCACATCCGGTAACCGCCCTGCACCTTCAAGTTTTGACAAGTTGATATTGAAATGACTAGGACGTCGTCCGGCCTGTTTCAAAGAACGCTCCAGCGTTGCGCACCCGTCTACACCATTAATAAATTCGGCAATCGCATCTCCTAACCAAAACTGAATTTTCTCGGACATGGATTGTGGTTCTTCCAAGTCAGAAAAAATCGATTTTGCATAGTGATTTGATTCCAGTATAGCACCATCATGCGACAATCTGAGCGCGGGAACTGGAAGATTATTGAATATGGTTTTGTAATTCGGCATATAATTCTCCGCGTCCAAAAAAGATGCGCATAAAGATAAACGTGATAGTAATACTCAAATTCATGATTGAAATCATAGCCGATGTAGAGCAAACAGCGTACCATTGCAGTCAACACGCAAACACGTGTCAAATTGCAAAATAAAAACACACAATTCATTGTTTTAATTGATTTGTATTTACAAAAGTTTTATCTCGCCATGCGCAAAAGAATCGCGCAACGAGCAAAGAATGTGGCTTGAACTGAACATGGACACAAGAAAAGTGAAACTAGATACGACCTCTCACACCCATCGTATTTTCCAATAGAAAATCAATATGGCAAAGAAATGGTATCCGTCCATTTCAAGAACCTGCAACCGACACGGGTTTTCATTGACCGGCTTATTCTGAATCAAGTAAACTTGGCATCTTAAAACAAACCAACAGGTGAACACATGGAACAGAAAAACTGCATGCAAGGCGCTCTCTCAGGAATAATACTCGCCATCGGAATTATCGGTGGTTGTTGGATTCTGGGTAACGCACTCGTGGATTTCAAAGCAATGGACCGCTATGTCACTGTCAAAGGATTAGCCGAACGAGAAGTACCAGCCGATCTGGCCATGTGGCCCATCAGCTACAGTGCCGATGCCGACACATTGCCAGCAGTGGACGCAGCTCTCAAGAAATCCCGTGCCCAGATCATGAGTTTCCTCAATGAACAAGGATTGGCGAATGCTGAAATGATGGATAACACTCCACGCATCCAGGATAATCAGGCCATGATGAACAACCAGAATCCGCCTCAACGATATACTGCTTCAGCGGTTCTCACCATCAGGTCAAAGGACATCACCACTGTAAAGAAAGCCATGTCGGTGGCAGGCAATCTCGTCTCCCGTGGTGTCATGCTGGTACAGAACTATGAATTTCGGCCAACCTTCGCCTTTACCGGCCTCAACGAAATCAAGCCGGACATGATCGCTCAGGCAACACAAAACGCACGAAACGCCGCCAAGCAATTTGCCAAAGACTCCGGTTCACGGGTTGGAACCATTCGTCGGGCCACCCAGGGCTATTTCAGCCTTCAGGACCGCGACCAGTACACCCCGGAAATCAAACGCGTCCGGGTCGTGACCACTGTGGATTATATTCTGGAAGATTAACCAGAGGCTTTAAATTTGATAAACCAGACAGCCGGAAGACAGAACGTCTTCCGGCTGTCTGGTCGTTGATATTATTTGGTGCTGAATTTCTGATACAATTCGTCCAGTATCTTCCGGGTCATCTTGCCAATGGCTTCGTATTGCCATTCCGCAAGGTTGGCCAAAGAAACTCGCGCCGACGGATGGGAGTCATCAAAACCCTTGCCGGGTAGCATGACCACACCGCACTCCTTGGCAATGGTGAAAAGGAAATCGACATCCTCGCTGTTTGACAGCATCCACTCGCCAAATTCCTTTGTATAGAAATGCTCGCCCAACCTCTGAAGATCCAGCAAAGTATAATAGTCCACCGCGTTCTCGTCACCTTCCGGCTCGATACCAATGCTGCTCATCAACCGGTTGTACCGTCTGTGAATCAGCCTCTTGGTGGCACTCTTGTATTCATCATGGCCATCAATGAGGGCAAACAATGCGAACAAAGCCATTTGAAGTTGCTGTGGAAGCGACAGGCCCGAGGTATGATTCAGGGCCACAGCACGTGAATCCGCCACCAAACGGTCTATAAACTTCAGTCCGGGGACATCCTTGGTCAAAGTGCTGTATCTTTCCTCCAACACAGCCTTATCCGCATCGCCCAAAGCACGCAGCTTGTTGTCAAAGACATTCTTTTCGGCAAGAGCGATGGCTCCAAGCCGCCAACCAGTGGCTCCAAAATACTTGGAGAACGAGTAGACCAACAGGGTATTGGCTGGAATCATCGCAGCCAAAGAAAGGAAATCGTCGGCAAAGGTTCCATATACGTCATCGGTAATGACCATCAAATCCTGCCGTTTTGTCCTGACAACCTCGGCAATGGATTCGAGGACAGTGGAACTCATCTTGACAGATGGCGGATTGGAGGGGTTGACCACATAAAGGACTTTAATGGCAGGATCTTCAAGCTGCTTGATGGATTCCGCGCTGAGTTGCCACCCCAGATCCTCATCAACCTCAAGAGTCACCACATCCAGACCGTATTCCGGCAAAACCGGAATTTCCAGATACGGGGTAAAGATCGGGGTGACAATGGCCACCTTGTCCTTGGCTTGCAACAGCAGGTTGTGCTTCAAAGACTGGAAGATATAGGTCATGGCCGCCGTGCCACCTTCCGTGGCAAACACGTCAAACTCGTTCATCGCGGTTTTTCCGGCATACATTTCCTTGACCAGATACTCGCGCACCACCTTTTCCATTGAAGTGAGCATCCTCGGAGGAACCGGGTAGTTGCACCCAAGGAAGGCTTCACAAAATTCAAAAACAACATCATCAAGATCCAATCCCAACTGATCCGTCATATAGGAAAAAGATGCCCGCAAGAACAGGGTTCCCGACAAATCTTTGCTGCGTATCAGGAATTCGTTGAAACGTGCGCCAATATCTTTTCGTACACTGGCCCCGCCGAATCCCCCATAGAGATAGGCATAGGAACGCCCGGATTCCTCAAGGGCGAACTCACCCATACGAATGTAAGCCTGTCTTGGATAGATAGCCAAAAAGTTCGGATTACCTCGCCCGGCGTTGAGCATCATGTGGTTGTCAGAATTACCGGCAAGCTCGATCAACTGGTCTTTCAGTTCAAATGGACTTAGTTCTGGGCTCATTTTCATCTCCTGGCAGACGACCCCGAAAACACCAAATCATCACGGCTGCAAAAGAATCAGACTCTCAAGAATTGAAGCATATACTTCGATCTTGATGTCCGGTTGCACCTTGTATCTGGAATTCACGGGAAATCTGCATTTTACTGTGTCCAATCATTAACAAAAATCAATGCAATGCGGCCACGATGACCGGCCCCCAAAGGGTAAGCATAATATTGGCTATCGCGTAAGTGACTGTAAAGGCTGCCACAGGGGTGGCGTTCCGGGTCTTGTCCAACAATGCCGAAAAAGCGGGATTGGCACTTCTGCTACCAACCACAACAGCCATGGCAATGACCGGATTCTTGATTTTCAACACGTAATAATTAAAGAAAAAGACCAGGATTTGCGGGATGAGGGTCACGCCGACTCCCAGATAGAAAAGGGTAATCCCATGTTCCCGGATGGTTGTCAGCGCCTCCTCTCCTGCATTCAAACCAACCACCCCCACAAAGACAGCCAGCCCGAAAGTCTGAAGGAATGTAGTTGCTCCAGTGTCCACACCTCCGAATTTGGGATGCTTGGCCCTCAAATATCCAAACAGCAACCCGGAAACCAGACACCCCAGTCCGCTACCGATACTGACCTCTGCAGAACCGATATGAAACGAATACAGACCGAAAACATACCCAAGAACCATGCCCAGACCAAATGTCATGAATTCGGTTGCATGGATGGAAGGCGATTTGTAGCCGATAAGTTTTTCGACCTTGTCGAGATCGGCCTTGGAACCAGTCAAAGTAAGTTCATCGCCAACATGAATTTCAGTCTTCGGCAGCAAGGGCATGGAATGTCCCATGCGGGAAAGTGCCGTAAAGAAAACTCCGTAATGCTTGCCTTCGCCTGCATGATGAACCTGATCCAGAGTGCGTCCGTGAAATTGCTTGTTGGTGACGAATATCTTTCTGGATTCTTCGACGATATTGAAAAGATCATCTTCGTCCTCATGCTCTGCACCGATTGACTCACTGCACTTCTGCAACGACGTAGCCAACCCGGTAACCATGACCAAATCTTCCGGTTGTAAACTCAAGGTATCATCAACAGTCAGGCTCTCCCCCTGGCGCAGGACCGATTCAACCCTCAAGGAACTATCGTACAAGTCCTCCAGAAAATTTGCACCATGACCGATAACAGCAGCACCCGGCGACACTCGGAATACACGAGAGGCAGCTCGCGTCAGAGGCATATATTCCCCTTCCGCAAGTTCCCTGGCACCGCCCCCCAGTTTCTGGGCCAACTTGATGGCTTCCTTCCTCAAATCCCACTTGTAAAGCAGCGGAAACAATGCCGTAACCACCAGAATTGGACCCAACGAACCAAAGATGTACGTAACCGAATAGCCCACAGCTATGTCCACCTTCATGCTGTTGGCCGTTCCCTTGGCCAGACCAAGAAGATCAATGGCACTTCCTGCCGTACCAATGATGGCTGATTGAGTCAGACCACCTGCCGCAAGCCCAGCAGCCAATCCAACCCCCAAATGAAAAATCTTGGCAAAGAAAAGGACGGTAACCAGTCCTGTCACGGTCATTGCTATGGCCGCAATAACCTGGGTCACGGTTGATCTGTTGATTGAACTGAAGAACTCCGGGCCGCCGTTATACCCCACGGCATAGATGAAGAGAGCAAAGAAAATTCCCTTGATGCCTTCATCCACCTGAATTCCGATCTGGCCGATAATGACAGCGGCAATCAGCGTTCCGGCAATCCCTCCCAACTGAAATTTCCCGACCTTGAACTTTCCGATAAAATAGCCGAGGGCCAACGCCAAAAAAAGCGCCATAAACGGATTTGCCCTGAGTATCTCCATTGATTGCTCCGTGATTTTAAGGAGGACAATTATTACTACAACAAAATCATCTATATACGCCACAGCAAATCAAAGCAAGGGGCACAGGGACAGAATTGCCATCACTCTATTCATTCGCACTACGCCCATTTCTCAAACCATACTCATACGAGTACTCAAAAACAATCTTTCGTAAAGAATGACTCTTTCGACAAAAAAAAATCAAGCAAACAATTCTCGACCTCGATGAACCATTTTCACACACCGCGTCAGGTGCCTCAGGCTCTTCCTGCACCGTTTCGTCTCCGCCAAACATTCAACTTTTACAACATGCAATCACAAGATTTTTTTACTTATATTTCAAAAATTTATAACTATTAGAGTATAGGTCCACCAATACCCATCAAATAATAACATCAACTCGTCATATTTTGCTTGCTCCTTAAATCATTTTTCTATCTAAAGACTAGAAGAGTCTCACATTTGATCATTCCGAATTTATATTACCTACCCGGTGGTAGAAATGAAACGAATTTCAAGAAATAATTGTGTCAACACCGAAACAGCAACCCGCAAGGAATGGCTCGATGTCAACGGAATAGGCGGCTATTCCTCAAGTACAATCATCAATTGCCATACCAGAAAGTATCATGGATTGCTCGTGGCTTCACTCACAGAACCAAAAGGCAACTTTGTTCTGCTTTCAAAGGTTGAAACATCAGTCATCAACGAGGACAAGGAATTCTTCCTGTCCACCAACAAATACCCTGGTGTCTACCATCCTACCGGCCATCAGTTTGTGGAGGAATTCGAACAGGGGCTTTATCCTGCCATCACATACAAAATCGGCGATGCAATCATCAAGAAAACCATGATGATGGTACACGGCAAAAACACCATATTGCTGTGTTACGAACTTCTGGCAGGCAAGATCAGGCCTTCTCTTCGCATTCGCCCCCTGCTGGCTTTCCGGGACATACACTCGCTGGCCAGAGAAAACCTGTTTCTACACCCCAAGGCATATCCCGAAAAAAACGGCTGCAAAATCCAGCCGTATAAGGGAATGCCCCCCCTGTACATGGGTACGAACCGTACTACAGAATTCTTTCCAGGGCCAAAATGGATATACAACATAGAATTCCTGGAAGAACGAAACCGAGGCTTCGACTATCAGGAAGATCTGTTCTGTCCAGGCATGTTTGAAGTTCAATTGCAAAAGAACAAACCTGTTATTTTCGCGGCATCTGTCGACAAGTTGGGCAACCTCGAAAAGCAGCGGAAAATGGAAATCAAACGCCGTGAAACCGCCTTTGCCTCCTGCAAGGACCGCAACAAGAAGGTTCAGGATCTCAAATACTGCTCAGGCCAGTTTCTCATCCGAAACAATGCTAATTTTTCCTCAGTAATTGCCGGATACCACTGGTTCGGAGAATGGGGCCGCGACACCATGATCGCACTGCCCGGCCTGACCTTCCATGCAGGACGCAGGGAATTCGGCGAAGACGTTCTGGCCTCATACGCGAATCTTGAGCGCGATGGTCTGCTGCCCAACTATCTAGATCAGTCATCCGCACACCTAGCTTACAATTCAGTGGATGCATCTCTCTGGTTCTTCTGGGCCGTACAGGAATACATACAAACCAAGGGCAGCATGTCATTTGTCATGGAAAAGACCTATCCGGCACTCAGAAATATTATCGCAGCCCATCTGGACGGCAGGGTACCCTTATGCAGGATAGACAATGACGGTCTGTTGCATGCCGGAAATGCACAAACCCAACTGACATGGATGGATGCCCAGGCGTATGGTAAGCCGGTAACACCTCGCCACGGAGCAGCAGTCGAGATCAACGCCCTCTGGTACAACTCCCTCAAATTGTTTCTGGAATTAGCGCAAGAAGAAGATTCGGAATTGGCAGACCGCGCCCACCAGGCTGCACAGACCCTTGCCTCGAACTTTGTCAACCGGTTCTGGAATCCAGACGACGATTGTTTAAGTGATGTCGTGAACAGCAACGGCCAGGATCGGGCCATCCGGCCCAATCAGATATTTGCCGTGTCCCTGCCCCACTCCATGCTGACCCTCGAACAGATGCGTAGCATCGTCAGCGTGGTCCAATCCCACCTGCTGACACCATACGGACTGCGCACCCTGTCGCCGAGAAACAAAGCGTACTCACCGTTCTATGAAGGCGACAGCAATCAGCGGGACTCAGCCTACCACCAGGGCATGGTCTGGCCCTGGCTTGCCGGACACTTCGGCGAAGCCATGCTACGCCAAGCAGAAAACAAGATCGAAACAAAGGCATTCATGCGTAAATATTTCAAACCGATTCTCCGTGAATTTCCCGAAGACTTCGGCATAGCATCCATACCGGAAATCTACACGGGAAACCCGCCACACCTCCCGAAGGGGTGCATCGCTCAGGCTTGGAGTGTCGGCGAAATGATACGTCTGAACAAGTTGATAGGGGAGAAATAAACATGCGAGTGCTCATGTTCGGATGGGAATTCCCACCCCATATTTCCGGAGGACTGGGAACCGCATGCCTTGGATTAACCAAAGGTCTGGCACAGCATGGCACGGACATCGTGTTCGTGTTGCCCAGACTCGAGTCCGATGAAGCAGGAAAACATCTAACCCTCATGGGAGCCAATCGCATCCGAACTAAGGTCGGTATCTCCGAGATCCTTGAACTGCGCAAAAGCATCAAGGTACTAGGGGTGCTCTCTCCCCTGCGTCCCTACATAACAGAAATGGAATACAGGGACATTCTCGAAACCCAGTCCCTCCTGTCATCCAATGCCATTTTGGGAGAACTCGCAAATGACTTTTCCGGAGGCTACGGCAGCAACCTCATGGCCGAGATCGTCCGGTACAGCGTGGTTGCTGGTCATCTGGCTACCACGGAACACTTCGACGTCATCCATTCCCACGACTGGATGACCGCCCCGGCAGGAATCGAAGCCAAACGCGTGTCCGGCAAACCTCTGGTGGTCCATGCTCACGCCCTTGAATTCGACCGAAGTGGGGAACTAGTAAACCAGCAGGTCTACGACATAGAACGGGCCGGTTTCGAGGCCGCCGACCGGATCATAGCGGTGAGTCATTTCACCAAGAACACCATAGTGTCACGGTATTCCATCGATCCGGCCAAAATCACGGTGGTTCACAATGCCGTGAACAAGGAAAGAATCTTCGAAGAGCAACGCCTGAAAAAACCATTCAAAGAAAAACTGGTCCTCTTTCTTGGGCGTATCACTTTCCAGAAAGGGCCGGATTACTTCATTGAGGCCGCTGCCAAAGTGCTCAAGAAAAATCCGAACGTCCGTTTCGCCATGGCTGGGTCAGGCGACATGTTTCCGCGAATGGTCGAGCGCATGGCCGAACTGCGCATGGCCGACAAATTCCATTTCCTCGGATTTGTGCGAGGACCGGATGTCGAACGAATATACGCCATGAGCGACCTCTACGTCATGCCAAGCGTCTCCGAACCCTTTGGCATCACTCCCCTTGAAGCCATGGTCTATAATGTTCCGTCAATCGTCTCCAAACAATCGGGCGTAGCCGAGATTCTGGACAATGCAGTCAAGGTGGACTTCTGGGACGTAGACCGTCTCGCATATGAAATTCTCGACATTCTGGACAATGAGACACGGACACGAGAACTCACCGCACAAGGCATGGAAACTCTCAAGAAGATCAAATGGGAAATATCGGCCGAACAAGTCCTGAACGTCTATAAAGAACTCACTGGAGGCAACTGATGATCTCCGTCTGTTTCTATTTCCAAGTGCACCAACCCATGCGACTGAATCAGAAATACAACTTCTTCAGTCTGGGGAAGGATCATGATTACCGGGACGACGCAGTCAATCGCGATATCATGCGCAAGGTGGCCCACAAGTGCTACCTGCCTGCAAACCGACTGATGCTCGACCTGATAAATGAATTCAAGGGCAAATTCCGCATTTCCTACTCCATCACTGGCGTGGCCATGGAACAATTTCAGGAATTCTGCCCGGAAGTTCTCGAATCCTTCCGCGAATTGGCCAACACGGGCTGCGTGGAATTCATCGGTGAAACTCATTACCATTCCCTGTCCTTCCTTTTTTCAAAAAAGGAATTCAGACAGGAAGTTGAAATGCACGAACGCGTTCTTGAGGAATTCTTCGGCTCCAAACCCGTCACCTTCCGCAACACGGAACTCATCTACAATAACGAGCTGGCCCTTGAAATCGAAAAAATGGGATACAAGGCCATTATTGCCGAGGGTGCCGATCAGGTACTCGGCTGGCGTTCTCCCAATTTCGTCTACCAGCCAGCCGGTTGTTGCAAACTGAAGGCATTGCTCAAAAACTACCGTCTTTCCGACGACATAGCCTTCCGTTTCTCAAACCGAGATTGGAACGAATGGCCAGTGACCTCGGACACATTTGCACGATGGGTTCATGCCATCGCCGGTAACGGAGAAGTAGTCAATCTGTTCATGGACTATGAGACCATAGGTGAACACCAATGGGAGGATACCGGCATATTCAAGTTTTTCAAGGCCTTGCCAAAAGCCATCCTCTCCCATGACGATTTCATCTTTCAGACACCGGCGGAGGTCGCAGCCCGACTCACTCCTGTAGCCCAACTCGATGTTCCCCATTTCACTTCATGGGCAGACCTCGAACGAGACGTCACGGCATGGCTCGGCAATCCCATGCAGGATCAGGCCGCTGAATTGGCCTATGCCCTTGAAGACCGAGTCCTGCAAACCAAGGATGATGACCTCATCGCCACATGGAGGGAGCTGCTCACATCCGACCATTTCTATTATATGTGTACAAAATGGTTTTCCGACGGGGACGTTCACAAATATTTCAATCCCTATGACACGCCCCACCAGGCGTTCATAACATATATGAACGTCCTCAATGATCTCACGCTCACAGTAAACCGCCGTCTAGAAAATTGACCAATGACAGGAGAAAACTCAATGAAAACCAGTTGGCTCTTCGAAATTTCATGGGAAGTATGCAACAAGGTCGGCGGCATTCATACCGTCATCAGCAGTAAAGCCACGGAAGCCGTAGCGGCCTTTGAAGGCCGATATGTAGCAGTAGGTCCACTTCTGGATCGCAACCCCGGCTTTGAGCCGTGTGATCCGCCAAAGGAATTTATTTCCACTTTGAGCAGGCTGGCAGAAAAGGATATCCACTGTGCTGTCGGTCGATGGAATATTCCGGGCAAACCATGGGCCTTGCTCATAGGCAATCAGGATGCCTTTCCGGCACCGGACAAACTTCTTTTCCAACTGTGGAACGACTTTGGTATCGATTCGATGTCAGGAGCATGGGACTATCTCGAGCCGGTTCTGTTCAGCACTGCTGCGGGCATGGTCATCAAGGAAATTTACGATGATGTCGAAGAAGTGGCAGACGTCTTCGCCCACTTTCATGAATGGATGTCCGGTGCTGGAGTTCTTTACCTCAAGAAACATGCACCTGGGGTCTGCACCGTACTGACGACTCACGCCACCATGCTTGGCCGGGCCATGTCAGGTTCGGGCGTTGATATATATGAACGACTTGAAGAAATCGAACCAACCCAGGAAGCCAAGAGATTAGGCGTCACTGCCAAACATTCCATGGAATCAGTGTCTGCTCGCGAAGCCGACTGCTTCACCACCGTGAGCAATATCACTCGCAAGGAAGCATCCAATCTACTGGGCACCAATCCCAGCGTTGTCACTGTCAACGGGTTCAACCTCGAAGGCTTCGCAGAACCGGCAACTGTCATGAAGACAAGAAAGACGGCACGAAAGCAGCTCATAGACCTGGCTTCACGCTTTCTTGAACGCGAACTCGACCCCAAAAAGACACTCCTCGTGGCGACCAGTGGACGGTATGAATTCCACAACAAGGGAATAGATATCCTGATCGAAAGTTTAGCCAATGTGGACCGACAACTCGCAACCACAGATGAAGACGTTACCATCGTAACATTTCTGCTCGTATCATGCGGATATGCCGGTTTTACAGACGAGGCTCGCAGACGATTGAAGGAAAAACGCTACGCCATTGAAAAGTACGGCGGCATTTCCACACATCATCTAGGGGACCCAGAACACGATCCGATTGTTGCCAAATGCATGGAACAGCACCTTGGCAACACCCCGGACAACCGTTGCTGCGTCATCTTCATCCCCGTCTATCTGGATGGCAACGATGGCATCCTTAATCTCGAATACTATGATGCGTTGGCGGGCATGGATCTGACGGTCTTTCCATCCTTCTACGAGCCATGGGGCTATACTCCCATGGAAAGTGCTGCTTTCTCCGTCCCCACGATCACCTCCGACAGGGCCGGATTCGGTCAGTGGGTCATGGAAAAGCACCCTGATGGACATACCGGAGTTCTCGTGCTGAATCGTCTGGACGACGACTACGCCACAGCCACCGAAAAACTCACCGTGTTGCTTGAAGAATTCACTCGCTGGACACCAGAGGAACGAGCCACACGTAGCATTGAAGCGCGACACATCGCAGAAGAGGCAACCTGGATAAAATTCTACCCTCGGTACATTGAGGCTTACAAATATGCTGCCGAAATAAGAACCGAAAGAATTGCCGGTGTGCAACGATTGGCTACAGCTCCTGACAAACAGATCTGCTTTTCCGGTGTCAACACGACCCAACCCAGACTCCGTTCCTTTTCGGCCGTCACGGATCTGCCCAAAGCCCTGACACGGTTCAGGGAGCTCTCAAACAACCTCTGGTGGGTCTGGCACAAGGATGCACAGGAACTTTTCGAATGGATAGATGCAAACAAATGGAAAGAAAGCAATCACAATCCCGTTCACTTTCTGGACAACATGGACCGCAACCGGCTCAACCTTCTCTCGGGAGACATAGAGTTCATGGGGCGTTTCACCAATGTCCTCGAACGATTTGATGCATACATGTCAGAAAGTACCAAAGCGAATCATGCGGGAATCACATGGGATAACCCGATCTCGTATTTTTCCATGGAATTCGGCCTGCACGAATCCATCCCCATCTACTCCGGTGGCCTCGGGCTTCTGGCAGGAGACCATATCAAATCGGCCAGCGACCTCAACCTGCCACTGATCGGGATATCACTCCTTTACAAAAATGGATTCTTTCACCAATTAATCAACGGCAACGGCGATCAGGTTGTGGAATACAGGACAAACAACTTTGCCACCATGCCTATTACCCAACTTCACAAGGACGAAACAGAACGGGTTCTTATCACCATCGATCTGCCGGGACGGACGGTCTATGCCCAGATATGGGAAGTACACGTAGGACGCGCCAAACTCTATCTGCTGGATACCGATGTAACCGAGAATTCCCGCACAGATAGGGACATTGCCGACCGATTATACGAACCATCTTCCAAGGGACGCATAGAACAGGAAATAGTGCTGGGCTTGGGAGGAGTCAGACTGCTCAAGGCCATGAACATCGAACCGAGTATCTATCATCTCAACGAAGGACACTCCGCCTTCTTGCTCTTCGAACGCATTCGTCAACTCATGCTTCTGAACGGCATGGACTTTTCCACAGCCAAGGAAGTCGTTCGCGGTTCCACCGTATTTACCATGCATACTCCGGTTCCGGCTGGCAACGAACGGTTCGAAAAATCCCTGGCCGAAAACTATTTCCGCACCTACGCCTCGGATATGGGTGTCCCCTGGGATTCCCTATGGAACCTTGGACACATGTACGCCGAAGAAGCCGACCATTTGAACATGACTGTCTTGGCCCTGCAACTTTCCTGCATCAGAAACGGTGTAAGCAAATTACACGGAGACGTTTCCAGACGCATGTGGAAGGACCTGTGGCGGGGCTTTCTGCTCAGCGAAATACCGGTTGGACACATCACAAACGGCGTCCATGTCACGTCCTGGCTCGACGAACGACTCAGACACGACATTGAAGAGACCTGTAGTCTATCCGTACATCAAGCCCTTCTGGACGACACCGATTGGAACTGTTTAGACTCCATCGACGACAGAAGACTCTGGGACACCCATGTGTCCCTGAAACATCGTCTCTATGGTGAAATCAGCCAATCGATCACACGACAATGGACCAGAGAAGGTGAACCTCCCAACCGACTTCGCATGTTCCTCAGAGCTCTCAACCCGGATCATCTGACGCTCTGTTTCGCCCGGCGTTGCACTGCGTACAAACGGCCTACGTTACTCTTTCACAATCTGAACAAGGTCAAGGAGATATTCTGCAACCCGGAAAAACCGGTCAACATCATCTTTGCAGGAAAATCGCATCCGGCGGACACCATCGGTGCCAGCTACATCAACCTTATCTGCCGACTTGCCAAGCAGGACGATTTCATGGGGCGGGTCGTGTTTCTCGAAGGATACGACATCCGGTTGGCGCGCCTGCTTGTAACCGGTGCCGATGTCTGGCTCAACACCCCCATACGGCTCATGGAAGCCAGTGGCACCAGTGGCATGAAGGCCGCACTCAATGGTGTTCCCAACTGCAGCATTCTTGATGGTTGGTGGGACGAGGCATACGATGGTAAAAATGGATGGGCCATCGGTCAGGGGCTGGTTTATGGAGCCCAGGTCGATCAGGATATCGTTGACGCGGACAACCTGTACTCAGTGCTGGAAACCGAGGTCGTCCCTGAATTCTTTGACCGTGGCGGAGATGGTGTTCCTCACGCATGGCTCAGACGTATGCGTGAATCCATGAAAACCGGATTCAGGCAATACGGAACCCACCGAATGGTCAAGAATTATATTAATGAAATGTACATTCCAGCGACGATACTTGCCCATCAGCGCAACGGAAAGGACTACGCCCTGGCTCAGGAAATTGGACAGTGGCTCAAGAAAATACCGGGCCGATTCTCCACTGTCACCATCAAAGAGGTTCAGGTGGATGGCATTCACGGCGATGTATTCAAACTTGGAGAAAAACTATTGATTAAGGCAAAAGTTGACAAGGGCCAGCTTGCCGACGAAGAAGTCCTCGCGGAAATGGTCGTGGCACTGCCTGGCGACGACCAGATAATCGACTGCGTTCCCATGCAGTTGAAACACAGCGAGGGCAACATACTCGAATTTGAAACAGAATACTCACCAAGTTTTGCCGGTGAATGCCGTTACGGCATGAGAGTGATCCCCATGCACACGGGGCTTGGCAGCAAATATGAAACGCGACTTATACGATGGAGCTGACAAGCCAGCCCATATAATAAGTCAAAGGGAACAAACAGGAAAACATGTTTTTTCCATGATCAACTTGAAAGCGATCCGGGGTTAAACAAACACAACCTGATCGATTCAGGCACTTCGAAGCATAAACCATGCCTCGAAGTGCCTTTTCTTTATCCAAATTCTTGCAAAAAGCATAATATCAATATATAAACTTTACACCAATTACGACAAAATCAGGATCATCCATTTTTATGAAAAGACTTATATTGCTGATCATCTTTTCTGTAATGCTCTGTTGTCCACAGATTCATGCAGAAGTTGACGGAACGATCTCACTGAATGAAAGTGTTGTTGACGCCATCAAGCAACACCCCCAAATTAAATCTCTCCTGTACAACCGCGACGCAGTCTCAAAATCAAAGGCTGCGGCACTTGGCCGTTTTTTCCCATCTCTCAATCTTTCTTCCGACTACGGTATCCAGAAATACAACAGTACCACCACCCGTAGAGCAGGCTCAGAGGAACGTCCCAGAACGGCATCGGACAGCACACTCGTCATGAGACAAAACGTCTTTGATGGAATGGATCGCTACAACGGCTATGAAAGTGAAAAAGCGCGCCTGACCTCTGCAGAAAGCCGCCTCATCGACAATGTCGAAAACGTGGGACTGGACGCCATTCGAGCGCACATCGACGTTGTTCGCCAACGCAAGCTCGTCATTTTGGCCGGTGACAACATCATTGCCCATCAGGAAGTGCTCAACTCCATAGCCGAACGCGTTGCAGGTGGTGCCGGCAGCATGGCAGATGAAATGCAGGCACGTGGCCGCGTTGCACGCGCCGAGACCACACTGGTCACCTACACGGGTGAACTACGTAGCTCCGAAGCCGAATACACCCGCACAGTGGGCACCCCCCCCGGCGTTCTCGCTGAGCCAGAATATAATCCAGACCTCATTCCAAATACCATGGATGAAATCATGGAAAAAACTCTAAAAAACAATCCCAAGATTCATATATACATGGCCGAAGTCGAGGTTTCCGAAAAGAACAAGAATGTCGTCCAGTCAACCATGTATCCCGATCTGGATATAGAACTCAGTTCCCGCTACACCAACAATCTTGATGGTACCGATACATATCTCAATGACAACCGGGCCATGCTCGCTCTGTCCTGGAATCTCTTCAATGGCGGAACCGACTATAATGACACTCGTACCGCCAAGGCTCGAATCAAGGAAGCCAAGGCCGATCTTCAGGACACTACAGACAATCTGACCAGACAAGTGGCCACAGCCTGGGCCGAATACGAAACCAGCGTAGGTCAAATTGAAAAACATCAGGAAGCACTGGATTACAGTATAGAATCACGCAACATGTACCTGATGCAGTTCAATGTGGGACAACGTTCCCTGCTCGACGTCCTTGACTCCATTAACGAGGTGTTCAGCAACAGCGTTCTGCTTGAGACAGCCAAGAGCAACAGAAACTATACCCTCTACAAATTCCTGAACCTGCAAGGTAACCTCGTCAAGGCCTTTTCGGTTGAAGAAACTGCATACGACCCCGTGCCACAGTAACTGTAGGAATTAAAAAACACTTTCTGAAGGGGATGGCGCAGGCCATCCCCTTTTTCTTTATTATCTCAATCGACAAATAGTTTGAAAAAAAGATTGCCCTGCCAGATAATGCGATGAAACTACCAGCAAGCCAAAACACAATTGACACCCATTACCAAAAACACAACAAGATCTAGCATCCTCCCCAGACACTCGCATCATATGATTGGTACGACCTCATCACACTCCATCAATAACGTATTTCATTTCAAACCTGAGAACGCTACCTCACAACAAGAAACCCCGGCATTTTCACGCCGGGGTTTTATAATCAACCAGATGGATTGGTGACGCTATTCCTTGCTGGCAAGAAGCTTCTCTCCAGCCGGAGTCTTGATGACATCGGCAAGGGCAGTCACAACAAGTGAATCAAACTTGTTTGATTCACTCGCAAGAATCTCAAGGGCCTTCTGCGGGTCCTTGGCTCCACGATAGGCGCGAGGACGAATCATGGCACAAAAGACATTGAGTGCCGACAGAATGCGGGCAAGCAGGATAACCTCGTCGAACTTCAGGTTCTTCGGATATCCGCTTCCGTCGATACGCTCATTCATTTGATAAATGGCCGTAAGCACACCTTCTGCGATATCAATATCCTTGAGTATCCTGTAGGCATGCTCCACATGTTCTTCCATGGTAGTCATTTCTTCGTCAGTCAGTTTCCCGGGCTTGGTCAGAATCTCGTTGGGTACGAACATCTTACCGATTTGGGAAAGATTGGCAGCGGTTTCGATTTCCGCAATGTCCATTTCCGAGAGATGCATATTTTTGGCAACCTCCACAGAAAGACCGGCCAACAACTTGGTATGACCGCCCAGATAGGGATCAGCGGCCTCGATAGTGCTCCCCAAAGCTTCCATAGCCCTCTGGATAAGACGCTTGTTCTTTTCCTGCACGGCCACAAACTCGGTAATATCTCGATAAACCTCAACAATACCTTGGCAGACTCCTTTTCCATCGTGGTACGGCGACTTGGATATCTGGAATTGATACCGTTGAGATCGCAAAAATATCGGCTCGTTAATCGTTATCTTCCGATTCTCATTGGTGACGACATTGTCAGCCGACCCCAGTCTCTTGGCGGTATCAAAACCAAACACTGCCGCACTGTCCATGTTAAGAAGTTCTTCCTTGCTTCGCCCGGCCGCAGCAGCAAAGGCATCGTTTACATAGGTATATTTGCCGTCCATATCCTTAAGGGTAATGAACTCGTCAATATTGGCATTAATGGAATCAATGAACCGTTTCTGATCATCGATCTGATTTGCAAGAATCTTGAATTCCTCAGCTATCCGCTGACTCTGCACACCAGCCAACACCCACCAAGCCAGACCAGCTATAAGAAAGGCTGTCAGGATGCCAAGTCCGGCCACGATGTAGACGGTACGATTAAAATTATCGACAGGAGTCATGGCGGCCACGTAGTCACTTTCCTGCACAACCCACCATTGAGGCCCGGAAATCCTCTTGGCGAGGGAATAGACTTCCTGATCACTGTCGGAAAGACTTGTACGGTCTCCAAAGGCAATATTGCCGTCCTTGTCGAGATCAATCTTGACCACGACATCAGAGAATCCCTGAGACGTCCAGGGAGTGACTTCCCTGAATGTTTCGCCCGTTTTCTGCAACAAACGGGTCCGCTCACTCTTTGCCGAAAGAGCCGAATTGGAAAGCAACTCGGTAATCTTGCCTGTCACCTGTCTGGTCATCATCAGAACGCCGATGGCATTGATGTTGTCCTCACCAGCTTCAGGCGGAAAAATAGGAACATAGATATCCATCTCAAGTCCCTGGGAGGTTTTCCTGAGTTGAGAGAACTCTACGCCCTTGTTTACAATCGAGGCCAAAGCCAGGCTGACCTGAGTGTCTGCCATGGGCGGCAGATGCCCATCAGTGGCAATGTACGCATCGCCATTCTTGTTAAGAATACGCGCATTCAGGAAACCGGAATAGGTCGAAAATTCCCTAAGCATGTTCTGCATCATGGGCAATTGTTCAGCCAACGCCGCACCATCTTCAGGCGCATCCTCTTCACTCATGCCGACAGCACCGAAAATCGCCGAGAGATCACCCTTGATACCATCAACTTCCGCTGCATAAAGCCTGAAAAGATCGGACTTGATAAGTCGGTCCCCGTGGTGGGAAAGACCGTTCAACCATGTTTCGATAACCTCTGCCCGACCATGGGCCAGCAGTCCGAGACGCTTCTGCTGATTCTCCAAGGCTTCGGTTTTCTTGTTTGTTACAGTCTTGTTGGCAAGAAACAGAATTCCCGCTGAAAAGACCAGGACGAAAGCCAGCACCACGCCAATCTTGACGCCTTGGCCAGCCCCACCAATGCTCTTGGGCCCCTCTGACATGGTTCTTGAATGATGTTCAGCCATAGTCAAATCTCCATCTGGTTTATTGTGGAGCCTTCCTTTTACGAAAGACCCTAACTTCTTATTTCTTCTTGTAGGTCGACTTCTTCTTTTTCGGCACGTGCATCCACCGATATTTTTCGTTCACTGAATACTGTGGCACATAATGCTTGTACTTGGCATGAGACAGCACCATGACCGTCTGGTTATCAAGAATAAAAATATCACCATCCGTGTAAACCGCCAGCACGGCATGCCCTATATTACGGATTCGATCCTTGAGCGCGACAATACGCATGGAGTCGCCGGAAAACCCAAGCTCCTTGAGGGCATAGAACTTGGCAATGGCATAATCCTCACAATCGCCAGATTTCTTTAAAAATTCCCTCGGATTAGCCCAGTAATCTCTCATGCCGTAATTGTCTTGATCCAAACGGTAGGGCCATTGATTGAAAAACCTGTTTACGCCCTTGAGCTTCTCCATGTTCGACTTGCCTGCAAGATCGCTTTTCAATTTGATCCAACCAGACTTTGAGGACACCCCGGCCATGGACGGATCCTGAAAATACCCCTTCCATGATTGCATTTTCGCAAGCACTTGAGACCATTTTGGCAACTTCTTGATCTTGCCCTTGAACTCCATGGTATCAAAAAGCTTCGGACCGTTGCTGGCCTTGACCTTTGCGGCAAAGGCATCGCTACCCATCCCCAAAGACATGCACATGGCAAAACAGACCGTACAGAATACGGCCAAAATTGCCTGATGTATGCACCGGGCCATGGACATGGGAGTATCAACGCTCTCTAAGCGCGTTCTGTTTGGCTTTGAGCAGAGGCTTGAGCAAATAGTCGAGAACCGACTTCTTGCCGGTCAAAACATCAACCCCTGCAGTCATCCCCGGAATAATAGGGAGTTGTTCCCCTCGATAAAGCATGCTGCTTTGCCGAGTACGAACCTTGACGACATAAAAATTTTCGCCCTTATCATCCTCGATGGTATCCGCGCTGATATGCTCCACAGTTCCTTCCAGTCCCCCGTAAATGGAAAAATCGTAGGCCGTTATCTTGACCTGGGCCTTTTGCCCCGGATGCAAAAAAGCGATATCCGAAGGCTTTACTTCAACCTCGACAAGCAGAGTGTCATCAAGAGGCACGATTTCCATAATCGATTCACCCGACCGGACAACCCCCCCCAAGGTGTTGATGAGAATATGCTTGACTATACCCTTGACAGAAGAACGTACATCCGTCCTGGTAACCCTATCCCCACCGGAACTCAAATTCTCAGTGATGGAAACGAGTTCAAGCCGCCGTTCATTGATTTCCTCAAGTGCCTTGCTACGGGATTCCGCCTCGCGCTGCTCCATTCTGCCACGGGCTTCCTTGGCCGCCCGCTTCACGCGGGGAATACCGAGAGCCAGGGCCTCGACATCTCCCCTGAGTTCCAAAACCTTTTGCTCCAGCGCCAAATAATCGAGTTCGGAATGTATCCTCTTTTCCACCAAAGGTTTGGCAATGTCCCGTTGTTTGAGAGCATTGGTGAGACTACGCGAAAGCTGACGTTTACGACCTTCCATCTCGCTGATTTCCTGACGCTTCTGTTCGTACTGATCCTCAAGAAGTCTCAACTCGATTGCAAGCTGTTCTCTCTGGGCCTTGAAAATTCTCTGCTGATCAGACACGAGTTGCGGTGCTTTCTCCATCAACTCGTCATCAAAAACAGGCTCGATCCCCTCTACTTCCGCAACCAACCTGGCTATGGCAGCGCGATGCTCCAAAGCCTTGGCAAAGGCATCACGATAATAACTGGCCGCCTGTTCATTACGCAAACGGCAAAGCACTGTACCCTTGTCAACGTGCTGGCCCTCCTGCACATATATATCACTGAGGATACCGCCTTCAAGATTCTGAATTTCCTGAACTCTCTGGGACGGAATAACCCGCCCAAAACCGCGTGTAACTTCATCCAGAACCGCAAATTTGGCCCATACGATAAACAGGATAACCATCATGATAATTGCGGTTGACATCATATAGGCAAGATTGCGACCCCGGCCATACATGGCCTGGTCCACTTCGCTCATAAACAGCAGCGTTTCTCTTTCGTATTTATCCTTGCTCATGACACCCTCACATGGAAACCTTGATTTTGCCGGACTTCAGCCCGTCGAGCACAGCCTGTTTTGGCCCGTCCACAACGATTCTGCCCTTGTCCATGATCACCAGTCTGTTCACGAGATCAAGCATGGAATGTCGATGGGTGATAACAATAAGCGTCTTATCCTTGACAAATGATTCAAGTTTTTCCTTGAGTCGATATTCCGACTGGTTATCCATGTTGCTGGAGGGTTCGTCCATTATCAAAATTTCCGGGTCCGGGAGGATCGCTCTGGCAATGGTAACCGCCTGTCGCTGTCCACCGGACAGGGATGACCCTCGTTCTCCTACCATCATGCCGTATCCGGCTGGATGCTCCTTGACAAATTCATCAACCCCGGCAATTTCAGCCGCGAAATTGATGGACTGATCATCCGCCTCTGGCAATCCGAAGGCAATGTTTTCCTTGAGCGTTCCATAGAAAAGCAGACTGTCCTGCGAGATGTATCCCACCTTGCGCCTGAGGTCAGCCACATCCATCTGACGCAAATCGATTCCTCCGACCTGAACAGAACCACTAACAGGCTGAAAGAGGCCGACAACCAGCTTGCCCAAGGTAGTCTTGCCTGCTCCGGTCCGACCAACAATACCTACTTTGTCACCGGGTTTGAGCTTGAGATTGACTTCACTCAAAACAGCCTTGTCCGTACCCGGATAGCTGAATGAGACGTTGATCAGCGACATGGAAGACTCGATTCCACCATAGTGAAACGTTTCCTTGTCTTCAGCTCGTTCACTGGGCATATCCATGAGCAGATCAAGGGCATTAAGAGCCATTCTGGACTGCTGGAAACGAGAAAGGAGTCCGGCCACTGCGCTCAAAGGAGCCATGGCCCGACCGGACAAAATGTTGCAGGCAATAAGTCCGCCCACAGTCAATTCGCCCTTGGAAATAAGGAAGACACCTATGATGATAATCGACACCGACACCAACTGAGTGACAAACGCCGAAAAAGTGATGGAAACGTTTGCCATGATCTTGGCACGACTGTTGGACAGAGCGGACATGCCTATGACGTTTTCCCAACGGGCCTGCATGCGTCCCTCGGCCATGCTGGTCTTGATGGTCTCAAGCCCCTGCACTATCTCGAACAAAAGCGCATTCTTCTGGGTGGATTCCTTGTAATGATTCTCGATTATGTGCTGAAAAGGCACCTGCAGAAACAATCCAACCAGAATAACCAGCGGTACGGCAACGAGCATGGGCCAAGCAATGGGACCGCCAATATAATGAATAACCACGATGAACAGAATAAGGAAAGGCATGTCAATGATCGCCACCAGTGACGAAGACCCGAAGAACTCACGCAGGGATTCAAACTCACGGACATTATTGGCAACAGCTCCAGCGGATTCCGGCATGTGATCAAGTCGAGCAGACATGAGATGCTGCATGATCCGGCTGCCGATGAGCACATCGGCATTTCGGCCCGCCACGTCAACAAAGTAACTCCGCAAGTTCTTGAGAAGGAAGTCGAATATATAGGCAATGCAGATACCTATTGCCAACGCCCAGAGAGTATCAATGGCATTGTTGGGAATGACCCGATCATAGACATTCATCACAAACAGTGGCGAAGCCACGATGATGACGTTGGTCATGATGCTGGCCCCGATCACATGTCGATAGATGGGCCAGAAACGCATAATCACGCCCCAGAACCATCGTTTTGTCTTGATCAGCTTGAGTTCGCTGGCTCGTTTGTCCAGCTTGCTCCTTCGATGACAGAAAATTGCATACCCGGTGTATTCTTCCTCCAGTTTGGCGAGAGGCATTTCAATTTCGTCCATGCCTCGACCAGGGACCATCACCCGTGCCATAAGATCATCTGTATCAAGAAGAACGCATGCGTTTCCTCCGCGAAGCAAAAGGATGCAAGGCATGACCAGCTTGGTGATGGCACGCAAGTGTTTCCTGTATACAGTCTTGGCTGAAATGCCGATATGTTCGGCAGCACGTACGATGGACGCAGCCGTGATGACGCCTTCCTGCTGCGGAACGCCCGCCTTGAGGGTTGCCGAGGAAACAGGACTGCCCATCAGCCGACTGATAATGGAAAGACAAATCACCAGCGGCGGTTGAAAATCTATATCCTTGGGAGAAAGACGTTCGTCTCTTTCAGGCATGACGCTTTCAGGCGCAGACACGCCTTGAGCTTCAGGTACACCTTGAGCTTCAGATGCTTTCTCTTCTTCGGGATTTGGTGCTGCTTTCTGGTCTGAAGACATATTTTTGTACTTGATTTCTATTTAATGCACGGAAGCATGAAGCACGCCACACGCAAGCCTCACAATCGTGCCATTGTTGGAATCATCAACCTTTCCTGCGCAAAGCATTTTGTCAAGCCCAAATTATGATTTATGCCAACTATACCACCATGTTTCGATACTTATCCACAGCCTTGTCACCAGAGATACTTCGTTATCCGGGAATGCGGACCACCAATGAGCGATTTTTCATTTTTCTCAAGGATGTATCCATTTTCAATCTGACACTTTCACGGATATCTTTCCAAGGGCAGTACCGGACTCCCAATATCGATGGGCTTGAGCGATCTCCGTAAAGTCAAACTGTTTTTCATCAATCAGCACAAGAAGCCTGTCGGCATCGACCAGTCCGGCAATCTCCGTAAGAATTTGCCCATGCAATGAACGCCCTTCGCCAGTCATCATGGGCAGAAGCGCGAACACGACGTGAAGAGACAGACTCTTGGCGTGCATCGGGCCCAGATCATGTGAGGATCGAGTCGCTGTCGAGACAACCTGACCACCAATCTTGGCCGCCTGGAACGAACTGTCCAAGGTAAACCCTCCCACAGTGTCGAAAACAACATCGAATCCATCGCCAAAGGTGGTATCAGCTACATATTGTGCAACACCTTTTTCTCGATAATTGATTGGAATACCACCAAGTTCTTCGACAATGGCGGCCTTGTCCGACGAGGACACCGTAACATGAACAGTGGCCCCGGCATAAACACCGAGTTGCACGGCAATATGACCGACTCCCCCGGTCCCACCGTGCACGAGCAGGCTTTGTCCAGCCTTGAGAGACGCCTTGCCAAAAAGAGCCAACCAGGCAGTAATACTTGCCAGCGGCAAGGTCGCGGCCTCGACCAAATCCATGAAATGCGGCGCAGGTGCAATCAGCCTCTCGTCCGCAATCATGTATTCGGCCAAAGCACCCGGCAGCCTTCCCACACCTCCGGCACAACCGAAAACCTTGTCCCCGAGCTTGAACCGGGACATACCGCTGCCCACATCCACAACCACGCCGGACATGTCCATGCCCAGAATGGCAGGCAAAGGAGGAGAAAAGATCAATTGCTCACCCATGGTCGCTATCTTGTTGTCAACAGGATTAAGGCTGGTCCCTGCCACCTTGACCAGCACCTCGCCCGGACGCGGCTCCGGTCGCTCAATCTCATGTTCCACAAAGGCATACTCACTGCCGTATTGTTCAAGCAACATGGCTTTCATCAAAAACACCTCCAATTATCTGCACAATACCCTCACAAACATATTTTGTACATGCCATCTGAAAAAATGCCACGCCACGCAAAAATCAGGTTCAACCAGATCGGACGACAGCCTGACCAGAATCAAACAATTCATCCAAATACTATTCAAGTACTCCTTTTATCATTTTCCTAGCCAATTCCATCAAAAACGACTGTTGTTTGTCCTTTCCCCTTTGTGCGACTCACAACACCCGATAAATAGACAAAATATAATTTCAACGCCAAAGGGCTGCAAGCATTTCAAAACCCCTATTTTACTCATAATTTTATCAAATCAGACATTTTCAACAACCAGAGGATGGGGTAGACCAAACATCAATGGTAGGACACAATAAGGAAATGACATCAAACACGAAAAACAGCACCACTCGCATCGCACAGCCTTCCGTACTTCCCATGACCCGCAAGGAAATGGATCGTCTGAACTGGGAGGAACTGGATATTCTCATGGTCACCGGAGACGGGTATGTGGACCATCCATCTTTCGGCGCAGCCCTGCTCGGACGATGGCTCATACACCATGGCTACCGGGTGGGCATTGTTGCCCAGCCAAGATGGGATCGACCTGACGATGTGACATGCATGGGCCGCCCTCGCCTGTTCGCAGGCGTCACGGCAGGATCGCTTGACTCCATGCTCTCGCACTACACGGCCTTTCGCAAGAAACGAAGCGACGACGCCTACACCCCCGGCGGCAAAGCCGGAAACAGACCCAACAGGGCCTGCATCGCCTACACCAACGTTGTCCAGCGCGCCTTTCCCGGCCTGCCTGTGATACTGGGCGGCATCGAGGCCTCCCTCCGACGCATCTCCCATTATGATTTCTGGTCAGACTCGATTCGCCGCTCTATCCTGCTGGACAGCAAGGCCACAGCAATTACATACGGCATGGCCGAAAATTCAATAGTGACTCTTGCCGACACCATTCGTGATGCAGACCAGCCTGACTCCAAAACCCTGCGGCCGCTCCTGACCTCCATTCCGGGGTTGGCCGTTGCAGGTTCCACCAGAGATATTCCCGAAGGCACATCGATCATAGAACTGCCCTCTCACGAAGACATCCTGGCCGACCCGCAGGCACTCATCACAGCCACGACCCTTTTGGAAAAACAGGTTCATCAGAACAAGGAAACGGCCATACAATCCACTGCCGGCAGACTTGTCATCCTGCCGCCTCCAGGACAGTTGCTCGATACCAAGGGACTTGACGAACTGGCCGGACTGCCATTTTCCAGATTGCCCCATCCATCGTACACGAAACGCATTCCGGCAGCGGACATGATCCAGACCAGCGTCACCACCCATCGCGGGTGCGCCGGAGGCTGCTCCTTCTGCACGCTGGCCCTGCATCAGGGACGACAAATCCGATCCCGCAGCAAAAAATCGATACTGAACGAAGTGAAAAGCATCACGAAAGTCAAGGGTTGGAACGGCAGCATTAGCGATGTGGGCGGCCCAAGTGCCAACATGTGGGGAGCGTATTGTGATATGGACTCGTCAGAATGCAAACGGGCAAGCTGCCTGACACCGGCAATCTGCAAGCACTACAAGGTGACGCAAAGCGATTTCGTCAACCTGCTGCGAAGTGTCTCCGACGTTGAGTCGGTCAAACACGTCCGGGTTGCCAGCGGCTGGCGCATAGACCTCGCCCTGACCGACATGAAAGCATTGGCCTGCATGATCCGTGAATTCGTTGGAGGGCAAGCCAAAGTTGCCCCCGAACATCAGGTCGATCATGTGTTGCACCTGATGCGAAAGCCGGGTTTTGCGGCCTTCGAGAAATTTCTGAAGCTGTTTTCCGAAGAATCCAAAAAAGCGGGCAAGCAGCAATATGTCATCCCCTACCTCATGAGTGCTTTCCCCGGCTGCACAGATGATGACATGTACTCGCTCGGAGACTGGCTCAAATCACAGGGCTGGAAACCGGAACAAGTGCAATGCTTCATCCCCCTGCCAGGAACCGCTGCGGCAGCTATGTTTCACGCTGGTACAGACATGAAAGGCAATCCCATTCACGTGCCAAAAACCGATGCCGAACGCCTCCGACAGCACGCCATTCTGATACCGACCACGGGCCGCCCCCCAAATGGAAACAAGGGCCATCGTCCACACCAACCGGGAAAGCGTCGGAAATAAACCGCCATCACCGAATATTCTGTCTCTGAATTGATGTGTCGCGTCAGATCAGCGACAGCAAGGCATGAACCAATCGTTCCCCGTCGAAATACGGGGAACTTGATTCAGTCATCAGCGAACAGTCGACCACCTCGACTCCGAGCATTTCCACAGCACCCCTGTCGAATCCGCCCGGATACTCACCGCTCTGGCTGTCCACAAGCACTATCTGCAATGCGCTTTGAGCATCGGGAGCACCACTCGCCATCAGGTATTCCTGCAAACAGGCAACCTGATCCGCGACACTGTGGCCGAGCAACTCAGGATCATGCGCCGGATTGGGAATAAAGACCTTGGGACATCCGTTGGCAGCAACCGCTTCACCCACCCCTTGGGGCAGAAGATTCGCCACCACACTTGAATAGAAACTGCCCACAGGGTAGCAGACAAGATCAGCCCCGGCGATGCGCTCTTTCAGATTATCCGCGATACAAGTCGTAACAGGCTCCCGAGCATCAAGGGAATCGGTCAACCAGACCTTTTCTATTCTCGATGTCAGGGGGGATGCCTCCTTGCCTGTCAGCAAATGCTGGCCCACGACCACGGAACCATCAGCCAATTCAGCAGCCAGATGCAGGCTCTTGTCAAGCACAGGCCTCACCACGCCACGAACCTGAGCCAACTCGGAAAAAGTGGACAGCACCGACTCAAACCGGGTGCGATTCGCCAGATAGCCCGCTGCAAGCATTATATTTCCAATGCTGGCACCTCGCAGATCAAAATCATCAGACATGACATTCAGGAATTGTACAAAGTACTCACAAATGATTGCACGCATTGGTTCCGGGACCATTTTGACCAGAAAATGCTCTCCCTCGGCCATGCGCTCAAGTTCCTTGACCAGCTCCTCGCGCGTATCCCTTTTGGACAGCCGACAGGTGAAGAGTGCGTAGAGTTCACGATTACCCACCACGGACAGATCAACAAGAGCCATCAGCCGGTTACGGATATCGCCCACAGCCAGCATATCAAAACCATTTCTGATAATGGCCGAGCTACCGCCCGAATCAAAGGGAGTGATGATATGAATGGAATTATGCGTATATTCAACAAGGATACGCGACACATCGCGCAAGGCCGTTCCTCCGCTGAAAAAAAGTATCGCGGGCCCCTGCTCGGGTGACCGCCTGTACCTCTCCAGCGTAACCGAATCAAGAATATCGTTTTCGCGCCTGCTGCGAATTGGGGTCATGCAACCTCTTGTGCTTTGAATCCATGCGCCTGAACCATGATCAGACTCAAAAACCATATCTCGTTTGCATGAGCAAAAGCAATGTTCAACCGTACAATTTACCACCTGATATATCTCACAGAATGCAAAAAGAGTCCCTCCGCTAGGCAAACGCTGATTAATTCAATTTTTAGGAAGTGCTGTAGAATTGTTCGCTGGCAAGGCGCAAGAAAACATCAAGGCCGACGCGTACTTCCTGTACGCTAGGATTTGAGGTTTTTAAAGCAACGAAGCCAGCGGACAATTATGCAGTGCTTCCCTAGGCAAAGGGACTCTTTCACAAATCATCACGCAAACAGCAACAAGCTATTTCCTGTTTTTCCAGGCGTTGCAACGGACACTGACATTCTCGACAATATTATTGTAGAAAAAAGCATAATCATAACGATGGTAAATTTCCTTCCCCATCCTCATGTTGAGTTTATCCACAATGGTCGGAGTCGGAATCTGCAATCCGCCAGCCGCATTGATGCGAGCAGATGTGAAATTGTTAATTTCCGCCACAGTCCCATCATTGAGTTCAATAACAGCCCCATGATTGAGAGACGCGGACTCAAAGTCTGCGGTCACTGTCCATGTAAGCGGATTGACACAGTTGGCACCGGGCAAAAGGGTCGGTGACTTGCCACCCTTGCCAACAGTATTCCATGTGATCAACGCGCCGGTCTGTTCGGGGGTCAAAGCCAAGGGCAAATCGATTTGCTTCAAATCCTCATCGGTAAAAGTCCAACCAATCAAATACGCCGCAACCAGCTGATCATTACTGACCAGATCACGATACTTTTTCAGGAAACGCAGGCTGATGTCTGACCCCTGACTATGTGACGCGAGAATATATGGCCGTCCATTATTGTAATGTTTGAGGTAATACCTGAAGGCAGCTACCGTATCATTTTCAGCCACCATCAAATACGGCTCACCCTTTTCAGCGCTCATACCAAGCACTTCAATGGAAACCTGGCGATACCGAGGAGCATAGATATTACATTCATTCTTGAACACGGACACTTGGGAGAGTACAGTTGCATCCGTCAGCCCGCATATGTCCTTATTATTAATCGGCGCATTCAGTCCAAGCTCTGCCGCTCCGTATGTCGTCGGATGAACATAGAAAACATCAAAGGCTTTCACTGGTTTTTTCGTTACTATACTCCACGATGTATCCAGACTGTAATCAGGAGCATTGGAAATGGAACCCGATATATCTTTTGCATTGACGACAGTCGCCATACCCAGGACAAGAATGACAAAAAAGCACCGTACCAACCAATTTTTAAAAAACTTCACATCCATCCCCAGCTTTGTTGAAAATTGAATATTTCTCAAAGAAACGTATTCCAGCCGGTCTGTTTCCGGCCATCATCCCATGAGCAAGACAACAACTGAATCTCCACAACCACCCAAAACTCTCCGCATCTTCAAATCAAACACGAAACTATCAATCTTAAAAATATTCCACAAGCACCTGATCAGAATAAAACACCATATTGACACCCCATTCCACCTAATGTATATACATTTTATTCAAACGTGTATATCAAACAAAAAAACACCCTATGCCAAAAAAGAACCTGTCCACACGCATTCGCGAATTCATCATGACCCACATCAAGGATGGAACCTGGCCAAGCGGACACAAAATTCCATCCGAATCCGAAATGATGAAGCTGTTTTCAGCCAGCCGAATGACGGTTCATCGAACCGTGAAGGAAATGGCCGCCCAAGGGCATTTGTTCAGGGAACGAGGCCGTGGCACATTCGTCGAAAAGGATGTTCCAAGGAGCGAACTGCTCAACATCGGCGACATTGCCGAGGAAATAGCAGAACGCGGCGGCACCTACTTCAGTCAATTGAAGTTTCTGGACCGGGAACCGAAATCGCCACTGACAACCCATGTATTTGGTGTACACGCGGGCAACATCGCCCGCTCCAAAGTCGTGCATTACGAAAACGGTAATCCGCTGCAACTCGAGGATCGATGGGTCAACCTCGACGTGGTTCCGCACTATCTTGAAACCGACTTCGCCTTGACCACAGCCCATCAGCTACTAATGCAGGCAGCTCCCCTGCAAAAAGCAGAACACCAACTGACGGCAGCACTCCCCACGCAGGAGCAACAGGATTTTCTCAAGGTGCAGGCAAACGAACCATGTCTGCTTCTCAAACGCAAAACATGGTCGGGCGACACGATCGTCTCCTACGCCGAACTGCTGTACCCGGCTTCACGATACAGTTTCGGCGGCGTATTCACGCCCGGCACAAAATAAATCAACGAGGTATGCCCATGTCCAAACGCGTCATCACCGCCCCCACAGGCACCACGCTTTCCGCCAAGAGTTGGCAGACCGAAGCACCGCTTCGCATGCTCATGAACAACCTGGACCCCATGGTCGCCGAACGCCCTGAGGATCTGATCATCTACGGTGGCATAGGCAAGGCCGCACGGAACTGGGACTGTTTCGATGCCATTGTCAAGGCTCTCAGGGAACTGGAAGAGGACGAAACCCTTCTCATCCAGTCCGGCAAACCGGTCGGCGTGTTCAAAACCCACAAGAGTTCCCCACGCGTGCTCATCGCCAACTCAAATCTCGTGCCCCATTGGGCGAATTGGGAGCATTTCAACGAACTGGATCGCAAGGGATTGATGATGTTCGGGCAGATGACTGCCGGAAGCTGGATATACATCGGCAGCCAGGGCATCGTGCAAGGCACCTACGAAACCTTTGTATCCATGGGCAACAAACATTACAACGGCGACCTGACCGGCAAGTGGATTCTCACGGCGGGCCTCGGCGGCATGGGCGGCGCACAACCGCTGGCTGCCAAATTCGCGGGAGCATCAATGCTGGCCATTGAATGCCGTGAGGATCGCATCCAGAAACGGCTTGATACCGGATACATCGACATGAAGGCCGACAGTCTGGAACACGGTCTTGAAATAATCAGACAGGCATGTGCCGAAGGCAAAGCCGTCACCGTGGGCGTGCTGGGCAATGCAGCCGAGATCTACCCGCAACTGGTCAGGGACGGTATCAAACCAGACGCGGTAACAGACCAGACTTCCGCCCATGACCCGCTGAACGGGTACCTGCCTGAAGGTTGGACCGTGGAAGATTGGGAAGCAAAACAACTATCCGACCCGGATGGAGTCATGCTGGCCGCACGCAAATCCATGATCCCTCATGTTCAAGCCATGCTCGATTTCCAGAAAATGGGCATCCCGACATTCGACTACGGCAACAACATCCGCCAGGAAGCCTTCAACATGGGCCTTGAAAAGGCATTCGATTTCCCCGGTTTTGTTCCCGCATATATCCGCGACCGATTCTGCTCCGGCAAAGGCCCCTTCCGTTGGGTGGCTCTGTCCGGTGATCCCGAGGACATCTACAAAACGGATGCCAAGGTCAAGGAACTGATCCCAGACGATCCACATCTGCACAACTGGATCGACATGGCCCAGGAACACATTAAATTTCAAGGTCTCCCGGCCCGCATTGCCTGGATCGGACTGGGTGACAGGGATCGCCTTGGTCTGGCCTTCAACGAAATGGTCAGAACCGGCGAACTCAAGGCCCCAATAGTCATTGGCCGCGACCACCTCGATTCCGGTTCCGTTGCCAGCCCCAACCGTGAGACCGAAAACATGAAAGACGGCTCGGATGCAGTATCCGACTGGCCCCTGCTCAACTGTCTGCTCAACTGCGCATGCGGTGCCACCTGGGTCTCCTTCCACCACGGCGGCGGCGTGGGCATGGGCTATGCCCAACATGCCGGAATGGTAATGCTTTGCGATGGCACGGAAGAAGCTGACACCAAAATAAGACGGGTACTTTTCAATGACCCGGCCACAGGCGTCATGCGTCATGCGGATGCGGGTTACGAAGAAGCCATAAAATGTGCTAAGGATAAAGGGCTGAACCTTCCCATGATCAAGTAATCGGGAGAATGCCATGACCGCCTTGCTCATCAAAAATCCTGCCCAGATCGTCTCTCCTCGGCCAGGCTCCCTTCGGGGGCCTGAGCTGAAGGATTTGCACGTCAGCTCAGGCAACTGCATCTACATAACGGACGGCGTGATTCAAACCATTGCTCCATTCAAAGAGCTGGAATCCCGTGCGCAAGTCGACAATGCTGCTGTGATTGACGCTTCAGGAAAGGCAGTTGTTCCAGGCTTTGTGGATTGCCACACCCACCTCATTTTTGGTGGAGATCGGACCGATGATTTCGCCTTGCGCACCGCCGGTGCGTCCTACGAGGAAATCGCAACCAACGGCGGCGGCATCGCCCGAACCGTCACGGCCACCCGTGCGGCATCCAAGGCCGAGCTCAAGGACCTGGCACACATGCGGCTCAACCGGGCCCTCCGTCAGGGAACCACGACCATGGAGGTCAAGACCGGATACGGCCTTAACCCGGAAACCGAAATGAAGATGCTCGAAGTCATCAAGGAGTTGAACGACGAGCACCCAGTCGATCTCATCCCGACATTCCTTGGTGCACACTCGGTCCCCTCGTCCATGGAAAAGACGGATTACATCGCCCAGATCAAGGCAATGCTCCCGGAAGCCGCACGAATTGCCAAATTCTGTGATGTCTTCTGTGAACAAGGATATTTCAACTCGGCAGAGAGTTTCGTCATCCTCGAAGCCGCCCGCAAAGCAGGCATGTTGCCTCGTCTGCACGCCAACCAGTTCCATTCCGTGGGCTGCATCGAGGCAGCCGTGGACATCGAAGCGGTTTCGGTCGATCATCTGGAAGTTCTGAAACTGGACGAAATATCCAGATTGGCCGACACCGACATCGCCTGCGTCATGCTTCCCGGCGTATCACTTTTTCTCGACATCGCGTTTGCTCCGGCACGCGAAATCATCAACGACGGATGCATTCCGGTGCTGGCAAGCGATTTCAATCCCGGCTCCAACATGTCACTTTCGCTGCAATTGGTCATGTCCCTGGCCTGCATGCGCATGGGCGTAAGCGTACCCGAAGCACTGGCCTGCATCACCCAGAATGCAGCATACGCCCTCAGGCTCGACAATGTCGGCTGCATTGAGACCGGATGGCAGGCGGATCTCGTCATCCTCGACTGCGCGGACTATCGTGAAATGGCTTATTTCTATGGCGAAAATCACGCATACGCCGTGATCAAGAAAGGAGCTTTGGTATGATATCCCAAACAATCCTAGACACTTTGACTGCACCGGAAATACCAGGTGCATCCCACGATGAAAACGATCTGCTGATTCGGGATATAGTCAAAACCGACCCTGAATCATATGAACAGGCCACCCATGTCCTCATCGGTTGTCCTCAGGACACAGGCGTACAGCGCAACCATGGTCGCTCCGGTGCCGCAATGGCACCAAACTCGATTCGCCAATTCTTCTACAAACTCAAACCACCATCCGACAACGGTTCCATCCGTCTTTTCGATTTCGGCAACATCACCCCGCACAAGAACCTGTCTATCACGCACGAATCACTGCACAATGCGGTCAAGCTCATAGTCAGAGACGAAAAGACAGCCATGGTTCTGGGTGGCGGCAACGACATATCCTTCCCGGACGCCAAAGCCGTGCACGATGTCCACCACAACTATGTTGCCATCAACGTGGACGCCCATCTGGACATGAGAAAAAGCGGTGTCATCCACTCCGGCACGCCCTATCGCAATCTTGTTGACGGGCAGTATCTCAACCCGACCAATTTCCATGAAATCGGCATCCAACCCTGGGCCAATTCCACCAGCTACATGGAAGAAGCACTGGACATGGGTGTCAACATCCATACCCTTGGCAACATTAAGGCCATGGGAACCGACTATTTTCTTGATGGCATCTTCGCGAATCTGAAAGGTCTCCCGCTCTTTGCCGGGCTGGACATGGACTCGGTTCGTGCCTCGGACGCGCCCGGCGTGAGTGCCCCGTCACCAATGGGCTTCACGGCTTGCGACATCCTTGAATTTGCAACCCGCTGCCAAGCTTACGGCAAAACATCCGTTTTCGAAATCACCGAGGTCAATCCCAAAGTGGACCTGGACGACCGGACATCACGACTGGCCGCCCTCACCCTGTACACATTCATTTACGGGAAGCGGTAACAAGCCCACCCGGCACAGAGGCTATCATGAACATCACCATCGACCATACCAGAAAACTGACCCTGGACGAAATCATTGCCGTTGGACAAGGCAAGGCCAAGGCCTTCCTGTCCAATGACACCAAAACCATGCTCGACCAGCGACGCGCCCAGATCGAAACCGCCATAACCGGTCAGGATGTCCCGGCCTACGGATTCAACCGTGGTTTCGGGCACAACGTCGATCTTTCAGTCAAGGACAAGCACCTGTCCGAGCTTCAGGAGAACCTGATTCTTTCCCACGCTGTAGGTGCAGGCGAACCCATGGAAGCAACCGTTGTCCGCATCACAATGCTGCTCCGCGCCAACTCACTAGCCCGCGGATTCAGCGGTATCCGACCGCAACTGGTCGAAGCCATCCTCGACCTCCTGACCGCAGACATAATCCCGATTGTACCGGAACTCGGTTCGGTCGGAGCCAGCGGCGATCTCGCCCCGCTTTCGCATGTGGCAATGGCACTCATCGGACGCGGCAAGGTCTTGTACGAAGGAGAAACCATCCCGGCGGCAACCGCTCTGAAACGAGCAAACCTCAAGCCTATCCGTCTTGAAATGAAGGAAGGGCTGGCCCTCAACAACGGTGTCCAATTCATGAACGCCATCGGCCTGCATATCTGCCATCAACTCAAGAACATGCTCAAGTCAGCTTCCGTAAACACGGCCCTGACCGCTCAGGTCATGCTTGCGCCGGACACCTATTTCCGCCCGGATTTCCACACGGTTCGCCCGCATCCAGGCTCAATCAAAGTTGCCGATTGGATATGGCAACTCATGCAGGATTCGCCCATCAGAAACGCCCACCGCGACTTCAAGACGGACGGACAGGTTCAGGACCCCTACAACATCCGATGCGCGGCCCAAATACTTGGCTCGGCCCACGACCTGATCTCCCAGGCCGAAACAAGTCTGATCATCGAAGCAAACTCGGCAACCGACAACCCCATCCTGCTGCCTGACGAAAACGGGAATTACACTGATGTCGTCTCTGGCGGGCATTTTCACGGAATGCCGGTAGCCGTACAGGTTTACAACCTGATGCAGGCAGTAAACGTCATTGCCAGCTTATCCCACCAACGATCCGTACGATTCGTGGACCCTGCCCGAAACAAGGGACTTGGCCGCGACCTCAAGTGGCCGGGGTTAACCGAAGATGAGAATACAATTTCAAGCGGCATGATGATGCTCGAATATACCTCGGCCTCCCTGCTCAACTCCATGTGGGGCGATTCCATGCCCAGCCATCTGTTCAATATCTCCACCAATTCTGGGCAGGAAGACCATGTCAGCATGGGAACAGGTCTGGCCGTGCGACTGCTCAAGACCCTGCCCAAGGCTGCGCACATCCTGGCAATCGAAATGGCCTACATTCTCCAGGCCGTGGCCATTCGCAAAAAGCTCAACACTATCCCCACCGAAGCCGAATTACCGGACTGGGTGGATGCAGAGCTCGACAGCCTCAAAACCCGCATGAACGGACAGGGGGAAGGCGTGGTCTTCGATGCCCGCGTCATCCGCGAACATCCGTTGTCGAATGCGGAAAAATGCCTCAGCCCAACCTGTGAAACGCTCTATGAAACAATCACTGCCAACCGACTGTTCCCCGTCGTTAAATACGACCGCTATCTGGCCGAAGACATTATCGGGCTGGCCAATTTCATGACCAAAGGCGGCGTTTTGAAAATTGTGGAAAAAACAAAACCGCTGGATTGGTGATATTAACTGATAAATGTAAGATTCTTCTTGCCAAACGACCGGTTCTTTTATAGTTAAACGACTCCTGAATGTGCCGAAGTGGTGGAATTGGTAGACACGCATGGTTCAGGACCATGTGGCTTTATCGCCGTGGAAGTTCGAGTCTTCTCTTCGGCACCAGAATGAAACAAGGTTTGTGGCTAAACAGCTGCAAACCTTTTTCTTTTTTATTCGGCAACTTACGTGATTTTCTTCTTTTTGGCGTGATTTGACCCCTTGGGGTCAAAGTGGTGGGTCAAAGACCCGGAATCGTCTACCGCCGGAGAAATCACATGCCGCAAATCTCACGCTCCCCTAACCACCTTTACCGGAAGGGCTCAATCTATTACTTTCGCCACGTCGTCCCACGGGACATGCGGGATACATTGGGGCGCTCCGAGATCAGGGTATCCCTTCAGACAGGATACCTGGCCGAAGCAAGGCCCAAGGCCCAAATATTGGCCTCGGGCGTGAAACGAATACTGACCAAGATGAGGAATGGTGAACTCCCCATGGATGATTTTGACCAGATAAAAGTGTTCATGAATGAATGGCTCCGACGTTTCCTTAAAGAAAACGAACATATTGCCATCAACGACCTCACTCCACCCAGTCCACACACTCAATATGTGCCCGGAGAAACCGAGAAGATCATCGAAAACCTCAAAGGTCTGATGGTTTCCAAAGATTATGACACCATGCGAAACTGCATGATCATGGCCGCTCAAGACGGCGCTTTCGGCCCACCGGATTCGCTCCCCCTGTCAGATGAGTTCGCCCATGAGTTCACCAAGACGCTCATCAGCTACTACCGCATTATCAGCCATAGGGCCGAAGGTGACTACGCCTTTGAAAACACCATACTGCCGACTGAACCTGTGACTCCACAGCCGACACATGCCCCCAAGCCCCAGATTTTGCTTTCCGAAGCCCTGGAACGCTACAAGGCGGACAAAATCGCCGCCAAACGTTGGAGTGAGGGAAGCGCCAAGGACATCATGTCCACGCTCAATAGCCTGACCGACATCCTCGGTGACATTCCGGTGGATGAAGTGGACAGACCGGCCGTGCGCCATGTGCGAGACACCCTGCTTCAACTTCCTCGGTTCCGAAATAGCAAACGCTTCAAAGGCAAGACCATTGAAGAAATGGTTGCCCTTGAACCGGACAATACGGTTGCTGTCAGCACCGTAAATAACAATCTGACCAACATCTCATCATTTTTGACATGGTGCGAGGATGAGCAACTGATTTCCCACAATCCAGCTCACCGCCTAAAAATCAAAGAAGAAAAACCGGAAACAGAACACCGCTCTCCATATTCAGCCAAGGACCTGAAAAATATCTTCAACGCGCCCCAATATGTTGAAGACACATTCCTGCACCCGTCCGATTTTTGGTGCCCCATTCTTTCTCTTTTCACTGGCGCACGGCGTGAGGAGATATGCCAACTCCACGTTGAAGATGTCCGGCAAGAAGACGGCCTGTGGGTCTTGGACATCAACAAGAAAAAGAACATTCACGGGTTTACAAACAAGAAACTGAAGAACCCCAGTGCCAAGCGCCTCCTTCCACTTCATCCACTTCTCATAGAAACGCTACGTTTCCCTGAATACGTGCGGGAACAGGCTGCTAAAGGACACCTTCGGGTCTTTCCAGAACTCGTCAGGATCGACACGAACTACGGACACAAGCTTGGCGATAGGTTCAGTGAGTTCAGGAAGACCGTTGACCTGGAAGAAGCAGAAGGGGTCAAAGATTTTCATAGTCTTCGACACACATTTTCCAACTTCTTCAAGCAAAAGAAAATGCAGGACGACCCATTCGAACAGACCTTCGGCCACAAGCTGGATAGGATGTCTGCAGAAAGATACGGAGGCCGCTTTCCAGCCGCCATGTGCTTTGATGAGGTCATATCCCACATTGACTACGGGGTGGACCTGTCCCACTTGGCAAAGTCCAAATACATTCCTAAGTAATCCTTTCTCATCAGCCGAAAGGCCTTCCCGCTTGTCGGCCCCAGGTCGACATGTGGGAAGGCGGTTCCAAGGAGGTTGCTCGACGATCCCTCGCCGAAGGCGGGCATCGTCGAGCAACCTTCATGGAACCTGTACCCCAAAAGAAAAACCCCGCAGAAGCGGGGCTATGTTATTGGCTGCTGCCAAGGTAAGCATCAGACACATCACGACGACCAGCCGAATGGCCAGCTGTCACTTCGATTTCGTCGCGGGCTTCGGCATCGAGCCGGGGCCATTCTTCCCCTGCCGCGTTGTGGGCGGCTTGTTGGAAGGCTGCCACGGATTCATGCTGGTTTGGCGGCTGGAAGCCTGTATGGGTCACATACATGGTATGGAACCGTTCATGGCGATTGCTATGCAGTGTCCATCCGCTTTCCTTTTTGGTGAACCCGCACAGCCTAGCCGCGTAGGACAACTTTTCCTGCCACTTGTCGCCCATGCCTTCAGGCATCAGATTGTGGATTCCGGGCCTATCCGATGGGCTGACATAAGGCAACGCGCTCTGCAGAGCATCCTGTTGCCTGTCTGACAAGTTGGTCAGCGTCCTGGGCCTTCCCCCTTTCGTCCCATACTGGACGAGGAGGCTACATCCTTCCCTATCCCAATCGCTGACCAGATCGATCTTGGCCGATTCTTCCCGGCGCAACCCCAGTTCCCATTGCAGACGAATCTGAGCTGCGCACCGGGGGCCGTATTCATAACCATGCTCGTTTTCCAGCTTGTCGATTGCCCCCTGCACGAAACCGGGGGCAACCGCTTTGCTGTTGGCATTAGCTATGGTTCCACGTCGCACCCCGAACACGTCATTGGTCGGGCTGATACTGTCGTTGCCATAGGTTTCACATAGGGTACGGGCTGCCGAAAACACTTCGGCAATGCGCCCGTCCCCTACGTTTTCATCTTTCATTTGCTTGGCAACCGCCGCGAAATGTTTGTTTGATACCTTGGTCCACTTGCGAACCCCAAAACCGGTACAGCTAAGCCGCTTTGCAAAGGCTCGGGCGTTCTGACGGACCCTGTGTTGTTTCGAGCGCGGACCGGACAAGGTTGCCTTATTCGCGCCTAATACCAGACTGATGGATTTTGCCATGGATTTCTCCTTCAATAATAGTTCAGGGCAATGCCCTGGGACAAAGCAGATCGGACCTTTCCCGTTATCGGGGAAATGACCTGCCTATGGCGCGAAAATGCGCCACACAACAACCGATAGCGGAACAAATCAATGTCCGTTTCCCACTGAATGAGAAATTCAAGAATCCATTTAATAAGGGGTGCCATCACGCAGGCTCGTTCGTCCTGCGCATAGATTGATGGCCGTGAGGGAATTTGGGCAACGATAGATTTATAGGTATCTACCGTTTGTCCGATGGCGGGTGCTGCGTTTCAGCTGGCGTTTGGATGTGAAAGTTTGCCGTTTGGAAATGAACGGCAAAGAAGTGTTAGGTGTTTCGGCACGTTAGTGCCAGTTTATGCGTTCATCAGTTTAGACTTTCGTCGAAACTTATGAACGCGCGTAAATGCGTTTTACCTCCTATGTATTACTCAAGTAACCTGTGGTTATGTCTTCAGCATACGACGCCGAAAATGCTTAAGCAAGTTTTTGAGATGACATTCTCCGTCGTTCGCTATCTTCTTTTTAAACTTGAGCACGCTAGATCACAAGGCAGATGGAGGCAAACTTCAGATTGTATAAAAACCAAAATATGGCGCAGCGGCAAAAAATCTTTGCCGCTGCGCCATATTTACAAGGTGTTTTTTTATTTTTTTAAAAATATAATAGCCTTCATGTGTTTTTTTTCCACAATCTATAGATAATTTAAGAATTCCTTAAAAGGATAACCTTCTTACGTTTGGGGGCAAAATGAAGGGTTTCAAAGACATCAATATGAAGCCAAAGTTGATTGGGCTGTTTATGTTAATTGGATTGGTTCCACTGATTCTCGCTGGTTGGTGGTCTGTACGAATAGCAAGTAATGCACTGATGGAGAACTCGTATGCTCAGTTGGAAGGGGTGCGGGGGATTAAGAAAAAGCAGATCGAATCATTTTTTGGGGAGCGCAAAGGCGACATTGGTGTTCTTGTTGAAACTGTCAGCACCCTTCGCACTGAATCCATGAGCAAGCTCGAGGCTCTATCTAGTCTCAAAGCAATACAAATCGAAAAGTTTTTTGAAGAGCGTATCGGTGACGCCACAGTTCTGGCGTCAGATCCCTATGTTCGTGGTGCCATGGCTGAGCTGATGGGCGCTTTCAATCAAGGGGGGCAGTTCAAGGGGCTGACCGGTGGTAAGTTCCTTGCGCCTGAAGGATATCAAGTGGTCCATAATACCTATGCACCGTTTTTCAAGCACTACATGGAACAATACGGGTATTATGACATCTTCCTGATGAACCCGAGAAACGGCGATGTGGTTTACTCCGTTACCAAAGAGGCTGATTTCGGTCAGCGCACAGCGAATGTTGAGTCTTCTCTCAAAGATGTATGGCAAATCGCGGTCAATGAAAAGCGGACCGCTTTGTCAGACATGAAACCATATACACCGTCAAACAATGCTCCGGCGCAGTTTGTAGCATCTCCTATCATGTCAAGTGGCAGGGTTATCGGCGTTGTTGCGTTGCAGATTTCTAATGACACCATCAACTCGATCATGACCGACAGAACTGGCCAAGGAGAAACCGGAGAAACATATCTGGTAGGTCAGGACATGCTCATGCGGTCTGATTCTTTCCTCGACCCGAAACATCACACCATCGCTGCGTCTTTCGCTGACCCGGTCAAGGGTAGAGCTGAGACGGAGGCCACCCGCAATGCTTTGGCCGGCAAAACGGCGACGGAAGTGATCATGGATTATAACAATAATCCAGTGCTTTCATCTTATGCCCCGGTCAAGGTCGGTGATACCACCTGGGCGATTCTGGCTGAAATTGATGTGGCTGAAGCGTTCAGCCCCAAGGATGAAAACGGTAAATACTTCTTTAATAAGTATCAGGAAATGTATGGATACTATGACTTTTTCCTAATGAATCCTGACGGCTATTGTTTCTACTCTGCCGCTAAGGAGTCGGATTATCAAACAAACTTTGTGGATGGGAAATACGCAAGTTCCAACCTTGGAGAACTGACCCGCAACGTCATCAAGACACAGCAATTTGGTTTTGCTGACTTCAAGCCCTATGCGCCAAGTAACGGCGATCCGGCTGCGTTTATCGCACAGCCACTCGTTCATGGTGGCAAAGTCGAGCTGGTCATTGCTCTTCAAGTCTCATTGGAATCCATCAACAGCATCATGCAACAGCGAGACGGTATGGGTGAAACTGGTGAGACTTATTTGATCGGATCCGACAAGCTCATGCGTTCTGATTCATTCCTTGATCCCCAAGGGCATTCTGTTAAAGCATCGTTTGCAGGTGATGTGAATAATAATGGTGTTGATACCGAAGCGGCACAGGAAGCCCTGTCTGGCAATACTGATGCCAAGATAGTCACTGATTACAATGGTAACCCTGTGCTGTCAGCATATACTCCAGTGAATGTTTTCGGTACGACCTGGGCGTTGCTGGCTGAGATTGATGAGGCTGAAGTTATGGTGCCCATCGTAAACCTAGAGATATCCGTTGCCATTCTTGCCTTGATTCTTGTCGGCCTTATTGCGGTTGTTGCGATCTTGGCAGCCAATTCCATCACGAAACCATTGAATTGTGGCGTGGAGTTTTCGAAGGAGGTCGCAAACGGCAATCTGGCAGCAGACTTGGAAGTGTGTCAGCTTGATGAGGTCGGAGAACTAGCGGCAGCCATGGAATCCATGGTAGATAACCTGTCCGGCATTGTTAGGGACGTTCAGTCTGCATCAGACAACGTGTCCTCAGGTGGTCAGGAGCTTTCTGCCACTGCAGAAAGCTTGTCGCAAGGGACAACAGAGCAAGCAGCATCAATTGAAGAAGTCTCCTCTTCCGTGGAGCAGATGGCTGCCAATATTCAGCAGAATACCGAGAACGCCAGGACTACAGAAAAAATGGCAAGCCAGGCCGCTGTTGATGCCGAAAAGAGTGGCGTAGCTGTCTCTGGTGCTCTGGAATCCATGCGCTCGATTGCCGAAAAGATATCAATTATTGAAGATATCGCACGGCAGACCAATCTGTTGGCTCTTAATGCAGCTATTGAGGCAGCCCGTGCTGGTGAACATGGTAAGGGGTTCGCTGTTGTTGCGGCCGAAGTTAGAAAGCTCGCTGAGCGATCTGGAGTTGCCGCGGCTGAAATCAGCGAGCTCTCCACTCAAACAGTCGACGTATCGGACGAGGCCGGCCAGATGCTCGAAGCCCTGGTGCCGAGCATCAAAAAGACAGCTGAACTTGTACAGGAAATCGCAGCGGCCAGTGAAGAGCAGAATATAGGAGCGACTCAGATCAACGCGGCTATCCAACAGCTGGATACGGTAGTGCAGACGAATGCGTCAGCCTCCGAGGAGATGGCCTCCACCGCTGAGGAGCTTGCCAGTCAAGCAGAAATGCTCCAGCAGACGATGTCGTTTTTCAATTTAAGTAAAAATGCAGCGGCCTGTAAGAGTCCCAAGATCGTCGGTAGCCAACCAGTGGCTATCGCGGCACGTACAACTAAGCCACTCCCCGCAGGGAACAGCTTTGATATGGATATGGGCAACGATGGCTTTGAAAAGTTCTAAAGGACAGTAACTACAACAATGGAAGGTCACCATGGCTGAACATGGTGGCCTTATGTTGTTCACGTTCTTGTACTGCCGGTAAAGCTTTCCTGTGTCTTTTCATATCCGCCATGTGTCCGCTTTTTCCACGACGCCATGCATAATCAGCAGTAAAATGCGATTTTTGCACGCTCAAACCATCAGAATACGAAGAAGCAAGACAGTGACAAAGTCCATTGTTATTGGATTCTTGCATGAATTGTTGCGTATGCCATCCACAAGAATGCCATTCAAAAGGTCGTAAGTTCGATTCTATGGTCGCCCCCGGTAAACATAACCATATCCACTTCATAAAAACCTTCATGAACTGACCGCCGTCCGCTTGCTGAAGCCGGGTCAAAATGCTAGGTCACTCATCAAACAGGAAGAACACGCCAAAAAGAAATACTTAAATAAAATCAAACTATTGCCACAACGTCGAAGTCTGAAGAGTTCCGAGTCTTCTCTTCGGCACCAGAATGAAACAAGGGTTGTAGCTAATAGCTGCAACCCTTTTTCTATTTTTTCAGCAACTTACACCTTCTCACTTAGCCGAGAAAAGACCTACCCATGGCGCAAAGATGCACCACACAACAACCATTCACGAAACAAATACATGCCATGATTACCACAGAAGAAAATATTCTGAAAATTCACTCAATAAAGAAAATCACGACACAAGCTCATTTGTCCTGCGCATAGTTCGGTGACAATGGGAAAATTTCGACAACGACAGATTTATAGGTATCTGCAGTTTGCACGATGATGGATGCTGCGTTTCAACTGGCGTTTGGATGTGAAAGTCTGCCGTTTGGAAATAAACGGCAAAGAAATGCTCGATGTTTCGAAATATTAGTGCCAGTTTATGCGTTCATCAGTTTGGACTATCGTCAAAACGAATGAACGCGCCTGAAATGCGTTTTACCTCCTTCTTATTACTGAAGTATCACTTGGATATGCTTCATCATACGACGCAGAAAAGGCTTAAGCCAGTTTGGGTGACGACTTTCTGTTTTAGTCGTGAGTAGACGTAATGGGATGTACCCAAAAACGCTACCGTCTTGATACAATGAAGTGAACACTCCCGTCGCTTGCCTACGTCTATGCTTGCACGTCATGAACAAGTTTGATGGTAGCTAAAGTGACCCCGATGAAAAGCCAAAGAGCTTATCAAGGGGGCGGGTCCATCCCATTACCTCTGTCCTCAGGGGCCTAAAAAAACTGTCTTTGTATTTCTCCCTAGAATTTCATAGTATTCAATACACAAATTGCAAAAACAATCGCAAATCTGTCGACTATACGTTTTTTCCCTATAGACAATGAAACTTTTCTCTACATCATGCATCTAATTAAACACACGCTTACTCAAAATAATAGGAGGACACCATGAGCAAGAAAAAAAACGACCATGAAATGAATGAGGACGAACTCAACGGCATTGTCGGGGGCATGGATTCCATTTCCGGAACTGATGGGAACGATACTCTTTATTATGGCGATGAAAATGGCGTCGTGATGGACGGCAGCGATGGCGACGACCAAATGCAATCACAAGGCTACACCCAAGACTTTATGTATGGTGGCGATGGCAACGACACCATGGACGGTGGCAACGACAACGACTACATGGAAGGCGGCGACGGTGACGACTCCATGATCGGCGGTCACGGCAACGACACCCTCATAGGAGGCGACGGTAACGATGTAATCCAGGGCGGTGACGGCAGTTGGTACGACAACGACCGCATCGATGGCGGTCGGGGCGATGACACCATGTCCGGCGCAGGCGGAAACGACGTTTTCGTCTTCAACCGTGCCTCCGGTGACGACGTCATTACCGATTTCGATCCGAACAACGACACCTTTGAATTCCAAGGAATCGACGGAGAAAGCGAACTGACCGTGACCACCGACGACGATGGCAGCACCATCATTAATTTCGGCGATGCCACCGTCACTTTACAGGGTGTAAGCCTGACAGTGGAAGAGGTCCGAAAGTTGGCCGGCTTCGAATCCGACAATCCCGGCACCCCCGAAAAAATTTTCTAACCACTAAGAAACATACGACCAAAACAAACGGGCTGAGGAAAAGCTCAGGCCCGTTTGTTTTCAGATCAGACTCCCACTTTTCTTGGCCCAAGCGCCATCGAAAACACTATAGCTGTCCTTCATCCGCTTTTCTCCAGCGGCACTCTTGCCACAGGACACTTTGGCTTTGGTTTATGGCCCATAATTCTTGCAATTCGAATTCTTACAGAGACCTGCCCTCCCCCAAAAAACTAGTCCAGCCTGAATGTTAGGTGTATGGACTTTTGGAGGTCTCCCCTTTTTAGGGCCCGGCGCTATGCGAGTTTTCGGCTCTTTTGGAGGTCTCCCGGCAGACAACAAATACTGACCAATATGAAAACTGTAATTATCCAATGAATAACTTTGACCAGATAAAAATTATTCATGGACGATAGACTGAAAGACTTCTTAAAAAAAACCAGCACATTGCGCTTAGGGAAACGCTGATTAATTCAATCTTCAGGAAGTGCTGTAGAATTGTTCGCTGGCAAGGCGCGCAAAAAAATCAAGACTGACACGTGCTTCCTGCACGCTAGGGTTTGATTTTTTTGCAGCAACGAAGCCAGAGGACAATTATGCAGTGCTTCCTGAGCTGAAATTTGAATGAGCCAGTACCTCTTCCGTGCTCAACTCCACCCCCTGAAGAATCACCTCGGTTGCACCGAATCGAATAATGGTACCGCCCTCATTCGATATGACTGAAATTTGATTCGCCTCATAACCCGAAAATGACAACACATCTTTTCCAGGTTCAAAATCAGTTATGACCTTATCTCCAAAACTCATACTTGAAAAAACAAACGTGTCTGCTCCATCTCCGCCAGTCAGGACATCGTCACCTTTCCCAGCATCCAGTCTGTCATCGCCAAGCCCACCGTTCATGGTATCGTTTCCTGCATCTCCGTAGATGAAATCGTCCCCCCATCCACCATCCATGGAGTCGTTGCCATCACCGCCATGTAGCGCATCCGCCCCCAAACCGCCATCCATGGTGTCGTTGCCATCGCCACCATTCATATTGTCAGAAAGGACATTACCATGCATTTCATCATTACCGTCTCCACCATTCATTTTGCTGGGATCAAAACTGGAATACATGACATCATCACCATCACCGCCGTCCATACTACTTGATAAAAGTCCACCATACATGGTGTCATTGCCGTCGCCGCCTT
>JAEINO010000098.1 GCA_016342345.1 Pseudodesulfovibrio sp. | reverse complement strand
AATCCACAAAGCCAGTTTAAACAGCTGAAACAGTGGGTTAAAAAACATATGGGCTAGTTATCTGGTACAGCCCCTTATAAAAATATCACTGACTTTTTTTGGCTATGGCAACCATGTGTGAAGACCACTTGTTTTGTTGAAGAAACTTCTGGAATGGCGCCAAGAACTCTGCATCATCTTGAATAATTCTCTCTCTAAGCCAAAGATTATCCTTAAGATCAATTAGTCCATCGCGAAAAGCTCGGGCCACAATCTGCACATCAAGAATACCCGGCGTACAAATGGATACCATCTCAAAACCAACGGATTCAAGCAAAAGTGCCAGGGAATCTGAGTTGAAATAATTCAAGTGCTCGGGCGGCGTAATATTAACCGTCTTTTCCTGCATAACCTGAAAATCAAACCCTTCCCCATTAGGACAGGCAATGGAAATATACCCATTAGGGTCCAAGACGTCATAGCACTGTGACAGAAACTGCATCGGGTCAAATAAATGCTCAACCATATCGTTCATGGAGATAAAGTTGACCTGTACATCGGACAAGACATCAACCGACCCATGCCGCGTCTCCAGGCCAATCTTTTCACATGCGTCACAGCATTTGTCGGAAAAATCCACAGCCATGACTTTGTCAAAAAAACCAGTTCTGGAAAGAGCCAAGGCAAAGGCCCCAGACCCTGCACCCAAATCGACAGCTCGTGCAGGATTAAAATCAGTATCCTGCTTCAAAATTTCGACAAGCTGTTCCGCCCTCGGACCATATTGCAACACTTTTCGTTCACAGCCTGTGCTGACAAGCAGATCGGTCCAAAAACAGGTAGCCTTTGAGGTGGAATAATACTCTATGAGCATCTCCTCAGTTGGCCGAGGTGAGCAATACAGAGTCGCACATGCCGCACATTTCTTATGGGTAAATCCGTACTTGAAAAATACCGTTTCCCCATCCTTGCCACAGGCAGGACATCGCGTATCAACAAACCTTTCATGGTAATCCCCAAAGAACCGTTCACCGCACGCCTTTCGCAAGGCCACAGCCTTGTCATGCAGGTCCTTGGGACGAATCCTGTCAACTTCACTCTTTATTTCAGGCATCCAGATATTCTTTCACCAGATTATCGGATTGCATAACTTTTTTCACATGTTCCAGGTCGGCAGGAGTGTCCACACTGAACGACACTTCTTCCGTAAGCTCCATGTGTACCCGCCCACCATGTTCAAGGATGCGAAGCATATCCACGGACTCGATGCGCTCAAGGGGCATCTCCGGCATCTCATTGAATTTCAACAGATAATCCCGTCTGAAAGGCATGATGCACACCTGCTTCATCATGGGAATCTCACCGTCCCACTTGGAACGGGAGGGAATGGGTTCACGCGAAAAATAAAGGGCATCCCCATTGGGTGCAGCCACGACCTTGACCTCGTTGGGATCTTCAAATTCCTTTTGGCTACCCATTACCGACATCAGATTGAGAACCTGATGCTCTGGATTTTCCAGCATGGGTGTCACTGCCTGGTCGATCATCTTGGGGGTCACCAAAGGCTCGTCACCCTGGATAATGACAACGATATCAACTTTCTCGCCGGTCGCTTCCTCGATCTTCAACATGGCCTCGGCAGCCCGGTCAGTACACCGCTCATGGGTATCTGCGGTCATGACGGCTTTGCCGCCAACAGACTCCACATAATCAAAAATTTCCTGATCACAGGTTGCGACGTAAGTCTCGCTCAATGTCTCGGAACGCTTGGTCCGAACAAGAACATGACCCACCATGGGCATGCCGTTGAGGTCAGCCAGAGGTTTTCCGGGAAAACGGGAAGAGCCCATACGAGCAGGAATTATTGCAATAATATTCATCTTTATTGTCCTTCCAGACAGACCCTGCATGAAGCAATTCCCTAGCGCAGGCAGGTTTCCAGCACACGAATATCCAACGTGTATGCCAGAAAACGATAGCCGCGCTCAATGGATTTACGGGCCAGATCCTCATCGGGTTCCACCACGTGAGTGCCGAGTACGCCGCCCTTCTCCTTGCAAATGCTTTCAATGCGTCCCAAGTACTCTTTCATCAATGGATTGTCGAATTCACCGGGAATATGCAAAGAGGCCGAGAGATCATACGGTCCGACAATGATTCCATCAACGTCTTCAACGGCCAGAATTTCCTCAAGATTTTCCACGCCATCCTTGTGTTCTATCTGAACAATCAATACAGACTCGGCATCCAGGAATTTCCTGTAATCCTGAAAAGATGTGCCATACCCCTGCGCCCGGGCAAGGCCCACACCACGCTCCCCCCGAGGCGGGTAATGCATGGCCTGCGCAGCAGCTCGCGCATCATCGGCACTATTGACCATGGGCACGATTATTCCATGAGCACCTGCATCCATGACGCGCTTGATGAGCACCGGGTCATTGCTGGAAAGTCGGACAAGCGGAGCACTCCCGGCCAGATCAATAGCCCGAATGAGTTCCCCGGCCTGATTGATGCTTATGGTGCTATGCTCAAGGTCAACAGTCACGAAATCAAGACCGGAATGCGCCATAATCTCGGCAATAGCCGTATGGCCCAGCGTTATCCAGCTTCCAAGGACGAGTTTCCCGCCACGAATCTTCTTTTTCAGCGAACTGTCATTCATGTTCTCTCCACCTGAGACAAGGTCAATTCCGTAAAATTTCTACACCAATTCACATCAGGATGCTGTCGTATCAATATGGCCTCGGCACCCGGCACTATACCCATGAAGTCAGTACCGCAAGATAGAGCGGCTGCATAGTCACTTAACGCATCACCAAAGAAAAGAACTCTTTCAGGTATAAAGCCATTCTGGTCAAGGATTGCGACAAGGTTTTCCTTTTTGGTTCTATCCGATCCGAACACTCCCTCGAAATATCCGTTCAGCCCACGCTGCTCGACAATCTGCTTCAACTCACTGTCCGGCGTAGCCGAATCAATGAACATCGGCAACACACCATGCCAATTCCCAAGGAAGTCGGAAACGCCGGGAATCTCGTCTGCAGCCACAATATTCTTGACAACCAAATCGGAAAAGGCCCGACACAAGTCAACAAGTTCTTCATCGCTCGCGGGTTTGCCGAGAAACTCTTTCTGATAATGGACAAACTTCTGCAACCGAGGCATACCGCCATTTTCACGATGATGCAGGACCACCCGATCTGCAATCTCTTCACCATGGGGCAAATACATCTGCCGAAACGCTTCGGTCTTGATCTCGACCGAATCGGCCAACACGCCATCAAAATCGAAAACAAATGCCTGGTACTGACTCATGCCAAATCCTTCAGAATATTTTCCACGGCCTTCATTTCCATGGCTATCCGTGATTCCGCGGAATATGAGCCTATATGGGCCGTGAGAATGGTGTTATCCAATCCTGCCAAAGGACCGGAGTAAGGCTCATTCTCAAAGACATCCATGCACGCATACCCGGCTTTTCCGTCAGCCAACGCCTGAGCAAGGGCTGCTTCGTCGATCATGCCACCTCGTGCGGTATTGACAAAAATTGCTTTTGGTTTGCAAAGAGCCAATTGGTCAGCCCCAATCAGACACTCACTCCCGCTGGCATGAACCGTAATTATATCGGCCTCGGCCATAAGCTCATTCAATTTCAACTGCTCAACATCGGAATTATTGACCGTACAGACATCGGAACAGATTACCCGCGCACCAAAGGCTCGACACAACTCGGCAACTTTCCTTCCGATGGCACCACAACCGACAACACCGACTGTCTGCGCCGCCAGCAGGTTCCCCATTTCCTTTTTCCAGACCCCGGCCCGAATGTTGCGATCATGCCGCGAGACATGCCGCAAGGCGTTCAGCATCATGCCCAGGGCAAGCTCTGCCACTGGCTGATCCAGAATGCCTTCAGTTCGCGATACCGGAATATGCAACTCTGCCGCAGTCTCATGAGCAACGTTGTCCCAGCCCACGCCAACACGGGCCACAGCCTTCAGGTAAGCGGAAGCCTGTTTCAATACATTTGCAGTGACAGGTTCCGTCCCGGCCAACAGGCCTACAGGTTGGTGCTTTTGCAGCAACTCAAGGAGTTCCCCTTCAGTCAACTTGCGACCGTAGGGATTGGTTTCAAGAGCGTATCCGGCATCCTTGACTATCTGCACTACCTCCGGGCATGCCGTACCGAACGAAGACGTGGTAGCAAGTAAAATAGACATATATCTCCTTAAATATCTTAATATTCCATAAATCTACGACAGTACGACCCTTTTGGAAACCACCTACTTCGCATACTGAGAAATCATCTCCACAATACGTGAAATCTGTCCGGTATCCCACCCCTTGTAACAGCAGTGGTCAAGAATTACCTGACGCTCTTCAGGGCTATATGTCATGGGCTTGCTCATGGCGGCAAGTTCAGTCAATCTTTCCGTGAAGGCCTCTATAGTGGGGACCTCAACACTTTTCAGCGGGACCGGTGCATAGTCCTGCTCTAGTTTTGCCATGAATGACAAACGCAACAGTGGCGTTTCAAGGAGGACCGCATCCAAGGCAACCGTGGACACTGTCCAAAGCACTACGCCTGAATTTTCTATGAGTTGGCGACTTTGAATGTCCTTGTTGACCACATGAATATTATCAATACCCTTGCCGTGCTTTCGCAAAAACCGTCTCAAAAAGGAAATGTTCATATTCCCGGTATGGGCCTTAACCATCACAAAGACACCGGGGATGGACACTGCTTGGAGAATTGCATCCAGGATTTGATCTTGCGTACTTCCATCATGAGACGGCTTGGAAAGCATGAAGGTAACGACAAATCTTCCCTTGGGATCAGGCATGGAGCGACGAGGCAAAATGGCATTCAATTGCTTGGACCATTCGAGAGAGTAACGAGGAAAACCGGCAAGGTGGGTGATGGAGGGCGGCACCCGGAAGGTAACACCATTTTCCACTGTATTCATGAGTGCAGCATCCGGAAGATCTGTCTCAACGCAGTCCTCCTTTAAATACACGCCCTTTACCGTGGCCCCGCCATGCGGCAGAAGAACAACACCATACCCTTGGGAACGGGCATAATGATGCGCGGCGTAAACAAACGTATATTCCAATTGCTTATTTTCCGGCGTACACAGATAGAACAGGACAAAGACCGTCGGACCATCCACAAGCGGAAGCTTGCCGAAATCAAAATGATCGGTATCCATTCGGTGAATGAAATTGCTGTCCACACCAGAAAATTTCTGATAAATTTTGCGTAACAACTTGATTTTAAACAAAGGATTGGGATGTTCTGCGTTCAAATAAGTGACACCGGTGGTCTCTTTCAAAAATTTCAATCGAAAATCATCACCCCTCAGATTCCGGCTTCCCCGAATGAATATGGTATTTACACCAGCAGTCCGGGCACTTCCCCATACAACGGGGGCTCCCATGTCCATGTCATTATGGGAATCAAAACAAAAAACCATATTGACAAGTCGAGACGATTCACTTTCCATTCTGCCTCCACAGCACTCGTATTAAACGACAATATCAAGTGGTGCAGCCAGACACACTCCAGCCACCCCTGCTTCATGCGATTCTCACCCGGCAACCTATCAACCATGATTTGAAAGAACAACGAGTTTGTTTTCGAGTCGCCACAGCCAACACCCAGCACCTGTGACCTCATATCCAGATGCGTTTTTTTGGACAGGCTGCCAAGACAGAGTCGTCCCTGTTGGACGACTCAAAAACATGTCCACTATCGCCCGATTCAAGGATCGATGTGTTGTCGCCAATAATATGGTCGTTGTCAAAATACAGGACAAGTTTGTTTGAGTCGTGAACAATCCTGCCGACCAGCCTCTCGCCAATAAGGGAAACCAAGCCTTTCTTGGCTAGATGAAACGCGAGATACAAGACTCCATCAAACTCTCGGATCTTTGTTTCTATCGGAATGGCACAAAGCATATATGCTTCCTCGAATGGCAATTTTATTTCGAGAACCTAGGGAAACGCTGATTAATTCAATCTTCAGGAAGTGCTGTAGAATTGTTCGCTGGCAAGGCGCGCAAGAAAGTCAAGGCTGACGCGTGCTTCCTGCACGCTAGGGTTTGATTTTTTTTGCAGCAACGAAGCCAGAGGGCAATTATGCAGTGCTTCCCTAGCTTGCCGATCTTGCCGTGTTGGCAGGAAATCGGAAAAATTAAAGCAGACAAGGCCACCTGTCAACACACGCATTGTTGTTCCGGCGGAGTTCCCTGACGAAAAACACTTTTATCATGTTCGGGAAAAGATTTTTTTTCAGAGAATTCCAAAGCCCTAGTTTCGCTTGTTCCGCACTTCACCTCTTCCACACTCAACTCCGAGTGCAGCTATTGATCAAACTGTTGCGGAAAAGCACAAAAACAGGAAGGAATTTCGAAAAAAGCCGAAGGACACCCTATTTTTTTGCAAAAAACTTATGCCCCCACGATTGATCAATCCAAACATTTTCAATAATTCTGCATTGATCCATAGAAAAACTGAGCGCACACTCAGTTTCGCCACTTTCTTTGACATTGTAGCTTATTAGAGCCTAGAAACACATAACTGAGTGATCGCTCGGCTTTTAAGAACGGACGATGGAGACCACTGTGAAGAAAAAGGAAGCCATACTCAAAGTCGCTACGGTGTTGTTCGCAACCAAGGGGTTTGCGGACACCTCCACGCAGGAGCTGTCACGACTGACCGGGGCTGCGGAAGGCACCATTTTCTATCACTACAAAAGCAAGGAACGTCTGCTGCTGGTCATTCTCGAAAAGACCCGCGACGACATCGTCGATCAATTCGGACGTTTTCTTGAAAGCAGGTCGTTCGTTTCGGGAATTGAGATGATAGAAGAAGTTGTTTCCTTCTATCTATATCTTGCCGGATTGATGGAAAATCAATTCCAACTCCTGCACCGGCATTTTCTCTACAAGTTCTCCGAATCCAATCCCGAGTTCCGAAAGAATCTTGAAGCTATCTACAACTGTCTAGTGGACTTTTTCGAAAAAGCCATTCTGACGGGGCAAGAGGATGGTTCGATAGCTTCTGATGTTCATCCAAGGAAGTCGGCACTCATTTTATTTACAATGGTGGATGGTGTGGTACGGTTCAAAAATGACAATCTGTATGATGCTGGCGCGCTGTTCAACGAACTGTTGAAATCGAGCCGCAGGATGCTACAAGCTCATTAGAGGAAGAGGCTCAATGCTCACGAAAATTTTCCCTTTCATTGACTGGTTCAAAGGATACGATATGGCGTCGCTCCGAGCGGACGCCATATCCGGGCTGACAGTGGCCCTTGTGCTTATTCCTCAATCCATGGCCTACGCCCAGTTGGCCGGCATGCCCGCCTACTATGGCTTGTATGCATCATTTCTCCCGCCCATGATTGCGGCCCTGTTCGGTTCCAGCCGTCAACTGGCAACCGGCCCGGTGGCCGTTGTCTCGCTCATGACTGCGGCATCCCTTGAACCGCTGGCAACGGCTGGCAGCGAGGGATACATTGCATACGC
>JAEINO010000097.1 GCA_016342345.1 Pseudodesulfovibrio sp. | reverse complement strand
GAATCATTCACGAAATAGGTATGCCGTTCTGCTTCGGTTGGACAACTCCGGGTTCCGGTGACGCCACCAACAGGCTTACGCCTTGGGTTGGCGATCCGAACACGACTATTCCGGAGTTCAAAGCCTGCTGTGTGAACATTCGTAAGGCCGACAAGCTCACCGAGCTCGCAACCTAACGAGAACTCCGGGTGACCCAGGTCGCCCAGAGGCAACAAGGAGACCGTCATGCCTAAGACGTTTTTGATAGATACATCCCGCTGCACTGCGTGCCGCGGTTGCCAGATTGCCTGTAAGGAATGGCATGAGCTTCCCGCAAACAAGACCACTCAGTACAAGTGGGGAAGCCATCAGAATCCGCAGGATTTGAATCCTAACAACTATAAACTTGTTCGTTTTAACGAGCATCTCGATAATGGCTTGGTTCGTTGGAACTTCTTCCCTGATCAGTGCCGCCATTGTGACATGCCTCCGTGCAAGGATACCGGTGACATGTATCATGAAGGAGCAATCCTTAAGGATGAGAAGACCGGAGCCGTGTTGTTCACGGACAAGACCAAGGCCTTTAGCAAGAGTGAGTTCAAGGACATCCGTGACTCGTGTCCCTACGACATTCCAAGACGTGACGAAAAGACCGGGCTTCTGTCCAAATGCACCATGTGCAATGATCGTATTCACAAGGGCATGTTGCCAGCCTGTGTCAAGGTTTGTCCGACTGGTGCCATGCAATTCGGCGAACGTGCCGACATGCTCAAGATGGCAGAGAAACGGTTGGCTACGGTGAAGAAGGATTGGCCCAAGGCCCGCCTTGCCGATCCTGATGATGTGAATGTCATCTACCTGCTGATAGACGACCCGGAAAACTATCATAAGTATTCCGTTGCGGATGCCTCAGTCGGCCCGATGACAAAGCAGGAGTTCCTTGCCACCTTGACCAGACCGATCAAGGCCATGGTCAAGGCCTAGAAGCAGTAAAACTACCTCTCCAAAAGAGGACCGGGTCGCCTACAAAGACGGGGCGACTCGGTCCCGGGAGAAGAAAATGGAGTTCATCATGAAATCGGCACCTGCTCGGAAAGCTGTTGAAGCGACACTTGAGAATATCAAAAAGCGTATTCCCGCATATGGTGAACTTGCTGACAGGTTTGGTCCTCTCTTTTTGCTGAAAGCGAGCTTGTGCGAAGCTCTGGTCAAGGAACCGCTTGTGCTTCCTGAAGTCGTGGCCTCGAAGATTTCAGCGGAAGTCCCTCTTCTCGCCGGAGAAGATATGTCCGTGTGGACCAAGGAGTTCGTTGAAATCGCGGACAAGATGTTTCCGATACTGGCCGAATCTCTCAAACTGGACAAGAAGACCCAAGACATTTTGCATGAGTATCTGGCCGATCCCGACAATGTTCTGGGACTTGCCCAGGCTCGGATTGACGGTAATTGGAAACACTTTGAGAACACCTCCAAGCAGCTTGGCATATCACCGGACCACGCTCTGCTGTATATTTCAGAGAATGTTTGCACCCCTGTCTTTTCTGCTATAGCCGAACTTCTGGGCAAGTCCCTTTCATTGCACTCATGGGAACAAGGCAACTGTCCTGTTTGTGGATCATCCCCTTCCATTTCACAGTTGTCTCCCGTGGAAGTCACTGATCTCGACAATCTGGTGAGTGGTGGAGGCAAGAAATTCCTTCATTGTTCTCTGTGTGGGCATGATTGGCGCTTCAAGCGCAATGCGTGTGCGGCATGTGGCAATGATGAAAACGAGTCCCGCGAAATATTCTACGTGGATGACGTGAAGCACGAGCGCATTGACGTCTGCCACAAATGCGGCACGTATTGTCTGAGTATTGACATGAGAGAGTGCGACGTTATTCCCCAATTGGATGTTGCCCAAATTGGTCTTATTCATCTTGATATATATGCGCACAACAACAAGCTCCGTCCTATAACTCCAACGATCTGGAATTCTTTGGATTAAAAAGGGAGAAGGCGGTATGCTCACGAAACCTTTGCATGCGTTCGGCTCGGGTGAAGCCGAACGCAGACAGGATTCTCCAGAGAGACTAGGTTCCCCTCCGGATCTTGTTTCTCCCAGAACCTTGCAACGATATGCCGATGGGAAATTGCATTTTGGTCATGATCTCATTGCAGTGGAGGAGAGTGTACGGGTTCGTATTCAGGACCATTCGGAAATGGTGTTCGCACGGACTCCGGGCGATGATCTGAACCTGATTGCAGGTCATCTCTTTTCGCAGTCCATGATTTGCAAACCGAAAGATATTCTGAGCATGTCCTATCAAGCCAGGAACCATTCACTTGTGGATGTAGTGCTCAAGTCACCCAAGATCATTCGCAGGATATACCCATTCCCTCGTCCAATGCGGCTTGAACCGCAGCAGATATTCGAATTCAAGAAGCTCTTTGAGAAACGTCAAAGGCTGTTCAAGAACACTGGGGCAACCCATGCCGCAGCCCTGATTTCCGCTGAGGGAGAATTGGTATCCTTTGGTGAGGATGTGGGAAGGCACAATGCCTTTGACAAGGCTGTTGGGCGTGCGCTTATGGAAGGCTCCCTTGCCAATGTGGCCATAGCCATGCTTTCGTCTCGACTGGCTCTTGAACTGGCCACCAAGGCGGCAACGGCCAATATCCCCATTCTGTGCGGATTCGCGGCTGCCACCAGTTCCGGCATTGAATTTGCCGAGAACAACAATATTACCCTCATAGGGCGGATTCGGGATAACACCCTCGTTGTTTATGCAAATGGCTGGAGGCTGCGGAGATAGAATCGTGTGCTCATGGGGCGTACATTTCTTATTTCTTGTGTGTCCATTTTGATATTGGTGGTTGCATGAACCGGAAGTTCCGCTGAAGTGGAACAGTCGAGGATACTTTTTACATGCTAGAAAAAAGCCGTCCTGATCCAATGGATCAGAACGGCTTTGTCTATGTGAATTCAGGCCTAGTGGAAGAGGGTCCCTATGCGATTGAATCGGACATCGGTTATCGAGGCCCAGGACCAGTAAATGACGAGTGCCTTGCCCACGATCTTTTCCCGTTTGACCGGTCCCCACCAGCGCGAGTCGTAGGAGCCTTCGCGGTTGTCTCCCATGACAAAGAACTGGCCATCGGGAACCGTGAATGGGCCGTAGTTGTCGCGGATTGGCTTGGTGGTGTACTTGCTGTGGATGGTATAGGGTTCGTCAATGGCTGTGCCATTGATGTATACGACCTTGTCCCTGAGTTCAATGGTCTCTCCGGGCAGACCTATGACACGCTTGATGAAGTCTTTTTTCTCGTCTTCAGGAAATTTGAACACGATGATATCACCACGTTCCGGGTTGCCGGTTTGGGCAAGGACTTTTCCGTCCGTGGTATCCAGAAAAATGGTGGACGGCAGGCGTACGTCATAGGCGAATTTGCTGACCAGCAGGTGGTCGCCGATCTGGAGCGTATCGAGCATGGACCCGGACGGGATTTTGAAGGCCTGCACCACAAAGGCGCGGATGACGAATGCGAGGAGCAGGGCGACAACGATGGCTTCGAGGGTGTCGCGAAAGGATTTCATTGAAGTGTTGGTCATGATTTGTCAGCTGTCCTGTTTTTCTTGATGGTCTCGATCATTTTTTCGACATGCGGATTCAGAATCTCGAATGCGACTTCATTGCCGTAATTGTTCCAGTGCGGGTCACACAGGAGATAGTAATCTTCCGGGGTCGTGGTCCGTTTGTTCATTTCCGGCAGGAGGTCCAGATAGCCGAGGCCGTACTGCTTGGCAAGGGCCTCTATTTTCAATGAGAGCGGCGGAGGCGTTCCCTTGTATCTGAGAAAGTCCGTGTACCGGGGGATGACGAACAGGAATATGGGCTTGCCATCAGCCTCGTCAACGATTCTTTCCAGGCTGTAGCGCATGGAATTCCAGTGGTTCTCCGTGAAGTCATAGTACATGGAGATAACGTTTTCTGCGCGTTGGGATTTGCTGTGCCAGCGAGCCCGGAAATCCCAGTTCTTTATATCGAATGAATCGAGATAGCGGGCGATCCTGTAAGTGTAGCTCCATTCGCGCAGAGTGTGATCAAAGCTCGTCAGAAGGTTGGTCCTGTTTCTGATGGGCATTTCATTCTGATTGTAGAGGACCTGGTAATCAGGATATTTGCCGGCAAGATAGGGCCGCCTGTAGCGGTCGTTTTGCGGATGGTTCAGGTTGTCGCCAAAGTCGTTGCTGGGCAGAATGCCAATCATGATCGCATCGTGATCGAATTTCTTGACCAGATGTTTGTATTGCAACCATTCCTGAAGCGTGCCGAATCCGCCGGATGTTCCGTAGTTGAGGAATTCCATGCCATACGCTTTTTCCATCAGGTCGGTCAGCCGGTGGCCGTCCTCGATGATGTAGCCTTCCACGAACGAATCGCCGAGTACGGCTATGCGCGGTTTGTCTGATTTGAAATCCCGTTCGGGAGCACGCATGCCATGTGAATTAGCGGTATAGTAAACCGTGGCGCATTGCTTGTTGTGCATGTACGTGGAATTGGCGTCATGCCAGACCCCGAAATACGGGTCTATATCCACCCAGAAGGAGCTTTCCGCATTGACCATGCTGTAGGTCGGCAAGGGAATGCTGGTGTTGAAGAATCTGATATAGATACAACTTCCGATTTCCAGGCAGACGGCGAGTATGAACAGAAATATGAAGAAGCTTTTCAGGGCGTGCAGTATTTTTTTCATCATGTATATGGTTTGAATTTATTCTTCGTCAGCTTTCAGCACAGAAAGGAATGCTTCCTGTGGGATTTCCACATTACCCATGCGGCGCATGCGCTTCTTACCTTCTTTCTGCTTTTCCAGCAACTTGCGCTTGCGGGAAATGTCACCACCGTAGCATTTTGCTGTGACATCCTTTCGAAATGGCGCATTGCGTTCCTTGGCAACGATCTTGCTCCCGATAGCGGCCTGGATGATGACTTCGAACATCTGGCGCGGGATGGATCGCTTGAGCTTGAGGGCCAGCGAACGGCCAATGCGGGCGGAATTTTCGCGGTGTACAACACAGGAAAAGGCATCCACCGGATCACCGTTGATCAGGATGTCAAGGCGAACAAGATCGGCTTCGCGGTAGTCGATGATTTCGTAATCAAGGCTGGCATATCCCTTGGTGGACGACTTCAGTTTGTCGAAGAAGTCGTACATGACTTCGGCAAAGGGGATTTCGTAGGTTATGACAACGCGTTTTTGCGTGATGTAGGCCATGTCCTTCTGGATGCCGCGTTTCTCTTCGCACAGGGCCAGAACCGCGCCGACGAATTCGTTGGGCACATGCACTTCCAGGCGCACATACGGTTCACGGATGCAGCCGATTTTGGACGGGTCCGGCAGTTTGCTCGGGTTGTCAATGGTCATGGTTTTACCGTGGATGTCTTCCACTTCGTAGATGACCGATGGTGCAGTGGTTATCAGTTTGGCCTCGAACTCGCGTTCCAGTCGTTCCTGAATGATCTCGATGTGGAGCAGGCCCAGAAATCCGCAACGAAAGCCGAAGCCCAGTGCCTGGGATGTTTCCGGTTCATAGCTGAAGGCCGCATCGTTGAGTTGAAGTTTTTCCAACGCGGATTTGAGGTTTTCGTATTCGGCTGGCTCGATGGGATACAGGCCGGAAAAAACCATGGGCAGGACCGGCTTGAAGCCTGGGTATGGTGCTGTCACGGGGTTTTTGGCCATAGTGATGGTGTCGCCAACGGGTGCATCGCCCAGATCTTTCATGGAAGCGCACAGGAACCCGACCTCGCCTGGTCCCATGGTCTTGATGTCTTTGGCCTCGGGCATGAATGCGCCTAGACGAGTGACTTCAAATTCTTTGCCGGAAGAGAAAATCTTGATCCGGTCACATTTTTTGATGGTCCCGTCCATGATGCGAAAGAGGACGACCACGCCTTGATATGTATCGTGCCAGGAATCGAAAATAAGTGCCTTGAACGGCCCGTTCGGGTCACCCTTGGGCGGAGGAAGCAGGTTGATGACGGCATCAAGGACACGCTCGACATTTAGTCCGGACTTGGCTGAAACCATGATCGGGTCGGAGCAGTCCAGGCCGATGACATCTTCTATTTCGCGGGCAATAAGTTCGGGATCGGCACTTGGAAGGTCAATCTTGTTGAGGACCGGGATGATCTCAAGATCGTTGTCCATGGCCAGGTAGACGTTGGCAAGGGTCTGGGCCTCAACTCCCTGAGTGGCGTCCACCACCAGCAGTGCGCCTTCACATGCCGACAATGACCGGGAGACCTCATAGCTGAAGTCCACATGGCCTGGTGTATCGATAAGGTTCAGGATGTATTCCTGGCCGTCGGTGTCCTTGTAGGGGATACGGACGGTTTGGGCCTTGATGGTAATGCCGCGTTCGCGTTCAAGGTCCATTTTGTCGAGATATTGGGCTTTTTTGTCGCGGTCGCTGACCATTCCGGTGATTTCCAGAATTCGGTCGGCCAGTGTCGACTTGCCGTGGTCGATGTGGGCGATGATGCTGAAATTGCGTATATTTTCGATCTTAGTCATATTTTTCTTTATGTTTGGAACTTTGTGGCGGGCGTCAAATAAGACCCCTTGCCGCAGGTGTTTTGGAAGATTCTTCTACGGTATTTGGGGGGGGTTGTCTAATCTATATAATGAATGATGGTGTTGGGGATGGGGGAGGGAGAATTAGAGGGAGAAGTGGAGGAAGATGAAGAGAGAGTTGGTCGAACCTGCGGTTCTCGCTCCGAGTTTGGAAATGCCCTTCCGGCGGAGGCACTTTCTTTTAGAGGCCGAAAAGAAAGTGCCCAAAGAAACGGCCTTTACCAGCTTGGCCGCTGCGCTCACTGGCATAAGAATCTGATCCAATCGGGCGGTTTGCCCTCTTGGTCAGTTTCTAAACCGAGTGAGCGGTTAATGCTGGTGGGTGGTTTTTGATGGTTGGGTTTGAAGAGGGGTGAGAGTGAAGTTGAAAGTTGTCTGTGCTTGTTAGGTTCGTGAGGGAAAGAGGGAGAAGTGGAGGAAGATGAAGAGAGAGCCGGTCGAACCTGCGGTTCTTGCTCTAGTTTTGGAATTGCCCTTCCGGCGGAGTTCTTTTTTGGCTGAGCCGCCCCAAAAAAGAACCAAAAAAACTCGGCTTTCCAGCTTGGCCGCTGCGCTCACTGGTATAAGAATCTGATCCAATCGGGCTGCTCGCCCTCTTGGTCAGCTTCTAAACCGAGTGAGCGGTTGATGCTGGGGGGTGATTTTTGATGGCAAGGTTGGAAGGGGGGGGGAGGGTGAAATCGAAAGTTGTCTGTGCTTGTTAGGTTCGTGAGGGAAAGAGGGAGAAGTGGAGGAAGATGAAGAGAGAGCCGGTCGAACCTGCGGTTCTTGCTCTAGTTTTGGAATTGCCCTTCCGGCGGAGTTCTTTTTTGGCTGAGCCGCCCCAAAAAAGAACCAAAAAAACTCGGCTTTCCAGCTTGGCCGCTGCGCTCACTGGCATAAGAATCTGATCCAATCGGGCTGTTCGCCCTCTTGGTCAGCTTCTAAACCG
>JAEINO010000013.1 GCA_016342345.1 Pseudodesulfovibrio sp. | reverse complement strand
ACAATGGCATTGGTTGAGAGTGTCGTTGACAGATTGAGTTGTGTCACCGCATCCTTGTCAACCTGCTCAAGAATGGCTTCCATGGCCTCAGCCAATGAAGACAACAGATCCTCATGCCTGGTTGGCACCTTGCATGAGGCAACAACCTTTACCCCGTTCTCCACTTCAATGGCGACAGCATCTGTATGGGTGCCTCCCACATCAATTCCTAGCAGCATTCATTCTCCTTACTCTTACCAAGCATAGAAGGGATTTAGCACCCAGTGCGCCGAAGGCGCAACTGCGAAATCGGCCAATGGTCGGAATTGGTAGGGGAATGGTTGTCGATTCGGGACTGCCCTGACTCGATCAGCTCTCGGCATCGGAAAGCTTGCTGGCAATTGTCTGTGCATCATTAGGAGATGCCTCGGCCTGAAGGGCCTTGGAACTGCCATGACAACTGAATCCTCCGAGACCATGAGAAACATACCCGGCAGAAAGGACCTTGGTGTAGGGCATTTGCTCACGCATTTCTGCATGATTGATACGATTTGGGAAGATGACAGGAATTGGTGCTCCGGAAAAGTCCTCGAACATTATGTATTTCATGGCAACCTCCAGGCTGCTTTGGTGATGTGTTTCGCAAAATAATACGGCGATCTTCAAGGGATATCAACCGTTGCTTCAACTTGGCAGACGAGATATAACGTGAAGCAATGAAAGAATACAAGAAAATCGGTGTCTGGCAGACCTCATTTCTGGGAGATGCAGTCCTCACGCTGCCTCTTCTAAAAGCTCTCAAAAACCGTTTCCCTGACGCGGAAATCCATTACTACGTCCGCAACGGGCTGGAACCGCTATTCGCTGGCCAGCCGGAAATCACGGCTGTGCATGGGTTTGCCAAGCGTGGTGCGCAAAAATCACTCAATGCCGCAGTCCGATTCGGTTGGGAAATCGGACAGAAAGGATTTGATCTGTGGATATCCGCGCATACAAGCCTCCGCTCAGCCATGATCGCCGGTGCCACAGGCATTAAACACCGCATCGGCTACAATAAACCCTGGTTCAACAAATTTGCGTACACGGAAACAGTTGATCGGCGATTTGACTCACTGGAAGAAATTGAAAGGCTCTTCCAACTGGTCACGCCTCTTGGGATCGGTCTCCCTGCACCAAGGACGACGCTAACCCTGCCCGAAAACATCCGTGCCGATGCAGACGCTTTCTGGACTAAACACTGTGCAAAAGGTCCAGTTCTCGGCATCCACCCAGGCTCAACGTGGCCCACCAAATGCTGGCCCACCGAATATTTCAGCCAGATTGTCAGCCGCGCTGCCAAGGCTGGCGCACGCGTTCTCGTTTTCGCCGGACCAGACGAAACAGCCGTAGCTAATGAGGTTGTTTCCGGTGCGAACCTCGCGGCACATGCCGACAGGGTCATCAATCTTGCCGGCACCCTTTCGCTTCCCCAACTCGCCGCCTATCTCAACAACCTCGACGCATATCTTACCAATGATTCCGGCCCCATGCATCTGGCCTGGGCTCAGGACACCCCGCTTGTTGCACTCTTTGGACCAACCGTGAAGGCACTCGGTTTTTTCCCGAGAGGAGCCGACTCAACGGTACTCGAACTCCCGCTGGACTGTCGCCCTTGCGGCCTCCATGGGTCTAAACAATGTCCCCAGAATCATCACAATTGCATGACAAAACTCACACCAGACATGGTCTGGACAGTCCTGCGCACAAAACTCGAACTCTGATTAAACCTTTTTCCCACAATACAATTCACCAAAATGCCCAATTGATGTAGTATCCCTGCAAATCCCGGAACATGTTTTCCGAAAAGGAGAAACAGCATGCTTTGGTTTCACCCGGTTTTGCAGCTTATCGCCACACTCGTCGCCATCTATGCCGGATACCTCGGTATGGAACGATTCCTGGCGCAACACGTAGGCATACGCACACAATTTCTCTGGAAACGGCACGTAATCATGGGCCGTATCGCAATGCTCCTCTGGACTGCCGGAATGGCTGGAGGCCTTATTTTTGCCCGGCTGCAATGGAATGTCAACTTTATCACTGGCGATCATTACAAAAATGCCTTTGGCATGATTCCGCTTATTGTCTTCGGCATGGCCAGCGGCGTCTATATGGACAGGAAAAAATCCAGGAGAACCCTGTTGCCTCTGCTCCATGGTTCATGCAATCTTATTCTTTTGATCATGGCCTTCCTTCAGGTACGGACAGGCTGGCAAGTCCTGAAGGATTTCATTTTGTAATCATGCCGATCAGATTGTAATGCAAGGCCAGAATTTTTATCCGAAATGTTCAAATTCCATTTCTACCATACAACGAAAAAAGGGCAGACTCTGACGAGACTGCCCTTTTTTTTGTATGGTTAAGAATCCAATCGAGCTAGCAGGTGCCTGCGGACTTGCCACATGCTGCGCAATTGATACGGGCTACGGCTCTGCGAAGAGCTGCCTGATTGCGTGCTGCGTCGATTTTTTCCTTGGCGGCGGCGGTCCGTTCTTCTGCACGGGCCTTGGCCTTGTGAGCGCGATCATGATCGATCTCGGTGGCCTTTTCAGCAACTTCAGCCAGGATAGTAACCTGATTGTTGCTTACTTCGGCGAATCCACCGGCGACAAATACATAATGCGCTTTCCCGTTTTGCTTGAAATAGAGATTGCCTACTCCCAAAGCGGACAGGAATGGAACGTGACTCGGCAGTACACCGAACTCACCGAGGGTACCGGGGGCACCCACGTATTCCACTTCCTCGGAAAGCACTTTCCGATCAGGGGTTACAATCTCAAGCTTCAGAGTATTAGCCATGAATTACCTCGCTTACTGCTTGGCTTTTTCGATAGCTTCCTCGATTCCGCCGCACATGTAGAATGCCTGCTCGGGCATATCATCATATTTGCCGTCGAGAATATCGCGGAAGGCCTTAACTGTGTCTTCGGTTTTGACATATTTGCCAGCAACACCGGTGAAGACTTCAGCAACATGGAACGGCTGGGACAGAAAACGCTGGATGCGACGAGCGCGGCCAACTGTCAATGCATCTTCATCGGACAGTTCGTCCATACCGAGAATGGCAATGATGTCCTGGAGTTCCTTGTACTTCTGCAACACGGACTGAACTTCACGAGCAGTGGCGTAATGGAGTTCGCCAATGACAAGAGGATCAAGGATGCGGGAAGTGGAGTCAAGCGGGTCAACAGCAGGGTAGATACCAAGCTCGGAGATCGCACGAGACAGAACCAACGTACCGTCAAGGTGAGAGAAGGTTGTAGCCGGTGCAGGGTCAGTCAAGTCATCAGCAGGGACGTAAACGGCCTGGACAGATGTGATGGAACCCTTGTTTGTGGAGGTAATACGCTCCTGCAAACCACCAAGGTCAGTACCCAGAGTAGGCTGATAACCAACCGCGGAAGGCATGCGACCAAGAAGTGCAGAGACCTCTGCGCCAGCCTGAGTGAAGCGGAAGATGTTATCAACGAACAGGAGCACGTCCTGGCCTTCTTCATCACGGAAGTACTCAGCCAGCGTCAGAGCTGTCAGAGCAACACGTGCGCGGGCTCCCGGAGGCTCGTTCATCTGGCCGTACACCAGGGCAGCTTTCTCCAGAACGCCAGCATCTTTCATTTCGTAGTAGAGATCGTTTCCTTCACGAGTACGCTCACCAACACCAGCGAAAACGGAGATACCACCGTGTTGCTTAGCGATGTTGTTGATCATTTCCATCAGAATAACGGTCTTGCCAACACCTGCGCCGCCGAAGAGGCCCATCTTTCCACCCTTGGGGAAAGGAATGAGCAGGTCAACGACCTTGATACCGGTCTCAAGCAGTTCAACCTTGGTGGACTGCTCTGTGAAACCAGGTGCCGGGCGGTGAATGGAGGCCTTTTTCTCGTGAGGGATAGGTCCCATTTCATCGGAAGCTTCACCAACAACGTTCATGATGCGGCCCAGTGTACCGGAGCCAACAGGAACGGAGATAGGTGCTCCGAGGTCAACTGCGTCCATGCCGCGAACGAGACCTTCGGTGGCGTCCATGGCGATGGTGCGAACAGCGTTATTGCCAAGGTGCTGAGCTACTTCGCAAATCAGCACGGGTGCATCTGTGTTGTTGGGATTCTGAATCTCAACAGCAGACAGAATATAGGGAAGATTCCCTTCGGCAAATTCGACGTCGACAACGGCGCCAATTACCTGAACGATTTTACCAGTATTAGCCATTTTTAATAGCCCCCCTTTATCCTTTCAGCGCTTCAGCGCCGCCGACAATATCCATCAAATCGCCAGTAATGGCGGTCTGTCTGGTCTTGTTGTATAACATGGTAAGTGCGTCAGTCATGTCATCACATGCGCGAGTGGCATTATCCATTGCGCTCATGCGTGCAGCATGCTCGGAACAAGAGGTGTCGAGCAGTCCGCGATAGACTTGGACCTTGATGAACCTGGGCAGAAGCTCTGCCAACAGTCCTTCAACTGACGGTTCGTATACATAATCCCCAGAACCACTTTCAGCGGCTGCGTCGACTTCCTGTGCTGCCATGGGCAGAACTGTAAGGTCGGTGGGAACCTGTTTAGCAATACTCTGGAATTCACCGAACACGATGTGTACTTCGTCAAGCTCACCTGCGATGTAACCGGCAATAAGCTCGTTACCAACGCTGGCGGCCAGGGTGAAATCAAAGTTGCCCATGGCCTCGCCTTCGGCGCGGACCATTTCGTATTCGGTTTTCTTGAAGGCAGCACGGGCTTTTTTGCCTATGCAATACATTTTGATTGCAGCGCCTTCAGAAGCCTTGGCTGTGGCCAATTTCATGGCCTTCTTAATGATATTAGCGTTGAATGCGCCACAGAGGCCGCGATCTGAAGTTGTGACCATGATACCCACAGTCTTAACTTCATCACGAGTCTCCAGCAGCGGATGTACCGATTCATCAGCTCCGGCAGCCAAATCACCAAGCATCTCATAAAACTTGTCCGCATAAGGACGGAAGCGTTCAATACGTTCCTGTGCTCTGCGCAGTTTTGCCGAGGCCACCATATTCATGGCCTTGGTGATTTGCTTAGTTTTTTTGACTCCAGCAATCTGATTCTGGACGTCTCTTAATGATGCCATTCGTGACCCCTTAGTTAAGCACTAAAGCCTTTCTTGAACTCTTCGATAGCGGCCTTAAGGTCAGCTTCGACAGCGTCATCAATCTGCTGCTTCTCAACGATAGAGTCGAGAACTGCGGACTTTGTGTTAGCCATGAATTCGTGGAATTCAGCTTCAAACTTCTGGACGGACTCAACAGGAACGTTATCCAAGAAACCCTTGGTCGCTGCAAACAGGATAGAAACCTGCTGCTGAACGGTCTGCGGCTTGTACTGAGCCTGCTTAAGGACCTCAACCATGCGTGCGCCACGAGCCAGCTTCTGCTGGGTGGCTGCATCAAGGTCAGAACCAAAGGATGCGAATGCGGCGAGCTCGCGGTAAGTAGCGAGGTCAAGACGCAAAGTACCAGCAACCTGCTTCATTGCCTTGATCTGTGCAGAACCACCGACTCGGGAGACGGACAGACCAACGTTAACTGCAGGACGAACACCAGACAGGAACAAGTTAGGCTCCAAGTAGATCTGGCCATCAGTAATGGAGATAACGTTCGTCGGGATGTATGCAGAGACGTCACCAGCCTGAGTTTCAATGATAGGCAGGGCGGTCAAAGAACCGTTGCCAAGGCTGTCATTGACTTTACAGGCACGTTCCAGAAGTCTGGAGTGAAGATAGAAAACGTCACCAGGGTATGCTTCACGGCCCGGAGGACGACGAAGCAGGAGGGACATCTGGCGATAGGCAGTGGCCTGCTTGGAAAGATCATCATAAATGATCAGAGCATGCTCGCCCTTGTCGCGATAGTACTCTGCCATGGTGGCACCGGTGTATGCAGAAATGAACTGCAGCGGTGCAGGCTCGGAAGCGGTGGCGGAGATGATGGTGGTGTATTCCATTGCGCCATGCTGACGAAGAATATCTGCAACCAGAGCGACTGATGCTTTCTTCTGACCGATAGCAACGTAGAAACAATGGATATCAGTATCTTTCTGAGCGATGATGGCGTCAACGCCAACAGCGGTCTTTCCAACCTGACGGTCACCGATGATAAGTTCGCGCTGGCCACGGCCAACAGGAATCATTGCATCAATGGCCTTGAGGCCTGTGTAACAAGGCTCGTGAACAGACTTACGAGCGATGATGCCAGGGGCCTTCATCTCGACCGGACGAGTCTCTGTAGTATCAATGGGTCCGAGACCATCGATGGGCTCGCCCAGCGGGTTGACCACGCGGCCAGCCAATGCAGGACCGACGGGTACGGAATAAATCTTGCCGGTACGCTTGACCGGGTCGCCTTCCTTAACACCTGTGTCTTCACCCAAGAGAGCGACACCAACGTTGTCTTCTTCCAGGTTAAGCACCATACCCATCAAGCCGCCGGGAAACTCCAGCAACTCCATGGCCATGACGTTTTCGACACCGTGAACACGAGCAATACCGTCACCGACATAGAGGACGGTACCGGTCTCACTCATTTCAACACGAGACTCATAATTCTGAATCTGGTCCTGAATGATTGTGCTGATTTCTTCTGCTTTGATCTGCATTGCCCTACTCACCCCTTTTAATATTTTCCTTCAAAATCTGCAGCTGAGCCTTAAGGCTGGCGTCCATGACTTTGTCCCCAATCTTGAGAACCAGTCCACCGAGGATGTCCTTGTCGGTGCCGAAGGTCAGTTCCAGCTTCTTGCCGGCCTGTGCCTCAAGACGTGCCTTGATCGCAGACTTTCTTTCCTCGTTTATATCGCTCACGGTGATCAACTCACCAGTCAGAACGCCGAGAACGGCGTCCAGCATTGCCTTATAGTCGGCTGCGATGGCAGGAAGCATCTCGACGCGGCCCTTGTCGGCCAGCAGATCGCAGAAGTTCTTTACCATCGGGTCCACCGAAATCTTCTCGACCATCTGGACAATCACTTTCTTCTTCTCTTCCGCGCTGAAAGCGGGATTCTTGAAAAAGGTCATTGCTTCTGGAGCGGACTCCAAAGAAGCACTCAGTGAGACCAACTGATCACCGTACGTCTTTTGCTCTGCTTCGCCCTTGGCAGCGCCAATGGCAAACAGGGCCTTTGCGTAGCGGCGGGAAACTACGTTACCGGTCAATTGAGCACCACCTTGGTTAAATAGTCATCCACGAGCTTGTCGTGATCCGAAGCACTGAGCTTCTCGGCAACGAGCTTCTCGGCAGCCGCGACAATCATGTCGGCCATTTCAGCGCGAATGGAGTCGATGGCGGCCTGAGCTTCGTTGGAAGCTGTGCGTTTGGCCTGTTCCGTCAAAGATTCTGCGTCCTTGTGAGCCTTGGCAATGATGGCAGCCTTGAGGGCGTCACCCTGCTGTCTGGCTTCATCAAGGATAGCCTGCTTTTCCTGCGCCATGTTGGCGATGCTGGCTTCCACTTCTTTCAGCTTTTTCTCAGCATCAACCTGGCGGCTCTGCAAATCGTCCAGATCCTGTTTGATCTGATCACGACGTCCGACGAAGAACTCTCTGATCTTCGCACCTCCGAACTTGTAGAGCAGGAACAGGAAAATCGCGAAGTTCAACATACGCAGGCCGTAGTTCTGCACGTTATCTTCCGTGAAAACTTCGCCATTGATGTTGGCAAAAGCGATCGACGAGATCGCCAGGGCGGCTACGAGGACCGCAAAAAACACATACACACGTTTCAAGATGAAACCCTCCTTGCCTCGTCTAAGCCTGACCCAGGATCTTGCCTGTGGCTTGCTCAGCGAATTTTTCGACGTCCTTGGTCAGCGTATCCATTGCACCCTTGACCTGAGACTTAATCTCAGCACGGGCGTTCTGAATAGTGCTCGAAGCTTCCACACCGGCTGCGGACATGAGGCTCTGCTCTTCAACAGTACCCTCACCCTTCATGGCGGTGCGGATCTCGTTTGCTTCCTTCCGGGCATCGGAAAGTTGCTCTTCGTAGCTGGCTATTTTTTCCGCGGCATTGCCGTTGAAGCCTTCAATCTTTTCCAACTGATCAGCCATCAAGCCCTTGCGTTTCTTGATAATTTCGCGAATTGGCTTAATCATAACCACATTCAGCAAAAAGATCATAACCAGGAAGTTCACTGCTTGAATAAAAATTGTTTTGTCAGGTACTACCATACCATATGCCCCCAGAGAGGTTGTGAATTTTAGCGCAAAGTCATTGGCAATTACCCAATTTCAGAGGTTGTGTCAAAGGCTTTTTGCCGTTGACACTCTATGAAACAGAGCCAGAAAGACCTGCTTACAACAGTTCTGATTCCCCTTCCGATGTCTTGACCTTGGCGGTGTCCAGGCTGCCCATCATGAGTTGCCCTTCCAGAATCGCCCCTTCCTCAACGACCAGAACCGGAGTTCTGATATTCCCCTGCAAATTTGCCGTCTTGTGTAAAACGACTTTATTCTTTGCTTCGACCTCACCCTGAATGTTGCCGGACAAAACGAGCTGACCAACCTTGATCACTCCTTCCACCACGGCCTCATGACCGATTACCAACGTTCCGTCGGACACCACTTCTCCCTGAAAATTTCCATCAATGCGCACTGCGCCTTGAAAATGCAATTTCCCGTGATAATTGGTTCCTGCCCCCAAAAACGCATTGATTTCGTCTCTCGCCATGAAAACGTGCTCCTACAAACTGGTTACGAGAAAAGGCCTTGTTCCGCGTCAACCGCTAGCCCTGTTTGAACAGAAAACGACGCATTGACACATTTAGCACAAGCCCGACGAGGCAAAAATTAACCAGTGTAGCACTACCCCCATAGCTGATAAACGGCAAGGGGATGCCCACCACTGGCATAAGCCCGAGGACCATACCCGTATTTATGAGGATTTGCCAGAAGAAATAGAAGAACACGCCCACCGCCAGATAGCTCCCGAAAAGGCCGCGTGCATCACGGGAAATCATCACAATCTGATAAAGAAATATGCAGAACAAAGACAAAAGCAACATGATACCGACAAACCCCCACTCCTCCCCAAAAACAGCCACGGCAAAATCCGTATGTCGTTCCGGGAGAAACCGGAGTTGGGACTGAGTTCCCTGGAGGAAGCCCTTGCCCCAGAAGCCTCCTGAGCCAATGGCTATTTCAGACTGAATGATGTGGTATCCGGCCCCAAGCGGGTCTGTCGTTGGGTCCAGAAATGTCATGATCCGCTGCTTCTGATAGTCATGCAGAAACAACCACGACACAGGCAAAAGGGCCGGGATTGCGACAAGTGCGGTCTTGAACACGCGGGGAGTGACACCACGAAACAGAATCATGCCACCCAATATCATCAAGACCGATAAGCCTGACCCCAGATCAGGCTGCTTGATGATCAGTCCGGCCAGAATCATCCCCACGCCGAGCACATAGCCCAACCGGATGAAATCAAGGGGTTCGCGTTCCTTGGACAGGATGCGCGCCCCGACGATGAGTATGGCGATCTTGGCCAGTTCACTGGGCTGGAAATTCATGAAGCCGAGATCGAGCCAACGCCGTGCGCCGTAGATGGTCTTGCCGGCAAAGATCACTCCCACAAGCAGGATGACCGTAATCCAGAACAACGGCCACGCCATTGTCTTGAGGTGTCGAAAATCAAACGCCATGAAAATGATCATGCCGAACACACCCATGAGCCCCCACAAGAGCTGCCTGTGGTAATAGGATGACACGTTCATGCCGACTTCCATCCGATATCCGCTCGCCGAATAAAGATTGAGCACGCCAAAGAAAAAAAGAATGACGGCCAGACCGAGCAGTGGCCAGTTGATGTAAAGCAGCAACCTGCGGTCAATTGGCATCCACGCCTCCGATGGGATTCAGCGACAGTTGACGAACCGCCCTGGCCTTGGCCTTCTTGGCCTCCGGCTTGTAGCGAACCTTGTTCAGGAAAAGATAGTCGATAACGGCCTTGACCACGGGACCGGCCCCGGACGAACCGTGCAGTCCGTGTTCAACCAGAGCAGCAATGGCAATCCGACGCCCATCTTTTTCGGCAATGGCGGCTATCCAGGCATGATCCCGAAACCTGTAGGGTATTTCGTCGTCATCCAGTTCCTTGAGTTCGTCGGTGAGACGGACCACCTGGGCCGTGCCTGTTTTTCCACCCACAACAACGCCCTTGGTCCTGAGCCTGCGGCATGTGCCCCGATCATTGTCAACGGTCTGGATCAACGCCTTTCTGATACGCTCTATCTGCTCGGAATCCAGAGGGATCTCTCCCTGAACCACGGGCTTTTCACCCATGAGCAGAAGCGGCTTGTACAATTTCCCACCATTGACTATTCCGGCATAGAATCGGGCAACCTGAAGCGGGGTGACTAATGTATAGCCCTGACCGATTGCCATATTCAAATTGTCACCGCCCTGCCAACCTTCACCAAACCGCTGACGCTTCCATTCCCGGGTGGGCATGTTGCCGGCCTTTTCATGGGGCAGTCGAATGTCAGTGCGCCGCCCGAACCCGCACGCCTGGGCAAACTCGCTCATGCGGTCCACTGTGAGTTTCTTGCCCATCTTGTAGAAATATACATCACAGGACTGGACCAACGCCTTTTCAAAATCAACCTTGCCGTGTCCACCTTTGCGCCAACAGCGAAAAACACGACGCCCCAACTTGATCTGACCTACGCAATTCACGGTTTCATTGGGATCGATAACACCATAATGCAACCCTGCACCGGCGACTACGGGCTTGAAGACTGAACCGGGGGGATACACGGACTGAATAACACGATTCTGCATGGGATGGAGTGGATCATCCCTAAGCTTAGCCCACTGGGCCGGAGTCAGCCCCGAAGAAAAATCATTGGAATCATAGGACGGTGTTGTTGCCAGGGCCAGGAGCTGGCCTGTGTCAGCATCCATGACCGCCACCCCGCCCGCTTCCTCGGCCAACCAGTCCATGGTCAGCTTCTGCAACCCGAGATCAAGGGAAAGCGACACCTCCTGTCCGGCCTGCGGATGCTTGAGAATACGCTCCTGCAACCTGCGCCCATTAACGTCCACTTCAAACTGAACCAGCCCCTTGGTACCTCTCATGCGATCTTCCAGCATGAACTCAAGTCCCTGCTTGCCCACATAGTCGCCAAGAGCCAATTCAGGCCTTTTCTCCATCTCTTCTTCATTTGCCTCAGCCACATAGCCGAGCACGTGGGCCAGAAGCATGCCGTATCGATATTGACGGCGGGGGCGAACCTGAACTTCCATCCCCGGCCACCGCAGTTTGTTGGCATCAATGAGTGCGAGTTGGTCAAAGGACAGATCCGGTATGAGGATCAATGGCTCAAATGGTTTCACCCGCTTGATATTCTTGCTGTAAAGCTTTTTGAGTCCATTGAAATCATGTCCGGTCCACATGGCGATCTGATGCAGGGTCTTGTCTATGTCCCGGCAGTCCTCCCGAACCAAGCCCAAAGCATAGGCCGGTTCATTCACGGCCAGCAGATCTCCGTTGCGGTCTCGGATCAAGCCACGCGGTGAGAATATGGCTTCCTGGCGAAGCTGATTCTCCTTGGCCTTGCGAGCGTATTCTTCTCCACGATGAATCTGAAGATACCAGAGACGGACAGCGAACAGACAAAACAGAACCAGGATAAGAATCTGGAGCAGAATCAGCCCGTGACGTGGAGGCTGCTGACTGTTTTCGTCATAAATGTTTGACATCCTGCCTCAATCTCTTTGGGAAAAGTTGGTCTGCCGCCATCCAGACGATGGGGAATATAACGGCCTGTGCCAAACCCTCCAAAAGGGTTGGCCGGAAGGGAACAGTCAGGTTGGCCAGATTTGACAGGCTGTAAACAAGCACAGGATGCAGTACGCCCAGCCCGATACCAAGCAGCCCCATGAAAAGGATGCTTCTGGCCTCGAACAGCCAGCATCCGATAAAATAGAAGCAGATGAGCAGACCGTACCAGGCAACACCATACCCGAACGGAAGACTGCCCATGCCTTCGAGCAGGAGTATCCATACAAGAGCCAGCCAGAGGGTACGATGACCAGCCTCCTCCTGCATGGACAGAACAATGCCGGGTGCGAGAAAGTCCACGCCGGGAACCACCTTCTGCGCCCAGACTCCGAGAACCGTGTAAGAGGCCCACCAGAGGATGGCGAGGATGGTATTAGTGGATGGCACCGTCTGTGACCTCCTCACCAACCGGAGTCTGATCAGCCTGAGGCCCGGCATCAGGCCTGAGCATCAGGACTTCCTCCAGTCGGGCCACGTCCACAAGCGGCTCGGCCAGAACCGTAAGAAACAGCGAAATATCAGACCGCTGGACCTTGGATACACGGGCCACAGGCAATCCCTTGGGATAAATTCCTGACAACCCGGACGACAGGAGCAGCTCGCCCGGATCAATGACCGCGTTCAGGTTGACGTACCGCACGAGAAGCGGCTGACCATATCCCTGGCCCGACAACATGCCCGGCGAACGGTTCTGATCGCCGAAAACAGCGATACGACTATTGGAATCAGTCAGTAACAGGACTGACGAAGCCGAGGTGCCAGCTTGCAGGACACGACCAACGATGCCATCAGGACTGACCACAGGCGTATCATTCCCCACGCCCGCCGAGCTCCCCTTGTCCACCGTCAGAGTATCCAGAGAACCGGATGGGCCCATGCGGTGGGCAATGACGCGTGCACCGGAAAATCCCCATCGGGTTGGCGCTTCAAAGCCAAGCAGTCGTTCCAGCCGTTCAGCGGAACGGGCCTCGGCATTCAGGAACATGGCATTACGACGATGTTCGGCGACTTCCTCTCGCAGGATGTCGTTCTCCTGCTTGAGGCCGACGAGATAGATATAGCGTCCCCAAAACCCGGAGACCTTATCACTCACCCATATTCCAGGACGAAGGATAAGGCCGGAAACATCGAGTCCTGTATAGCTAGAAAGTGCATCCAGATATCCGGTGCGCAAGTTCCACGTGTACATACTCAGGTACACGAAGAGCCCTACCACGATCACTATGGCGATCTTCTTGGGCTTTTTCACGCTTTGGCTACCACCTGATCTGCATGTTTCACGAGGAAAATTGCCGGAGATACAAGGTACCCGGAGCAAAGGAAGCCCTACGCATAAAACGCAACGACTTGACACCAACCGATTTTTCTCGAACAGAGTATGCTTTTACAAGGCTAACAGACTAGTCTGTGGTGATATCCTTGTACAATTCGATGTTGTCCAACGCTTTTCCCGAACCGTGCACGACAGCGGTCAGGGGATCATCGACAACGGTGATAGGCAATTGGGTCTCATGCTGCAACAACTGATCAAGCCCCTTGAGAAGCGCGCCGCCGCCCGTCAGGACAATACCCCTGTCAACAATATCCGCTGCCAGTTCGGGCGGGGTCTGCTCCAATGCGATGCGGACACCCTGAACGATACCCTCCACCTGCTCGCTGATGGCCTCGCGGACCTCCTCGGCAGTAATGGGACGGTTCTGCGGAATGCCGGTGACCAGATCACGGCCCTTGACATCCATGACCGGTTCCTGATCCCCCATGGGATAGGCCGAACCGATATGGATCTTGATCTGCTCTGCAGTGGATTCACCTATCAGCATGTTGTACTTGCGCTTGACGTGCTGCATGATCGCCTCATCCATCTTGTCCCCGCCGATACGCACGCTGCGAGCGTACACGATGCCGGAAAGCGAAATAACGGCGATCTCGGTGGTACCGCCGCCGATGTCAACGATCATGTTTGAGGTCGGTTCAGTAATCGGCAGGTTGGCACCGATGGCTGCGGCCATGGGCTCCTCAATCAGATAGACTTCCCGCGCCCCGGCAGACTGTGCCGATTCCTTGACTGCGCGTTTTTCAACCTGGGTGATGCCGGTCGGCACACAGATCATGATCCGGGGACGGACCAGCCTGCGGCTGTTGTGAACCTTGGAAATAAAGTGTCTAAGCATAGCCTCGGTAACCTCGAAGTCGGCGATAACGCCGTCCTTCATAGGTCGGATGGCAACAATGTTGCCAGGCGTGCGGCCAAGCATCTTCTTGGCCTCCGCGCCAACAGCAAGAACAGTCTTGCCGCCTCGCGAGTCCTTTTTCACCGCAACCACAGAGGGCTCAGACAGCATGACACCCTTGCCTTTTACGTAGACCAAGGTGTTTGCCGTGCCAAGATCGATGGCAAGGTCGCTAGAGAAAGAGCCGATAATTCTGTCGAGCAGGCTACCCATTTAACCCCCGTTCCATTCGAAATTCATGTCAAAATCTTATGCGTTGGAAGCACTTCCCAATGCCTCGGATGTGCGCTAGCGTACTTTTTCAGTCAGGGATTCTTACCAAATAAAACCAAGTCAGGCAATACGCTGAGAGCTATTTAAACACATTTTCTAAACTTTTTTTAAAAAAAAATGCATCGCACTTACGCCCTTTCGTCATACACACGCCAAAGCTTCGGCCAGCGCGTCCAGAAAATACCGCTCGACGCAGGCTTCTCCTGCCCCAACAGAGACGGCACCCTGTCACGCCAGGGATGCATTTTCTGCAACCCGAACGGCTCAGGCTCAGGCCTGCGGGAAAGAGGGTTGACCATTGCCGAGCAATGGCAGTTCTGGCACGATATTCATAACAAAAATCACAAACTGGAGCTTTTCACCGCCTACCTCCAGTCCTATTCCAACACGCACGGCCCCATCGAAAAGCTGGCCCGGGTCATATCAAGCCTGAAAGGATTACCCGGTCTGACATCCCTCAGCCTCGGCACACGTCCCGACTGCCTGGATGAAGAAAAACTCGATCTCCTGAGTGCCCAACAACAGGAACTGGGCTTGCGCGAGGTTGTCCTCGAACTGGGCCTGCAATCCGCCTGCAATGAAACCCTGACTCACATCAACCGGGGTCACGATGCCCAGGCCTTTGCCAAAGCGACACGGGCAGCAGCCGAACGAGGTCTCAAAGTGGTGGCTCATATCATCGCCGGGTTGCCTACACCTCATGGACGGGAAGGACAGGCCGAGCTACTGGCCTCAGTCGATTTCGTCAACCAATTGCCCGTCCACGGCATAAAATTCCACAATCTTTACGTCTGCCGTGGCACCGGACTTGCCCAACTCTATGAGAACAACACATATACCCCACTCACCCAGCCTGAATTCCTGAGCCATCTTTCCGAGGCTATCATGCACCTCAATACCACCACGGTCATCCACCGCCTCAACGGCAACCCGCTCAAGGATGAACTCATTGCCCCGGACTGGGCCGCAAACATGCGTGCCATGCACAATTCCATCCGCAGCCATTTCAAAGCCAATGACATCTGGCAAGGCAAAAAAAACGGAGCCGAATCAGGTCCGCCCGACTGGTTTTCCCCACACTACACAGGAAATATTCCATGACCGGAGTCGACAGAATCGAATATGTTGTCGCCGCCCCCCCCTGGCCCTGTCCGTGCATTGGAAAAAGGACAAAATTCACGAAATGCACATCCACTGGCCAAGTCCGTCACCCGATCAACCTACTCTAAACCCCTGCTCTCATTGGTCGTCGTTGTAAGAAATGCTAATTTTGGTGTGGTTGGGATAGATATGAAGGCATTGGAACCGCTTGTTTTTGCCAGCCTTTTGGATTTCAAAACACGGATGCCAAATCGCCTCCCTCCAGCGTTAAGCCTCCAAAGGCCTAGAAGCTGACAAAGTGGAAGAGGCGGCTTTCTTGTCGGGATCAGAAGGGCATTGTTAAAGCGCAACGGTACGGAAAGGCGCAGCCTAGACTTTTCATGGGATGGAGCCGACCCGCTTTGATCAGATTCTCAGCCATGGAAGGCAGCGGCCAAGATAATGCAAGGCCCTTTTTTTCGTCCCTTTTTTTGGGCCAACAAAAAAACGGACCCCGCCAGGAGGGCTGCCTTTAGGCATCTTATCTCTTCATCTCAGAATATGAGATAAAGACCAAATGGGATGCAGCCTGCAGCTGCGATAAAGAGCAAACATAGAGTTTCGCACCTCCGGCACGACTTACTTTTGGGCCAAAGCGACCAAAAGTAAGCAAAAATCGCTTTTTTAGCGCTGTGATCCATCCGCGATGGCTAAGAGCCGCTAACACGCTCCACTGCCCTTCAAGATATCCGGTACCCGAACGCTTTCCGGCCTACACTTCACGTGTCAACCGGCTCTAAGCCCCTGCTCTCATTGGTCGTCGTTGTAAGAAATACTGAATATGGTGTGGTTGGGATAGATATGAAGGCTTTAGGACCGCTTGTTTGACCAGCCTTTTGGATTTCAAAACTCCAACACCAGTTCGTACGCCCCAGCGTTAAGCCTCCAAAGGCCTAGAAGCTGACAAAGTGGAAGAGGCGGCTTTCTTGTCGGCATCAGAAGGGCATTGTTAAAGGGCAACAGTACGAAAAGGTGCAGCCCAGACTTTTCATGGCATGGAGCCGACCCGCTTTGATCAGATTCTCAGCCATGGAAGGCAGCGGCAAAGATACTAAAAGGCCCTTTTTTTCGTCCCTTTTTTTGGGCCAACAAAAAAACGGACCCCACCGGGAGGGTTGCCTTTAGGCATCTTATCTTTTTTCTTTATTCTTCAATCTTCATCAAAAAAAACCAAACAATCTCAAGTGTGCTTCCTTATATTATACACAGCCCGCCCCTCGGCCACTATCATTTCCGGGTCCGAAGCAGGAAACACGATAACCTGCGTATTCCCCACCCTGTTTCCGAGCAACTTGATCCGTCCCTCGGCCACAAGATCCTCTGGCGGTGCCGGTCTCAAATAATCCACCCGTATATCGATTGTCGCCACCCGATCCCGCGTATTACCCGATGCCCAGACAGCGGTTCCGCCACAGGTATCGATAAGCATCGACACCACGCCGCCATGCAGTGCAGGTCGCCGAGGGTCTCCGATGAACTCGGGCCGGTAGGGCAATCTCAAGCGGGCAAAGCCCTTTTCGATCTTCTCCACTTTGAGTCCGAGAAAAAGATCAAAGGGAATCTCCCGTTCGATAACCTCTTTTATATTCACGCTTTCCATGTTCGCTTCCCGGATGATATTTTTGGTTAAATCCCGTTCATAAACAAAATGGGTTATTCCAACCCCATCCCTGGATGATGCACGGCATCCTGCATGCTTTCCACATGGCAAACAGTGCACGCCCCGTTCGCACCCAATGTACGGGCAGTATCCATATACTGAAGCGGCTGGACATTGTCGCGATCACCGACCGGATACGTGGCATGAGGACTTCCGTGGCAGGCCGCACAACCGACCGCGCCCATTTCATCACGCCGCGCGGAATACAGCTGCTTGGGATCTTCCACCCACGTGTTAAAGGCGTTATCAGTATCAGGGGCCGCAAAATCCACATGGCAGGTCAGGCAATCCGGCTCATTTTCCCAAGGGGTACGTGGATTGATAGCTTCCTGCGTCCCCATTGTGCGCGGAATAATGACAGCCAGCAGCTTGTCCACGCCGTCTTTGCCCTTTGCCTTTTCACCCTTGAGCAGGGAAATGGCATGATCCTCGATCATGCCGTGACAATTGTTGCATGTCAGGTCGATTTCACCATGCGACCCGCGCAAGGTATTGCGCGGATGACACATGAGACAGGACTCCTCAGCGTCACGCCCGGCCATGAACACGGCATGCACACCATGTATGGCTGCAGACAGATTGGGCCGATTGCCCGAGCCAACGGCATTCTGCGCCGGATCATCATGGCATTCCACACAGAGAATCGAACCTTTTTCGGAACGCTCCACGTGATTGGTGTTGTTCATGCGATCATGCACGGCCAGAATGTTTTCAACGGTCGAAGTGGCAACTCCCGAGCCATCTTGCGCCCACTCACCGCCATGGCAATTACGGCACCCCATCTGGTCACTAGTAGGAACCGCAAGCTTGGTGGTCGCCAGCATCTCTCCTGCATTATTGCGCGCCTCAAGGGTGGCAACTGGCAGCGGATTGAACTTCCCATCAATGTACGGTCGAACCACGAGGCGGCCCTCAAAGCGTCCGGCCTCGCCATGCCTGTCGAGTATGCCCATGAGCTTGTCGCCCTCGAATCCGGGCTCAATCGTATAGGCAATCTCCGCATCATCAATGACAACTCCCGGCCCCACATCGCGCAGGATCAACTGGGCGCGAATCATGTTGCCCGGAGGCAGCAGGGTCCACTTGTCGGACTGGGCATAAAACCGCATGCCCTGATCAGCCCAGGCCACAAGCACATGCTCGGCAGTGTCCGGGTCAAACGGGGCTGGCTCGACCATCTCCGGTACGGGAATTACAACGGTTTCAACCCCTGTCTTTCCGTTCAATTCCTGGACAATATAAACGCCCAGGGCCTTGCGCTCATCAACAGACCCGACAAACGGCGGCATGTACTTGTTGAGCTTGCCCATGCCAGTCAGAAAAGCATCCAGACCATTGAGATCATACATGGCGGTACGCTTGCGAATTTCATTCATGGGACCGCCGATGGAATGGCAGGAAGCGCATTCGAGTTGAAAAAGGAACTCCCCGGCCTGCATCCGATTGGCTCCGGTTATGCCGCCTTTCAGTTCGGGCGGCGCCCACTTGGCGCGGGCAATGGCTCCTTGCTGATTGATGACCGGCACATGGGATTTGAGAATGGAATTGGAATAGGCGGTATCCCATATGAGATACGGCTTGCGACCGGCCTCGCGGATGAATTCAAAGGAGCCGAACAACCCTTGTCCGGCCAGCAGGACAAGCAATGCCAAGGGGAAACTCATAAGCCGGGGCATCCTGAAAGCCAGGGCCAGACCGCCAAGCAGAGTCAGCACGCCGAACACCCAGAACCACTGCATGAACCCGATAACCCGATGGGACTTGAACATGACCATCTCGAACTGCCCGGGCGGCAGGGCATTCACGTACCAATACCCGGATGCGAACACGGCCAGCACACCCGCGATGGTCCATGCCGAACAGGAACGGACCACAGTCATGCGAGTTTCTTCATCCTGAATGCGCGTGGCAGTGACAAATCCGAACAGCCCTGCACAGGCCGCCGAAAACATGGTACGAAAAACCAGCGAAGACCAGAATGAGGGATTAAAAAAGCCATCCCAGAAGTCCTTGGTCTGAAGCCAGTCGCCCGGAGTGAGCATGAAACCGACAATGCCGTTGATCAGAAACAGTGAAAACCAACCGAAAACGAAATAGAGCCAGCCCACGATCACGTGGTCACGTCGATTCATGGTTTCCCATGTATAGTAATAGATGATGAGTGCGACTATCTCGCCCAGAAAGCAGACCCATTCCGCTGCCCAGCCAAACACGAACTGATGAATGAGTGTAATGGTCGCCTGTGGTGCCAGCAACGCAACCGTGAACCAGATGGCCACGCCCGAAACCGCGCCAAAGGCCATGGTCAGAAGCAGGAAAAATCTGGTATGCTTCTTGGCATATTCAAGCAGATGAATGTTGTTCGAACGGTAGGCTGCCTGTTCGGTCAGAACGAGGAACAGTCCACCGCCCACTGCAAAATGAGCCACATAGACATGTATCGTGGCAATAAAAGCAATCCAGAAGCCACCGCCAAGGGTGGTCAGATGCCAGATGGGATATTCCATTGATTATGCCCTCCCTTCGCGTGACTTGAAATAAAGTTTGAGCATGTAGCCGATTCCCGCGAGGCCAACGACGAGAAAGCCCAGGAACAGGTAGAAGGACGAATACTGATTGGTGACCGGCGTTGTCTCGATCCGAAACCAGGGATCAAGGTAGAAGGTCCGCACCCAGTGACGGGTACAAGTCATGAAGAAAACGGTCAACACGGCCCATGTTACGGCCTGGGTCGGATGCTTGCGAAAACCGGCTGAAAGCAACATCCCGGCGGCAACCAACGAAGCAATGATGGTCATGGTAGCCGGAAGATTGGACCCCAGAAAATTAAGGATCATACCGCTGGGCAAGGCCATGAGAAACCAGAAACCCACACCCACATTAATCAGGGTGGCACGGGTAAACCAGACCATACCCACATCCACGAACTCATCGTTCTTTCGCCACTGACCCAGTAGGGAGATGAACAGGCCGCCAATGGCAATCGCACCGACCATGAAATGCAGGAATCGAGGATAGAGAACCCGATCACTCGTGTTGAGAAACGATCCTATTGTGGTAAAATATTCTGTCCAGGCATCAGGACGAAGCATGAGGGTCATGTTGTTGGAAAACATGAAGCCCACATAAAGCAATCCAGCCAGAGAGGCCGCGTAAAGAACGTTCCGACTGGTCTGTCCCATGGATTCGTAGCGGAACTTATACGTATAGAATCCATAATAGGAAAACATCAGGGCCGCGATAACCGCCAGCCACCAACCGCCCATGAGCACTGAACTGACATAATCGAAATGACCGTAATTGACCTGAAGAAAGAGCAGCGGAGCCACTCCCATGTTGATGGTCAGGGCAAGCAGTGGAGGCAGTTTCATGCCCACATCGTGAGCAACTGAGCCATCTCCGCGCATGGCGCGCCACAGGCCGATAATGGCCGATCCGACCAAAGCATTCATAAACAGGACATGGGCCGTGAACGTGACTATGAGCAGCACATCGAACCACGCCCAGTGGATGGGCAGGGGTTCGGCCAACGGAATGAGGGATGCGGGATTCATTTCAGTATCTCCTTGGACTATCGAATTCACCTATACGTGAACTTCACCCCCCTGCGCAACCGTTGGGGGAAAAGTTGCCCCCTGTGTTAAAATGAATTTAAAATACTATATGTTGCAAAATTATCGAAACAGGAATATTTGATACGCTGAAAATTTACGCACGATACCTTCTTAAAACTCATTATCCGCATTTGCTCAAAGAAAAGGGGAATCAATGAAGATAGGACCCAAAATGACAATACTGGGAGCCAGCCTGATCAGCCTGACCACGGCTGCCATTCTCGGCATACTTTTCTGGCAAAGTTCCATCGTTGCCGAAAAACTCACTGAATACTTTGACAAACAGGCCCGCCATGAAATGGAACTGGCTGTCATGGATGCCAACAATCTGCTGGCAACCCAACACGCCACTCTCTCAAAACAGCTTGAAAACGACATGCGGGTCGTACTGGATATCGTGGAACGCGGCGGGGGCATTTCCACCCGGGACGAAACCGTGGAATGGGATGCGGTAAACCAGATTTCAAAGACCAGGAGTGAGGCAGCGCTTCCCATGTTGATGATGGGAGACCAATGGTTTGGCCAGAATGCCAACCCGAACTCGCCCACTCCGCTGGTGGATACCATCATGTCGCTGGCCGGCACGACTTGCACGGTGTTCCAGACCATGAACCAGCAGGGCGATCTGCTGCGAGTGGCAACCAACATTCTCAAGACAGACGGCAAACGGGCAGTAGGTACATACATCCCCAGTTCCAGCGTCGTGGCCCAGACCATAAAATCCGGTGAAACCTTCCGCGGCACGGCATATGTGGTCAACGCATGGTATCTGACCCAATACCGCCCCATCAAAGATACAAGCGGCAAGGTGCTCGGCTGCCTGTATGTCGGCATCCTCCAGGAAGGAGTGCAGCAATTGCGGGATGGATTCAAGTCCGTTGTACTCGGTTCCACAGGGTCCCTGTCCGTTCTGGGAGGTTCCGGCAAAGCGGGCGGAGTGGTCAAGATGCACAAGAATGCCAGCGTGGAAGGCTCCAACATGCTCGGTATCAAGGATGCGGGCGGAACAGCAATCTACACGGACATCATTCAGTCCGCCAAAAAGGCAAACGGCAAACCCGTATCCAGCACGGCTACGCTGACCGTCCCCGGGACCGGCAAGACCAAGGAAACCATCCTGACAGCCGTCTATTTCAAACCATGGGACTGGGTCATTCTCGGCACAGGGTACGTGGATGAATTCATGGAAGGCAAACGCGCCACAGACACGGCTCTCGCCAGTTCCAGAACTTGGACTGTCGGCATAGGTTTCCTCATGCTCGTAGCGGCAATCCTCATCATACTGTATTTTGCCCGCACCATGAGCTCATCCATCGGCAAGGCCGTGGACGTCATGTCCAGCATCAACAACGGCAACCTCGATGTTGAGCGACTCCCGGTGAACACAAAAGGCGCACGCGACGAACTTGAAGAACTGGGTGCCGCACTCAACGCCATGACCGCAAAATTGCGGGAGGTCGTCTCTCACGTGCAAAACGCATCCCAGAGCGTGACCTTGGGAAGCGCGGAACTGGCCGGAACATCACAATCCCTGTCCGATGGAGCGGCCAATCAGGCCAGTTCGGTGGAAGAGGTATCCTCCTCAATGGAAGAAATGACCTCCACCATCGAGCAGAACATGGAAAATGCACAGCAAACTGAAAGCATCGCCCGCCAGGCAGCGGAAGATGCCGGGCAGGGCGGCGATTCCGTGACCAAAACCGTTTCAGCCATGCGTCAGATCGCGGACAAGATCGCCATCATTGAGGAAATAGCCCGCCAGACCAACCTGCTTGCCCTGAACGCAGCCATCGAGGCGGCACGAGCGGGCGAGCATGGCAAGGGATTTGCCGTGGTCGCCGCCGAAGTACGCAAGCTGGCCGAACGGAGCGGTGTCGCAGCATCCGAAATCAGCACGCTCTCCAGCCACAGCGTGGCCATTGCCGAACAGGCTGGCAAACTGCTCGACAAGATGGTCCCGGACATTACCAAAACAGCAGAATTGGTGCAGGAAATCGCAGCCGGCAGCCAGGAACAACACACTGGCAGCAACCAGATCAAAACCGCGATCCAGGAACTTGACAGTGTGGTGCAGCAAAACACCGCCGAAGCCGAGCACGTGGCCGCTTCCTCCGAGGAACTGGCAAGTCACGCAGCCCTGTTGCAGGAAACCATCGGATTCTTCCATCTCACCCGGGACAACCAGACCTCAACGGTACGGGTTGCGAAGTCCCATGCTCCTAAGCCCCTGCCGGCAACGGCTCCAAAGGCCAGACCGGCGGGACTTGCGCTGGATATGCAGGACGACAGCGAAGAATTCGAACGATTCTAAAAACGATCCGACCCTCAAGGTCCGCGCTCCGACATACGAAGCGCGGACCTTTTCATTTGCAGAAATGTCTTGAATATTCTAATCGCAACAGCTTGCCATTTACGCAAAAAAAGGTAGAAAAACCCTAGGGAAACGCTGATTAATTCAATCTTCAGGAAGTGCTGTAGAATTGTTCGCTGGCAAGGCACGCAAAAAAATCAAGGCTGACGCGTGCTTCCTGCACGCTAGGGTTTGATTTTTTTTGCAGCAACGAAGCCAGAGGGCAATTATGCAGTGCTTCCCTAGCTGCCTCAAAGTGCGGCCAAGGAGAACACCATGGGCAAGATTCTGCTGTTTGACGCAGGAAACACCAACACAAAAATCGGTCTGGCTGATGACGAGGGGTTGGGTGAAAGTTATACGCTACCGACCCGTCCAGCCAATACGGCTGACGACTGGGGCCTCAAGATCGAGGCCATCCTCAACCGAGAAGGCGTTGACCCAAGCGATATAGAAGCATGTGTCATCTCATCGGTGGTACCGCCTCTTGATCCACTCATCACGCGAATGACCCGGCGTTTTCTGGGATGCGAGGCAATCTTTGCGGGCCGCGATCTGAAAATCGACCTGGACAACGAATATGCCCGCCCCGAACAGGTGGGCATGGACATCCTTGTGGGCTGCCTGTCCGCCCGACTGACCTATGACGCGGAAAACATCATCGTCATCGACTTCGGGACAGCCACCACCCTGGCCTGCCTCATGGGCAACGCCTTCAAGGGGGGGTTGATCTGCCCGGGCGTACTCTCCTCGACAGCCGCCCTGTCGGCTGGCACGGCAAAACTCCCCAAAGTCGATCTTACGCTTGCAAACAAGACCCTCTCCTGGGGTAAAACCACTGAAGAGTGCCTCAATCAAGGTCTTGTCTTCGGCTTTGCGTCCATGATTGACGGCCTTGTTAACAAACTCTCCGCCCAGATGGACAACCCTTTTGTGGTCGCTACCGGCGGTCTGGCCCGGACCATCGCCCAAGTAGGCGACTCCATCGACGAACTCAGGCCCGATCTGGTCATGGAAGGGCTGTGGATGGCGTATTACAACAGCTAGGGAAGCACTGCATAATTGTCCGCTGGCTTCGTTGCTGTAAAAAAATCAAACCCTAGCGTGCAGGAAGCACGCGTCAGTCTTGACTTTTTTGCGCGCCTTGCCAGCGAACAATTCTACAGCACTTCCTGAAGATTGAATTAATCAGTACTTCCCTAGCAATTTTCTGTGTCCCGGCCTGACCAGATAATAACTGCCAACCCCCGACACACCATATATAGAATTGAGAATCCTGAGAAATTCGTTTAGAATCCGTGAATCTTATGCGAACACGAGTTTTCATCAATCATAGAAGGAGTCGATCATGAGCACTATTTCCGGCGTTTGGGCACGCGAAATCCTTGATTCTCGCGGCAATCCCACTATTGAGGTCGAAGTCATTCTTGAATCCGGCATCCTTGGCCGGGCAGCCGTTCCGTCCGGCGCATCCACCGGTTCCCGCGAAGCCCTTGAGTTGCGCGACAAAGAGGAACGGTATGGCGGAAAAGGCGTCATGACCGCCGTTGAAAACGTGCGCGGCGAAATCGCCGGGGCCATCATCGGCATGGACTGCCTGCGTCAGGTCTCTCTGGACAACGCGCTCATCGATCTGGACGGCACCGAGAACAAGGATCGCCTGGGCGCAAATGCCCTGCTCGGCGTGTCCATGGCAGCCACCCGTGCAGCAGCCCGTTTTCTGGGCCTGCCCCTGTACCAGTATCTTGGCGGCACCAACGGCAAACTCCTGCCCGTCCCGCTCATGAACATCATCAACGGTGGAGAGCACGCACCCAACAATCTGGACATTCAGGAATTCATGATCATGCCTCTGGGCGCGGAAACCTTTGCCGAAGCCCTGCGCATGGGTGCGGAAACATTCCACCACCTTAAGGCCATTCTTGCCAAGGACGGCCACGTCACCAGTGTTGGCGACGAGGGTGGATTCGCCCCGAACCTGAAATCCCATGCCGAGGCATTCCAGTACATCACCCGTGCTGTCGAAGCTGCCGGATACGAGCCAGGCAAGGAAATCGCCTTCGCCATCGATGCAGCAGCCAGCGAATTCTACAAGGACGGCAAATACGTCCTGGCCGGAGAGAACAAGATACTGTCCTCTGCAGAACTCGTCGATTTCTACGACGACCTGACAAACCAGTTCCCGCTCATTTCCATCGAAGATGGACTGGCCGAGACGGATTGGGACGGCTTTGCGCTCCAGACCGACAAAATGGGCGAACGCATCCAGCTCGTGGGCGATGACCTGTTCGTCACCAACCCGGACATCCTGGCCGAGGGCATTGACAGGGGCGTGTGCAACTCCATCCTGATCAAGCTCAACCAGATCGGCACCGTGTCCGAGACTCTCGACACCATTGAACTGGCCAAGTGCGCCAGCTACACCAACGTCATATCCCATCGCTCCGGCGAGACAGGCGACCACTTCATCGCCGACCTGGCCGTGGCCGTGAATGCAGGTCAGATCAAGACCGGCTCCCTGTGCCGCTCCGATCGTCTGGAAAAATACAACCAGCTCCTGCGCATCGAAGAAGATCTTGCCGATGACGGCATCTACTACGGCCCGATCCTGGGTGGCAGTTTCTTCGAAGACTAAGAAGCCTCCGGCGGCCGGGGGGAACCTCTTGAAAGAGGTACCCCCCCGGCCGCCCTTCCAGAACTTTTTGGGTTGAGACCGCCGGATTATCATCAGGCAGGCCTCATTGTTTTTTTCATGCAAGGGGACACCTCTTGCATTTCGCATCCTTTTTATCTAGGAAGCACTCAAAACGCCGCATACACATTTTCCGATATCGCACTTTTCCCTGCGGCTTTTTATACAAAAAATTTTGGACGGTGAGTCCAGAGAGAAAACCTTTTCCAAGAGGTTTGCCCACTGGTCCCCGGAAGCAAAAAAAAGGGGTTCCCATGATTCTTTTGGATGGCAAAGCAACGGCCAAGACCATTCGGGCCGAGATCAGAGTGGAAGTGGACGCGCTTCAGGCAAAATTTGGTCGACAGCCCGGCCTGGCTGTCGTGCTGGTGGGCGAAGACCCAGCCAGTCAGGTCTATGTTCGCAACAAGGAACGCGCATGCGAGGACTGCAACATCAAGTCCATCCCGCACAGACTCGAAAACGCAACCCAGCTTGAACTGGAAGGATTGATCCAGAAACTCAATCGAGACGTGACCGTGGACGGAATTCTGGTACAACTCCCCCTGCCAAAAGGGTTGGACAGCCAAAAAATTCTTGATCTCATCGACCCGGAAAAAGATGTGGACGGCTTTCATCCCGTCAATGTCGGCAAGATGAGCCTGGGGCTGCCCGGCTTCAAGCCCTGTACCCCGGCAGGCGTCATCAATCTCTTGAAACGCTATGACCTGGACCCGGCCTGCAAAAAAGCCGTTGTCATTGGACGCTCCAACATCGTGGGCAAACCACTGGCCATGATGCTTTCGCAATCCGGCCCCTGCGCCAATGCCACTGTCACCCTGTGTCATTCCCGCACAGCCGACCTGAAGGCCGAATGCCTTGAAGCGGACTTCGTGTTCGCAGCCATCGGCGTGCCCAATTTCGTGACCGCAGACATGGTCAAGGAAGGCGCGGTCGTGGTCGATGTCGGCATCAACCGGACAGACGAGGGGTTGGCCGGCGATTGCGATTTCGAGGCACTCAAGGACAAGGTCCATGCCATCACCCCGGTCCCGGGTGGCGTCGGCCCCATGACCATCGCCCAATTGATGGTCAATACTCTTGAAGCGTTCAAACTGCACGTGGGCGCGTAGCCAACACACCACAAGTACACCAAGAAAAGATGAACGGGCTCCCCATGCCGGGGAGTCCTTTTTTTATGAAATATATCGTTTTTATAATGGCTATAAATATTCCTGATTGACATCATAACGACAGATTAAAACAGCATGTCACCACAGGGAGGAAACATGTCTTTCAAAGACCTTTCACTGCAAATCAAAATTGGCGGGAGCATCTGCCTGGCAGTCGCACTCGTACTGACCATCTATACAGTCATTGTCGTCTCGAAAACACAGACGATTTCAGTCACCTCGGCTGAGAACCTTGCTGAAGAAATGGCAAATCGTTACGGCAATCAGGTCAAGAACGACGTAGAAAAGGCACTCGATGCCAGCTTGGCCACAGCTGCAGTTTACGAAGGCATGGTCAAGAACAGGGATATCATTGACCGCTCCATCATCGATGAAATCCAGAAAAAAGTAACCTTGTCGGACACGGCTTTTTACGGCATCCAATCCTGTTTCGAGCCAAACGCCCTGGACGGCAAAGACGCCGAATTTCACGCCACAGGTGATCCCATGTGGAAAGATATGGGTGGAGCATATGGAAATTACTGGTGGCGTGCGGATGGCACCCTGAAAGTCGAAAACCTCACTTCGTACGACTATCCAAACACCCGAGCCTGGTACAAGGGACCGCGCGACAAGGATGCTCCGAACCTGACGGAACCCTATTATACAGATGTGGCCAAACTAACCATGGCAACCATCAGTGTCCCGATCAAGGATGAAGGCAAATTCATAGGTATTGTAGGCATAGACTTCACGCTCTCGACCTTCCAGAAAATGGTCAGCAGCATCAAGCCCATGGATACAGGATACGCATTCATTGCTTCCAACAAGGGCTATTGCGTAGCCCATCCTGACAAGAACATGGTCAGCAAAAACATATCCGAAGCTTTTCCGGCGAACATGAAAACGCCTATCCTTTCTGCAATTGAAGAAGGAAAAACATTCGAAAGTTTCATCGTCTCCCCTCTTAACGGAGAAGAGTACTTTTTCCTCTTTCAGCCCATTCTCATTCGCGGAACCGACACTCCCTGGACCATCGGCATCGCCATTCCCAAGGCCCGGATATACGAAGACGCCAATGCATTTCTCTACTTGAGCGTCATCCTCACCATCGTGGCCCTTCTCCTGATTACGGCCGTGGTATTCTTCATCGCAAAAAGCATCACTCGTCCATTGATCAAGAGTGTGGCTTTTGCACAGGAAATTGCCTCGGGAAATCTGGTGGCAGAGCTTGATATCGACCAGAAAGACGAAGTCGGCATCATGGCATCAACCCTTGCGGAAATGGGCATCAAGCTGCGCCAGATCATGGGCGAAGTGAGATCCGTGACCGACAGTGTTGCGGCTGGCGCGGGAGAACTCTCCTCCACATCCATGACACTCTCCCAGGGTGCCACGGAACAGGCAGCCTCCATTGAAGAGGTCTCATCCAGCATGGAAGAAATGGCCTCGAACATCAGCCAGAACGCCGAAAACGCGGCCCAGACACAGAAACTTGCAAGCAGTGCCGCAGGACAGGCTGAAGAAAGCGGAACCGCAGTGTCCGAGGCTGTCACGGCCATGCGCGAAATCGCCGACAAGATCAGCATCATTGAAGAAATAGCGAGGCAAACCAACCTCCTTGCTCTGAACGCTGCCATCGAAGCAGCACGAGCCGGGGAGCACGGTAAAGGTTTTGCCGTTGTCGCGGCAGAAGTTCGCAAACTCGCCGAACGCTCTGGTGTCGCGGCTGGCGAAATCAGTCAACTGGCAGGCGGCAGCGTGGAAGTGGCTGACCGTGCCGGTGAATTGCTGAGCAAGTTGGTACCGGATATTCAACACACAGCCGAACTGGTTGAAGAAATCACGACAGCCAGCAACGAACAGAATGCAGGAGCTTCGCAAATCAACACTGCAATCCAGCAGCTTGACAGTGTCGTGCAGCAAAACGCATCGGCATCCGAAGAAATGTCCTCCACTTCCGAACAATTATCGAGCCAGGCCGCGCAACTTCAGGAAACCGTTTCCTTCTTCAATCTGGGGAACGACGGAGGTTTCCGGCAAACGGTTGTCTCGCCAAAAAGAAAACCAAAGGCTCTGAACTCTCCGAAGCCCCCGATTCAGCGCAAGCCCGCAACAGGCGCAGGTGTTGCCCTGGACATGACCGACGAATCCGACTTTGAACGCTTCTAATAAACTCGATTCCCATAACAAAACAGGGACGGACATTCCAAAAGGGATGTCCGTCCCTTCTTGATTTTGCCAGCACCCTGCGTCCCATCATTTTGGTCCATATCACGATAAATACGTTGCCAGAAAAAGCTCTCTCCCAAATTTCATGCAGCCCTGAACCCATCAGTCAAGAAATCCACTCGTCTTTTTTTGGATTTTTCAAAATCTTTGGTGTATCCTGCCCGAGTCCGTCCGATATGTGGTTCATTACCTCCCGCCCCAGGCGGGTTTGACCTTTGGAGAACATACAATGAGCAAGATTTTCATCGCCGGCGCTGCCGGCAATATAGGCACGTCACTCCTGACGGCACTGGACACAGCTGGTGCAGACGTTGTTGCAGGAGTGCATGACCCAGACAAAATCAAGACCATGAAATCCCTTGGTGTGGATGCCCGCCCCTTTGAATTCCAGGATTCAGACAGCATGGTCCGCGCCATGAAAGGCTGCGACCGCATGTTTCTGGTCATCCCCCTTCAGGAAAAAATGACCCGATATGGACACCTGGCTGTTAAGGCAGCCAAGGAAGCAGGAATCGAATACATTGTGCGATCTTCCGGCTATGCAGCATCCTCCGATGCTCACTGGCGACTGGGACGCGAACACGGCATGGTGGACCAGTTCATCGAAGATTCCAAAATTCCCTTCACCGTTCTTCGTCCCAACACGTTCATGCAGAATTTCTCAGGCTATTACATGGACATGATCAAAAGCGGCACCATTGCCCTGCCTGAAGAAAACGCCAAGGTCAGCTACATTGACGTTCGCGACATCGCGGATTGTGCAGCACGACTGCTTCTGGACAGCGAGGGATTCGAGAATAGCTACTACGCCCTGACCGGCCCGGAAGGACTGAGCCTGTCCGATGTGTCCACGCAAATCTCCGACGTCTGCGGATGCAAGATCAAATACGCTCCTTCTTCCGAGGACGAGTATATCCGATCCCTCGGGGACATGAGTGTGCCCCAATGGAATATTGACATGGCCGTCAGCCTGACGCGAGTCGTCAAGCTCGGCATGATTGGCAACGTGACCAAGGCCGTGGAGCATCTGACAGGAAAACCAGCCCGCACTTTTGCCTCCTTTGTTGCCGAACATGCCTCGGCCTGGAAATAGGTGGGAAAATGCCACTCCTCAAGGGACAGGATCATCTGATCAGAATCATCAAGGAAATATCCGGCGGAAAGTACTCCGACGAAATCCTTGAATTGACCGGCCCCGGCTATCCCCCTGAAATTCAGGAATTGGCCGAAGCCGTGGGAATGATGATGGTCAAGATCGAAGCCAGGGAATTCCACCTGGAACAACTCTATGACAGGATCAAACTCAACACCCTCAACACCGTGACAGCGGTTGCCAACGCCCTTGGTACCCGTGATGCCTACAGCGAAGGTCACGGCGAAAGGGTCGGCATCTATGCCGAACGACTGGCCCGGCGACTGGAACTGGCCGATGATGAGGTGGAACGCATCCGCATAGCAGGAACCCTGCACGATATCGGAAAAATCGGCTTCAGCGACCAGATTTTTTCAAATGAAGATACCCATATCAACAAGGACATGTTGCTGGAAATCCGCAGCCATCCGCAATGGGGTTACGATATCCTCAAGAATCTCGAATTCCTTGGGCCAGCTCTGGAATACGTTTTCGACCACCATGAGCGACTCGACGGCAAAGGATATCCACGGGGCCTGTCCGCCCCGGACATCCCGCTTGGCGCACAAATCCTGGCCGTGGTGGACTGCTTTGATGCCATGACCACCAATCGCCCGTACCAGAAGGGCAAGACGCCACAGGAAGCATTCGCCATTCTCGGAGATCTTGCAGGCAAAGCCCTTGACCCGGATCTGGTGGACACATTCATCAACGAAATTGAAGACAACGGGTTGGCGGAATAGCCTCGCCCGACAAGATCGTACAAGACCGTACCATCGTTCATCGCCTATCCTCTCCAAAACTCAAAGAGGAGACACCATGAACGATTTCCCTACAGCTATTGACACAGGCATGATCGCCAGTCGGCACACAGATACGCCAGCAAGCAGTCTGGCCTGGATGGACTCCATGGAGCATACGATCCAGCCAATGAAGAGACAGAATCACCCTCCTACAAAGTCGTTCTGACACGAAAATACCTGGAAAAGCACTGTGCCGAAAACATCCGACTCAACACGCTGGCAGACCTGACAGGACTCAGTCCCTGCCGATTAAACCGGATCTTTGCCACTCAGGTTGGCATGCCACCCCATAAATACCAAAACATGTTGCGCATCCGGGAGGTAAAACGGCTCGTCGTCCAAGGTTCCGATCTGGCAAATGCTGCTGCCGAAGCCGGATTCTCGGACCAAAGCCACATGACCAGATGTTTCAAGAAAGTCATGGGAATGACCCCTGGAACATATGTGAAAGGCATCTGCCATCAAGCGGGCAATTCACCGAAAATAAAATGAAAATCACATTCTCATTGACTTTCCCATGGGCATCCTTACCTCTTGATTCGGAGCATAAAATCCATATGAATTTATTGATTACGATTTTCATACTAACGATAGCCATATTGATTCCCGATCATGCCATGGCCTGGGGGCCGGGAGTTCACCTTGCTCTGGGCAACAGCGTGCTGGGCAGCATGAACAGCCTGCCACCGCTCATGGCCGCCCTTCTTTTTCGGCACCAGAACGCATTCCTCTACGGATGCCTTTCTGCCGACATTTTCATTGGCAAGGGGTCGAGCTTCCGTCTGGGTCATAGTCACAACTGGGTAACAGGGTTCAAGCTTCTCAATTCTGCCAAAGACCCGCGTTTGCTTTCCTATGCCTACGGATACCTGACCCATCTGGCCGCTGATGTGGTGGCGCACAACTATTTCGTCCCAAACACGTTGTGGACCATGCCCTCGGGCGGAAAGCTGTCTCATGTCTATGTGGAGGCACAGGCAGACCAGAAATTCGAGACCGAACGTGAAAGTGCACTGGCACTCTTCAGACGCCCCAACAGGGACACCGATGGTTCACTGCTCTCGACCATGCACAGGAAACGACTGCCGTTCCTGCTCAAAAAACAGATCATCAAGGGAAGCCTGAAACTCACCGGACGCAAAGGGTGGGGCGAATCCCTGAGACTGGCAGATCGGCTGCTGCCCTGGCCTCAGGATACTCGTCACCTTGACGAAATGTTCACTCTTTCCGAAAATATCATCTTCGATTTTCTCAATGACCCCAAGTCCTCACCGTCTGTTTCGTTCGATCCCATCGGAAGTGGAAACCTGCGTGAAGTCCGAAAGATGCGCATGGGAAAAACCAGACACAAACAACAAACCCTCCTCTTCAACCCACACGAAAGCCTGGTAAAACTTCCCCGCCCCGACGCCTATTCCCGGGCACTTCCCGAAGCCAAGGTCGGAAGCTGATCTTACGACTGCAACCAAACTTTCCATTATCCTTTTACTTTCCTATCCGGTTTGGTATGATGGCAATCAAGTACTTGTGCGTCTCATCACAAAAATGACCTCCGTAGCATATGCTCAAACGCGCCACGCACATCATCCCCCTGCTCATCGGCATAATTCTCGCCGCAGTCATTTCTGCCGGATATCTTACGGAACAGGAAAGGCACACCCAAAAAACACGGCTGCAAGTCTTCTACGAACTCTCCACAATTCAAAGCGGATTTGAAAAAGCACTCAACTCCAGACTGTCTCTGGCAAACGCGCTCAAGTCCTTCATCTGCCTGAACCCGGACATCGATCAAAAGCATTTTTCCGCCCTTGCCAAGGGACTCACAACAGATGTCAACGGCATTCGTTTTCTTGAGTTGGCGCGGGGCAACACCATCACGCACGTGTACCCGGAGAAGGGGGCCGACCATATCCTGGGCCGCAAACTGTTAAAGGACTTTCCCGATGATATCAAAGAGCTGACTCTGAAATCCATGAAAACCCGGCAAGGACAGATAGCCGCACCAAGAGCCATTCCCGAAGGAGGCAAAGCAATCATCGCAGCCACCCCGGTCTATACCTACAATGAAAACCTGAACGGCTCGGAAGACTATTGGGGTTTGATCGGAGTGCTCATCGATGCCAACGCCCTATACAGGGAAGCGGGACTCACCGATGCTTCACCCGGACTCGAATTGGCCCTGCGAAAACCGGAAACCAACAACAACCCGAGCACCATGCTGCTCGGCAAGGAATCGTTGTTTGACATGAACCCGGTGATCCTGAACATCCCCATTTCAGATGGCTACTGGCAGATGGCAGCCATACCCACCGAAGGCTGGCCTCCATCTCCCAACAGGCCATACATCATTGGCGGCGGCATGGCCGGAATCTTCATGATCATGGCCTCCCTGTGGGCCGCCTTGTTCATGATACAAGGCCGTCTCAAGGAACGAGAAAAATACCAACGTCTGGTCCAGACAGCCAAAAGCATCATCCTTCGTATCAACATGGCTGGAGACATCACGTTCTGCAATGAGCATGCAGCCGATTTCTATGGTTTTGAGCCGAATGAACTCATCGGACAACCCGTCATCGGCACCATTATCCCCAAGAAAAACCTCCATGGTGAACCCATGAAGCGATTCATCAACCGCCTTCTCAAAAATCCCCCGGCACACCCTTTCAACGAAAACATCAACGTGCGCAAAAACGGCGAAATAGTCTGGGTGGCCTGGACCAACGAACCCATTCTGGATAGCAAGGGACAGATGGTCGAGTTGCTGAGTGTGGGTACGGACATCACTGACCGCAAACTAATGGAAGAAGCCCTCCGCCAACGCGAAAAGCAATACCGTCTGCTGGCCGAAAATGTCACGGACATAATATGGGGGCTGGACACGGACTCACGACTCACGTTCATCAGCCCCTCGGATGAAACCCTGCGAGGCTTCAAGCGAAGTGATGTGCTTGGGCGACCCATCAACGACTTCCTGACCCCGGTTTCCCAACATCGACTGACCGAGGCTCTGGATATCCTGAAAAGCCAGGCCGATATTCAGGCCAAACCACCGTCCACAATCCTTGATCTGGAGTTCACCTGTAGTGACGGCTCCACTGTCTGGTTGGAAAACCGTCTCGGCATCATATTCAACGATGAAGACGAAAGAATCGGCGTACAAAGCGTGGCTCGCGACATCACGGATCGAAAATTGGCTGAAGCACTGCGAGACGATGTTGAACGCATGGCCCGACACGATCTCAGGACACCCCTGGGTGCCGTGGTTGGCCTGCCCGAAGAAATTCGCAGACTAGGCACCCTGACCACGACCCAGGAAAGCATGCTCTTCACCATCGAGGATGCGGGCAATACCATGCTCCAACTCATCAACAGGTCGCTTGATCTGTTCAAGATGGAACGCGGTACATATTCCCTGAAAAAAAAACCCGTGGACGTGCTTCAGGTTCTCGAACGCATCAAGATCGAAACCCTGCCCGTTATCCGGGAAAAGGGCATCAGTGTGGGCATTGATGTTCCGGGGAATCTGACGGATGAACATTTCTGGGCCACAGTGGAAATAGATCTGTTCAAATCCATGCTTTCCAACCTGATCCTCAATGCCATGCAGGCCTCTCCCGAGAGCGGATCGGTATCCGTAACCCTGCAAAGAGGTGATGACATCACCATCATCATCCGCAATCAGGGAGAAATCCAAAAATCCATCCGGGACACGTTTTTCGACAAATACTCCAGTTCAAACGGCTCTTCCGGTTCCGGCCTGGGAACATATTCAGCCCGACTCATTGCCCGCACTCACGGCGGTGACATCACGGCGGACACCTCCACGCCTGGAGAAACCAGTATTATCGTGACCCTTCCCAACTAGCCGGGAAGCCCCTCGACAGGGCTTCCCAAACCAGTCGCCATGCTACCGCCAGCCTGCTATTTTTCCAATTTTTTCATCAACCATGCCATGTTGCTGCCAAGGACGTCCATGGTCTCCATGCCTTCGGCATCCGCAAGCACATCTCCCTTTTCCATACCTCGAGCCTGATTCCAGTACCGAGAGCCGGGTACAATCATCTGCTCGATGAAGAAAAAGGCATTGAGCGCGTTAAAAGCCTGAATGGAACCACCGCGACGGCTGGAAACAACACCAGCCCCGACCTTGCGGGCAAACATGTCATCATTGGCCCGACCAACCATGCCGGAGCGATCAACCAACGCCTTCATCTCAGTCGATATATTAGCGAAATACGTTGGCGAACCAAGAATGATACCATCAGCTGCATCCATGGCAGCAATACACTCGTTCATGAAATCATTGTTCACCGCACACCGGCGGTCCTTATTTTCGAAACACTTGTAACAGGCGATGCATCCACGCATCTTCTTGCCTGACAGCTCTATCATTTCAGTTTCGATGCCTTCTGCCTCGAGTTGGGCAAAAACGCGCTTGATCATCTCGGCAGTATTGCCGCCCTTACGGGCGGAACCGTTGATTCCGACTACTTTCATGATGTTCCTCCTACCACTTATTTATGTGAACCCGGTCCTCGCGGTACCGGCTTTCCGTCTTGAGTTTCTGCGCCGGCCAGCCGATGGGGGCAAAACCCAGCGGCGCGATATGCTCAGGCAGATTGAAAAGCTTCCTGAAAGCCATCACACGCTCCCCCACGGGATGGATGCCGGTCCAAACCGCACCAAGTCCCTTGGCGTGAGTGGCGAGCAGCATGTTCTGCATGGCTGCCGCACAGTCCTGCACCCAGTAGCCCGCAAACTTCTCCAAACTCAGATCACCACAAATCAGTATACCAAGAGGTGCCTGGGTGATCATCTTGAGATGAGGGTGCAGGTCCTGCATGGAGTCAAGGATTTCACGGTCAGTGACGACCACGAACTGCCACGGCTGAGCGTTACCAGCACTGGGGGCCATCATGGCCGCGTCCAGTATCTCCTGAACCATTTCTTCCGGCACAATCCTGTTTTCATATTTCCGAATACTGCGCCTGGTGCGTATCGCTTCCATCAATTCCATATTGGTACTCCTGTTTTCTGTTCACAATAGGCTGTGTTTACCGTCACTCTCTTTTCTGCTAACAGTAGGAAAAGATCAAGTACGCACTTTAAAGTGTTATAGTCACCTAAAAGATACCGTGACCCCCTGTCCGTGGACCACACAACAAACCGAATACCACAAAAAAGAACTTCGGAGCAAAGAATGAGCGACGCCTGCAATCTGAAAACATGTGGCAACAAAAAATACTACTGCACAGTGGAACTGACCCTGCAAGTCATCGGTGGCAAATGGAAGCCTATCATCATCTATCGACTCGGCAAGGAGGGAACTCTCAGGTTCAGCGAAATCAAACGATCCATTCCCAATATCACCCAGAAAATGCTCACCCAGCAACTCCGTGAACTGGAAAGCGATGGTGCGGTCTTCCGTAAGGTTTACCCTCAGGTACCACCCAAGGTGGAATATTCCCTGACCAAACTGGGACAAAGCGTCATACCGGTCATAGAAGCACTCTGCCAGTGGGGTTCTACATATGAGGAATGGACAAGTGAACACTCCGCCAAAACCAAAACCCCACAAATGGATGACGTATTATAAAATAATCCTTTTCCCTTTCTTCCATCCGCTTCTTCAGTTATCCTACGTGCATAAATATGCATTCAAATCAAGCGAGACGTCATGGATGACACGTTGCCAAAAAACAGCAAGAGAACACTTCAGGAAATTCGGGAATCCGCACAGGAAGCCAGAGAGGCTCTTCTGGCCAAAGGGACCGACACATCAGACGAAGCTCTTGCCCTGTTGGACGAACTCCTGACCTACCATGACGGACTGACCGAACGAGAGCTGTCCATGCAGGGAGCCGTTGTTTCTCTTGTGGACGACATGTCACAAACCTCCCAGACACTGACAGAAACCGGCATGCGCCTCGAAGGAATTCTGGAGGCAGCCCAGGATGTTGCTTTCATCATCGCCCGCACAGGCACAACCTGTAGAATCATCGAATTCAACACTGGCGCAGAAAACATCTTCGGCTACAGAAAGGCCGATGTCCTGGGATGCGATACGTCCATATTTTATCCAGCCGAAGAGCCATGCGAGACAGGGTCAAAGGGCAGCAAACGCACACCCATGATACGCAAATCCGGCGAAACCTTCGCAGCTCTCCACTCCTCGTATCCTCTGAAAAACGCCGAAGGCAAAACCAAGGCCATGCTGATCATAGCCCTTGATGTGTCCAAGCAGATCCGAGCCGAACAATTCCTCAAGGAAACCCACGAAAGATACAAGACCCTCGCCCTGGCCACTCCGGTATCCATCATGGCCTTTGACAATAAAGGAACCGTGACATTCGTCAACGACTGGCATATGCGCATGCTCGACAAGGGGCTCATTCAGCCCGAATTCTATATTGGCAGAAAAATATATGACATCCAGAGTATTGTCCGGGCCGGGATAAGCGAAAAGATAAAAACGGTTCTCAAGGGCAAATCCGTATCCATGGAAGATGTCTATATTCCACCATTCGGAGCACGCGATGAGACCTGGCAGAACATTCGATCATCTCCGCTCATGGAAAACGGAGAATTCATGGGCGGCATTCTCATCCGCGAGGATGTCACTCGCCGCAAGCGCACTGAACAGGATCTGAAACTGTTCATCGACAATTCTCCCATACCCATCCTCAAAGTTGAGTTGACCGAGATAGGCCCGGTCATCCGCTACCTCAACCCGGAAGCATCCAACCTGCTCGGTCCCGGCACCGTGGGAAAACCCGTTGAAAACTACATCCTCCCAATAAAGGAAAAAGACGAAAATCTTTCCGACATGCACGGCGAACAATGCGTAGTGCAGACCAAGCTCGGTCCACGCCAGGCAATCCGTACCGCTCACCAGCCAAGTGGACAATTTGAAATCCAGGCAATCATGGATGTCAGCGTGCTCATCCGCGCAAAGGAAGCCGCAGAGGATGCCAACCGATCCAAAAGCGATTTCCTCGCCAACATCAGCCACGAAATTCGCACACCCCTCAACATACTTCTCGGCATGCTGCAACTCTTCCAGGAAGAGGACCTCGGCGAGGAATTGAACGAAATGACCGGCCATGCCCTGGGTGCGGGCCGAAGCCTGCTGGCCCTTCTAAACGACATCCTCGACTTCTCCGTGCTGGAAGCCAAGGCCCTGGACCTGAACACCCAAAGCTTCAACCTGACCGAAATCATCGAACTTGTGGCCCTTCCCTACCGAATAGAGGCAAGCCAGAAAAATATAGAATTAACCTATACCGTGGACGACACCATACCAAAGACATTAGAAGGAGATCCCCGAAGGATCAGGCAGGTCATCTTCCACCTGACAGGCAATGCCGTAAAATTCACGGACATGGGAAGTGTCCATATTTCGGCCACGCTTCTCGGCAACACCGTAAAGGATGGCCGAGGGAAAATCTCAATCACGGTCTCCGACAGCGGCATAGGCATCGCGGACGACCAGATGGACCGAGTTTTCGAACCATTCCGTCAGGCCGACGGATCACGGACCAGGCGGCACGGCGGCACAGGTATCGGCCTGTCACTTGTAAACGAATTTGTGACAGCCATGGGCGGTACCATCGCGATCAATTCCACCCCCGGACAGGGAACGGAGTTTCTCTTCACTGTGGACGTCGGCATTCTCTGAACCAAGGCAGTCCTCCGCAACCAACAACCAGTTCAATCAGACTTTCTTAATACGATGTTCCATGGTATCTCCGGTTCGAGAGATTGAATCATGATCGATTTTCAAAAAACACTTCCGCAGCTCATCCGGGAACCCAAGATTCCCGCCGCTCTGCTTGATGAATTCAAACGTGAAGTGACCCTGTCCAACTCCCGCAGGCTCAAGGCCGTCACATGGCTTCTGATCTCTTCGCTCGTTTTTTACCTGTTCGCCGATTATTTCACCATCAAACAGACAAGAGCTCTCACGGCACATGACATGTGGCTCGGCATCGTCATCATGCGTCCCTTTGCCCTGATCGCCTGCGGAATTTTCATCTGGCAGTTCGGACCACTCAAAAACCTTGAGGACATCAAGCCGAAACACCACTGGATATGGAAAGCCTACATCTATTTCTTCCTCGCCTACACGGCCATCATCGTGGGCTACATGTTCCCGCTCAAGGAAAGCATCGGGCCGATCTACATCTTCCTGCTCGGCCCATCGGCGTTCATCGCCATGACGACCAGGCAAACCACCACCCTCCTGACAATCGGCCTGACCACCATTGCCGGGGCTCTTTACGTATTCGTCCCGGAATCAACCACAATCAAATTCCATCTGATCAATGCCATGATCATCTCATGGGTCTCCTTTGTCGTGGCCCACGTCACCTACGCCAATACCTTCCGGGACTTCATGAATCGCAAACTCATCGAAGAAAAAAACAACCTGCTCGAAGAAACGCGCAGAAGCGCGGAAAAAGCCAATCAGGCCAAAAGCGATTTCCTGGCTGCCATCAGCCACGAAATTCGCACCCCCATGAACGCCATCCTCGGCATGACCGAAATAGCCCTGCACACCCCGCTCAACAACGAGCAGCGAGACTACATCGAAACTGCCCGCGAATCGGCCCTCCATCTGCTCGACATGATCAACGACATCCTCGACTTCTCCCGAATCGAGGCTAGAAAGCTACGCCTGATAAACACCCATTTCGACCTGCCCGCGGTGCTTCATTCAACCGTCAAGACAGTCCGACTCCAAGCCGAACAAAAAAGCCTGAAACTGGAACTCGAAATAATGGACGGCACACCCAGCTTCATAAAAGGCGATCCGGGCCGACTCCGACAGATACTTATCAACCTGCTCAACAACGCCATAAAATTCACGCAAAAGGGATATATTCGCACCACTGTGGGCCCGTGCCCAAGAAACGTAGTCGATCCCGACCACCCGGTAGGCTTGCTGTTTTCAGTCAAGGACACCGGTCCCGGCGTACCAAAGGACAAGGCCAGATCCATCTTTGAAGCTTTTTCCCAGGTGGATTCAAGCACATCCCGCACAGTCGGAGGGTCGGGCCTGGGACTGGCCATCTGCAAAGATCTCGTCACGGCCATGAAAGGGGACATCTGGCTTGAATCCGGACCTGACAACGGCTGCGAATTTCTCTTCACGGCCCGGTTCGAAAAAGGCGACCCGCTACAGTCTACCGAAGTCGATCTGATAAATGCCACATGGAACATGCAGGTGCCCATCACTCCGTCCCGCATACTCCTGGTGGATGACAACCCGACCAACCTGAAAGTCGAAAAACTCCATCTGGACCGAATGGGCATGACAACCACCATGGCCGAAAGTGGACCCAAGGCACTCGCGGCCCTTGCCGACAATGACTACGATCTGGTGCTCATGGATTTGGAGATGCCCGGCATGGACGGCCATGAAACCTGCCGCCACATCCGAAGCGGAGAAGGACTCGACAGGCCCGTCAGACAACCGGATATTCCGATCCTGGCGGTCACGGCTCACGCCCTGAGCGATGTGCAAAGACGGTGCAAACGCACAGGCATGAACGGATTCGTGGCCAAACCCGTAAGCTTCGGTGAACTTGGGGCGGCCATGCGCCAAATTCTCGGCGGAGACTGGCCCGACTCCAAAGATACATCAAAACCAAACCAGGACAGCGCACCGGTTCTCGATCTGGTATACGCCAGCACGCACCTCGGAGTTTCCAAGACGGAAATTCTGCATCTGCTCCCCAATGCCATGAACGAAATAAACCTCAAGATGAACCTGACCGAACGCGCCGTACAAACCAGGACCCTGCGCGAAGTCGCGTTCCAGACCCACACCCTCAAAAGCGTGGCCGCCTCCATCGGAGCCGAAGCGACCCGCCGGGCCGCCCTCAAACTTGAAAATGCCGCACGTCGGGAAGAACTCGATTTAAGTCAAAAAAGACTCATCGCCCTCCGAAAGGAAAACACGAGACTCAAAGCAGCAGTTGCAGCACTCTCCAGCGTTTGAAAAACAAAAAGACACGCCCAATTTTCATGGACGCGCCTTTTTTCTTGCCTAGCCCTTCCTCTGGCTCTCTACCAATCCAAAAGACGTTGCTCACCTTCAAGGCGGCGAATCCACCCCACCTCCTGAGTGACTTCACAAACCCCCAGATACGTGCCGGCATCATCAAAAACCGGAAAATAGCGAATCATTATGGTCTCATCTCCCATATTGATCCAGAACTCAGCCTTATCGTGAGTTCTGTTCCTGAAACCCTCCACAATCTGCTGGACCGTATTCACGGACTTTTGGGGATGGCACTTCTCAACCTTACGGCCCACCACGGAACGTGTGCGGGCAAAGACCTTGGGCTTGTCGAGCTTGTTAAAGTAGGCCACCGTGTCCTCGGCATCCACGAAAGTCACCTCAAAAGGCAGGGTCTCCATGATGCCATGCAACTGATCACTGGTCAGATTTTCCACCAGCCGGGTACGAATTCCGCCAGCACTTTCCAGTTCCTCCACCATGGACAGAAAATTCTCCTTGGCCTTGTCACCATAGGCAGCCAGATCGATTCCGTTGAAGCTGTCAACCAATGAGGCAGCCTCCCCGGAGGGGATACTCTGACGCCCCATGTTGTACAACACGTCATTTTCCTTCCATATATGCTCGGCCCGGATACGCAGGTATTCCATGCCCTCCTGCCTGAATTTCGCAATATCATCCGCGCCGAGTTCCGGGAGGTTCGGCACCTGAAGCCCCATCCGCCCCAGCAGATCGCGTTCGGCCTCGTGCTCCATGAGCATGACTCCGAGTGGGCCGCCCTCCACCGGGATGCCGTGCTGTTGCATGAGCGGGAACAAATGATCCTCTTCCTTCTTGTTGTGAACCTTGTCTCCAAACTCAAGAAGAAAATCCAGGGCACGGGTCAATTGAACCGGATCATATTTACCGGACTCAAGTCCTTCGAGATTCTTCTTGAGTGCGGCCATAGCTCGTTCGATGAGTTCATGCTCGTAAACCAGATAGGTATCCCATTTTTCGAATTGGACCATTTCCATACTGTTTGCCGCCCTTTGTTAAAGCCAGCCCTGACACTGCAAAAGACTTGTTCAATACCCTGCATTCCAGACACCCAAGGCCATCACCCTTCCCCTGGACCAAACAGCGGGGTACATGCAACCATATCTCAAAACAGACACCCGGACCGTTATAATTACTCGGCACCCGGTACTTTTTGAAAAAGGAACTGTTGTTGTGTAGGGTCTGACTGCAACGATACTTCACCACACGGAGGCACGGATGTCCCAAGACCTGTTTGAATTCTATCTGACCGAGGTCAAGGCAGGATGGCTTGAATCCCGTATCAGCCTGAACGACTCCCATTACGACCTCAGCATCAACTGCAATTTCTCCGAGCCACTCAAGGACCTGTTCCACTGCCTGTGCGACGTGCATGGCTTGGACGCGCCCACGGACACGAATCAGGATTACCGCCACTGCGAATTCGAATGGGGCGGAGAAGGTTGGCTCTATCTCTGGCACGTGACCCCCAGGCCCAACGGAAAACTCGATATTACCGTTGAATTCAAAGGCAAACGCGAAGTGGGAGGCACGGAACATTCCGTCTGGAAAATCAACCTTACCGTAGACTGGCACACCATGGCCGAACAAATATTCAGCCAGGCTTCCGAGATGCTCTGGATGTACGGATTCACTGGCTACCATGACCGCTGGACCAAGGATTTCCCCACCGGGATGATGATGCGTCTGGGGCATCTGATTCATGATAATCCCATGGACACAAATGACCTTTCTCGCGAACTCGGCTACCTGACGAAAACGAAATAACACCCATGCGACTCTGGACCATTCACCCAAAATACCTCGACGCAAAAGGGCTCACCGCGCTCTGGCGCGAGGGACTGCTCGCCCGCGCCGTTTTGCACGGAAAAACACGTGGATATACAAACCACCCCCAACTCATCCGCTTTCGCGCTCACCCGGTCCCGCTTGCGGCCATTGACGCCTACCTCGCCGGGGTTCTGGTCGAATCCCGCAGCCGCGGGTATCATTTTGACGCCTCCAAAATCAACGAAACAGCCAAAGCAGATCCCATTGCAGAAACTTCCGGCCAACTCGCCCATGAATGGAATCATCTGCTCAAAAAACTTCAAAACCGGGACAAGGAACGGTGGGAAAAGCTGAAGATCATCGCAACACCGGACCAGCATGCACTTTTCCTCATTACGGATGGCACAATTCAGGACTGGGAAAAAGGACAGAAACCAGAGCAGGCATAAAAACCTTTTCAATCAACATCACGGATGTCTGGATCAGTCGTGACGTGCAGATTTCCATTGGCCATCAGGTCAAGGCGCTGTGCATCAGCTACGGCATGCCTTACTCGTACTTGCGAGAAAGCCTGACACAACAGGTATTCTGGCACGAAGAATCCGGCAGACTGGGCATGAGGATCGAAATTCAAGGCTCCTGTGTGGAATCCATGTACCTCGAAATTCCCGAGGGGCATTGGGGCTTCAGGGAAAAGGAAAAAGCCACACAGTAATCGGCTAGGGAAGTACTGATTAATTCAATTTTCAGGAAGTGCTGTAGAATTATTCGCTGGCAAGGCGCAAGAAAACATCAAGGCCGACGCGTACTTCCTGTACGCTAGGATTTGAAGTTTTTAAAGCAACGAAGCCAGCGGACAATTATGCAAAGCTTCCCTAGAGCCCCAGCCTGCCAAGCAACTTTTCAACCATTGCATCCAGCGTGTCAGCCTCAGGCAGCCCAAGCACGGATGCGTCCATCATCTGACGCTCGATCAGCCCCGGCATGGACGGCACGGTTATGGTCCACTCGGGCAGACCGTCGATTCTGGGCAGTTCTCCGCCCATGAAACGATTGACGACCAACACCTGATTGCTCAGCCCCAGGTCCGTTGCCATGCGCCCAACCTCGGCCCCGGTCTGCAAGCTTCGCATGCTCGGCTCCGAAACCACCACCAGCCCGTCCACATGGGTCGCAGTGCCACGCCCCAGATGTTCGACCCCGGCCTCCAAGTCCACCAGCACCCATTCGTCACGATCCATGACAATATGCGCCAGAAGTGCTTTGAGCAGCGCGTTGGCATCGCAGGCACACCCGCCGCCAGCATTGGTCACAGCACCCATGACGATGAGCCGCTTGCGCCCCGGCGTGACTCCATCCACGGCCGCACCGACCATTGGAACATCCACAGCCAGGGTCTCCGGCAAATCGCCTACGTCAGGGTTCAGATTCAAAAAACCACTGGCATGGATGCGCTCACGGATCAGGTCCCCGCGACGAACCAGCGGTTCCGGCAAGGCCTCAAGTTGCAACCCGGAGGCCTGCCCCAAAGAAAGGGCCGTATCCGCATCAATCAGCCAGACATTCCTGCCGTTCCGGGCCAGCCAATCAGCCACCCATGCAGTTAACGAGGTTTTTCCAACGCCGCCCTTTCCCGCAAACGCCAACTTCATACAGATTCTCTCTCTTTTTCTATTCAACGGGCCTCGCCCCACGCCCACGCATGACCCTCTGTGCCGCCAGGAATTTTGGACAAGGCGTCCAGAGAGGAACCCAGTAAAGAATCCTCTCTGGACCCCGGAAGCACTACCTATTCACTTAAGCCAAGCCCTTTGCGCTTGGCCTTGATGCGTTCGTCAAGCATGTTGGCGGCCTTGACCATATCGGCTTCGATAAAGAAAGAAGCACCGACAAGTCCTTCGAGACCGGAGACAGCAAGATTGGTGACAGTCTCGGAGCCGAGAATGTTCGGCGGGTGACCAAGGTGTGTGTATATACCGCTGGAAACCGCATAAAGACCGATGGCCACGGCTTTCTCCGAATACCATTCAGGTGCGGATGCACCAACAGGCAGATCGGAGATATCTACACCAAGGGCATTTGCCAGAGCTGCACAGAGTTGCAGGATACGGGCGTTGTCCACACAGGAACCATAATGCAGGACCGGTGGAATACCCAACGAGCCGCAGACCTTCTTGAGGCCCGGTCCGGCCAGCTCAATGGCGTCCGGCACCAGAAGTCCGGCCTTTCCAACAGAACTGGTGACACATCCTGTGACAAGGACAAGAATATCTTTCTTGATGAGTTCCTTGGCAAGCTTCACGTTCATGGAGTCGTGTTTGATTTTGGGATTATTGCAACCAACAATACCAACGGCACCCCGGATATCACCAGCGGCAATTGCCTGAACAAGCGGATCAAGAGAGCCGCCAAGGGCAGCGGTCACGGATTCATTGGAGAAACCTGTCATGACGTCCACGGGTTCGCCCGGAATCTCCACCCGGGAAGGATCGCGTTCGGCATAGGTATCAATGGCGAGGCTGATGATTTCCCTTGCCTGCCGAAGAGCTGTATCCGGATGGAAGTCGTAGTGGAGCGCACCAGTAAAACGGGCCTTGTTGGCGGTATCGATGAATTTGGTGTGGTAGCATCCCGAGACCTGCACAAGGCTCGGCATGATACACTGATAATCCACGATAATGACCTCGACCGCACCGGTAATGATGGCCAGTTCAGTCATGAGGTGGTTGCCAGCCAGGGGAATACCCTTGCGCATGAGCAACTCGTTGCCAGTACAGCACAGACCCACCACGTTAATACCGGTTGCGCCAAGTGCCTTGGCTCTTGCAACGAATTCGGGATCACGGGCAGCAACCAGAATCATCTCCGAGACGACCGGGCTATGACCATGGACGAGAATGTTGACCTTGTCCTCTTTGATGACGGCAAGATTGGCGGTGGACATTGAAGGCGTTGGCGTACCGAAAATGATATCCGAGAGTTCAGTACCGATCATGGACCCGCCCCAACCATCGGCAAGAGATGTTCGAGCGGCATGAAGAAGCGTGTTGGCAGCGTCATTGTCAACACCCATATGGGTTCTGTGCATCATTTCCGCAATCTCACGATCAATGCCGCGAGGTGTCACATTGAGCTTTGCCCAAATATCCCTGCGTTTTTGCGGCACACGGGACAGAAGGGAAATCTCTTTTTTACGGCTGCCGTAATCGGCAAAGAAGGTTTCCAGGACATCACGGGCCACATCCATGACAGCACGCCCCTCGGTATCAACGCCAATTTCACCGGCAACACGAAAAAGCTTGTCCTCGTCCGTGATCTTGTAGTCACTGGTCTCGCCCTCGACAATGGCCTCCAGCACTTCGACAAGGTCTCTTCCATGGTCGGAATGGGCGGCAGCACCACCTGTCATGAAGCGACCGAAGTTACGGGCAACAACAACATCGGCATCGGCTCCACAGACGCCACGCGGGTGTTTTGCGCTGATGCGACACGGCCCCATGGTACAGTTTCTACAGGTTGTTCCCAACTCGCAGAACTTGCAATGCGGTGTCTGCTGATTCAAGCGATCATAGACAGTCTCGATACCCTCCGCCTTCGCCTTTCTGAGCATGGCCTTGGCATCGTCCCAAATGGTCAGTTCATCGATTGGCCTCGGTTCTTTTGCCATTTTCCCTCCAAATCCATAATTTTGCCGGACAGCAAATTGTGCCCAACGGACTCTAGTAAAGAAAGCCTATTATGAATTGAATATTACACCACCATCAAAGTACTGTCTGTCGTCTATCCGACAAAAAGGAGTGTGAAAGGCAAAAAAATAACCCGGATTGGATCATCCGGGTCATTCTCATTGATTCTTTCGCGCTTCCTACCTGCCAACAGCCCTTTCAAGTTCCTCAGGATCGGGGATAAAATACTCGCCCCGCCCGCGCTTTTCCATAAATCCTGACCTGACCATGTCATTCAAAAGTGTGGAAACCGTCTGTCGAGTGGCACCGACCACCTGAGCAAGTTGCTCAATGGTCATGTCAAACTTGAGAAACAACCCGCCGTTTTCCGGGACACCTGATTCATTTGCTTCCCGCAGGATAAAATCCATGAGCCGGTTGTAAATGTCCTTGAAGGCCAAACTGCCAATAATTGAAAAAGCGTTTTGCAGAATATGACCGAGCACACGAATCATGGTGCGGGTAAAAAGTGGTACTTCAGTCATGCAACGCTTGACGGATTGCACGTCCGTCACCCACAGGGAGGCATTGTCAAAAGCCTGGATATGACACCCGGAATGGGTTGAGTAAAGGTCTCCGGGACTGAGAATTGCGAGGGTGAACTCCTTGTCTTCATAGGCAAGATAGACCCGGACCCGGCCCCTGGCGATGACAAACACCAGGTTCTCATTATGATCCGGGCCAAATATACCGCTTCCCTTGACGAATTTGCGCTCACGAAAGACTGCCCGCAATTCGGCCAGTTCGACCTTTTCCAACTCATCCAGCAGATTGATGTCTGACAGCTTCATGATCCCGCTCCGAATTTGAAAAACCATAGCACGAGGCAAACACGCACGTCGAATGTTTGTGTTCCTCCCACTTGGCAATACTGAATTTTTGGTTGATACTCGTGGCGATTTGTCGGATAGTTCGTAAGTGAACTCATATATACACCTCAGCAAAATCATCCTGACGACTCTGGTACTGGCCCTGATGCTGCCCTCCGTGACCATGGCCGCAAACAATACAGAGTGGCCGGGGCGGCACGAAGTCCGATTCGCCATGCCCGATTTGGGAAATGTCCTGTCCGGCGACAGCAAATGCATCATCATGAACGTCCTGCGTGCAGTCTATGAGCCGGAATATCTGGACGTCAGACACGTTGCGATCCCTTACCCGCGCGCCATCAAGGAAACCCGTTCCGGGGAATTCCACATGACTCTGGATATCCAACCCAGCAAAGGGTTGCTCTCGGCCAGGACACCCATTGTCCCGTATGACCTTTCGGCATGCTATTTCCGGGGAAAAACAAAATGGAAAGGATTGGAATCCCTGAAAGGGCAACGCGTGGCGTATCTCTACGGATTCGATTTCCACACGCTTCTGCCTGTCGAGTTCTCCAGACAGATCGTCTATGACCTCAGTTCCGCTTTCCACCTGCTCGACCGGGGAGACATCGCCTTTATCCTCGACGACCACGTGCTGCTCAAGGATGCCATGTACGAATCAGGGTTTTCGTCCCACCTCTTCGAAATCTCGATAATCAAACATTTCAAGGTCACTCCACAATTCAGCGACACGCCCGAAGGTCGCAAGTACCTCGCCCTGTATGACCGCAGAATGAAAGAATTACTCCAATCCGGGGAACTGACGAACATCTATCTGCAAGACGAATTCAGCAAAGACGAAATCAAAAAACTTTTCGATCAGAAATAACGGGGAAAGTCATGGACGACTACACCTGTTTTGCCAAGCTCTACGACCCGATGATCGGGCCGTTCCTGAAACCCATCCACCGAGCTCTGATTGCCGAGCTTTCCTCCCTGCAATGCCACAAGATTACGGATCTGTGCTGCGGCACAGGACTCATGGCTGGGATGATCAGCGATGCAGGCATGAAAGCCGTGGGCGTGGACCTGTCGCAATCCATGCTCAGAGTGGCACGCAAAAAGCATCCTGCCGTCACCTTTCTTGACGGAGATGCCACGTCTCTCATTTTTTCCGATGACGAGTTCGACGCAGCCACCATCAGTTTCGCCTTGCACGAACGACCGGAACCCATCGCTTTTGGCGTACTGAAAGAAGCGCAACGGGTGGTAAAACCGGGAGGTATTATCCTTGTGGCTGATTACCGGCAGCCAGCGTCCATGCACTCACCATGGACAGGGTGGGCCGTTACCACGGTGGAGCGATTGGCCGGAAAGAACCATTACGCCCACTACAAAAAATACATGGAAAGAGGCGGCACAGAATCCATGCTGATCCGCGCCGGACTGGCAGGAAAACTTGCCACGACCTTCATGAACGGCTGGGTCGGGCTGTATATTCATCAGATCTGAAGGCGTGTTTCCCGCAGTATCTTGTCAGGCCTGTGCCTGTTTCCTTGCCTTCTTCATCCGCAGATTCAGGAATTCGACAAAGAGCGAAAATGCCATGGCAAAATAGATGTAGCCCCGGTCAATGTGCTTGTGCATGCCTTCGGCCATGAGGAATATACCGACCAGCAATAAAAAGGAAAAGGCAAGCATCTGTACCGTGGGATGGTTGGAAACAAAGTCGCTCACCGGCCCGGCAAAAAGCAGCATTACAATAACCGCAATAACTATGGCGACAATCATGACTGTGACGTGCTGGGCCATGCCAACTGCCGTAATTACCGAATCCAGCGAAAAAACGATATCGAGCAACAGGACCTGAATGATGGCACTGGCGTAGGAATACTGCTTGCGCACAAGTGAATCCCTTTCATCCGGTTCTTCCAGCTTGTCATGAATTTCGTGCGTTGCCTTGGCAAGCAGAAACAGCCCGCCGACAAGGAGAACGATGTCGCGGCCTGCCACCACATGTCCGAAAACAGTAAAAAGAGGTGCCGTCAACCCCATGATGGCACTGATGACAAGCAAAAGCCCAATTCGGGTGAACATTGCCAGCCCTATTCCCAACCTCCGAGCCGCGGCCCGTGAAGCCTCGGGCAGCTTGTTGGTCACCACCACCACGAACACTATATTGTCGATGCCGAGCACTATTTCCAGCCCGGCCAGCGTGATCAATGCAATCAGATTTTCCAGCGTCCACAAACCTTCCAGCATGACAACTCCTCGTTCTCGGCGTTAGATTCCGGGCATTATGGATGATACCCAACGCTAAATCAACGAAAGCTTTGCCCTTCACACATACGCCGTGCTAGCATTTATGGCACTACATGAATTCTCATTTGCGGAGGGGAAACAATGCGAATCGGCATGATCGGACTTGGCCGCATGGGCATGAACATGGCACGCAGGCTCCTGCAAAACAACATAGAGGTCGTGGGCTTCAACCGAAGTGAGGACAAAACCGACCAACTCAAGGAAGAGAAAGGGCTGGGAGCCTATTCATACAAGGAGCTCAAGGAACTGCTTCAGCCTCCACGAACAGTCTGGGTAATGCTTCCGGCAGGCAGTCCAACCGAAATTGCCATTCACAGTCTCAAGCAAATGCTCGACCCAGGCGACACCATCATCGACGGCGGAAACTGCTATTACAAGGACGACATTCGCCGCGCCGAAGAGCTGTTTGAACGCGGTATCAACTATCTGGATGCCGGAATTTCAGGCGGTATATGGGGACTTGAGGTCGGCTATTGCACCATGGTCGGCGGCCCGAAAATGGAATTTGAACGGCTGAGGCCCGTGTTCGCAGCCCTGGCACCTGATAACGGCTACATGCATTGCGGACCGGCCGGAGCGGGTCACTTCATCAAGATGGTCCACAACGGCATCGAGTACGGCATGATGCAGGCCTATGCCGAAGGGTTCGCTCTCATCGAGAATTCAAACTACGACGAAGGGATGGACTATTCCGAACTCTCCAAACTCTGGAACAACGGAAGCGTCATCCGCTCCTGGCTTCTGGAACTGGCTGGTGCCGCCTTTGAAAAAAACGAACGTCTGACCGACATCAAAGGAGTTGTAGACGACTCAGGGGAAGGTCGCTGGACCGTTCAACAGGCCATAGAGACAGGCACACCAGCACCGGTCCTGACCATTGCCCTCATGGAACGATTCTCATCCAGACGGGACAACGACTTCCGCAACAGGGTGCTGGCCGCACTCAGGCGAGAATTCGGTGGCCATCCCGTAAGCCCGGCAGGAAAACAATAAATGCCCGGCGTTGTCACCAAACGGGATGACGCAAACGGTGGTTGCCTCCATGAAAAACCATCGGACCCATGCGCCATTGTCATATTCGGTGCCACGGGAGACCTGAGCTTCCGCAAGATTCTGCCATCGCTCCAAGCTCTGTCTTGCGACAAAGGGCTGCCCAAAGACTGCATCATCATCGGCGTGGCACGGTCCGCACTTTCGATCGATGAATTCAGGCAACGCATCAGGATTTCCCTTGAAGAAAATGGCGCGGACATGAACAACTGGAACAGTTTTTCCCAGCGCGTATTTTATCAAAGGGTGGACTTCACTTCAATGGGCGAGTTCTCCGAACTGGCAGGGTTCATCAAAGCCAAAGGCAACGAATTCGGCACCAACAACAACACTATCTTCCATTTGGCCGTGCCGCCTGCAGCCTACGAAACCATTGCCCGCGGCCTTGCCCATGCAGGACTTTCCAGGGAAAACGGCAACTGGGTTCGTCTGATCGTGGAAAAACCGTTCGGGCATGATCTTGCCAGCGCACACCGTCTCAACAAGGCTCTCATGGAGGGATTTTCCGAGCATCAAATTTACCGCATCGACCATTATCTAGCCAAGGAAACAGTTCAAAACGTACTCATGTTCCGATTTGCCAACGCCATTTTCGAGCCGCTCTGGAACCGCCGTTATGTCGAATCCGTTCACATCACTGCCTCCGAAAAGCTCGGCGTGGAGCACCGGGCCGGGTACTATGACCATGCCGGTGTGCTGCGAGACATGTTCCAGAACCACATGATGCAGCTTCTTGCGTTGGTGGCCATGGAACCGCCCTCCCTCTATGAAGCGGATCGCATTCGGGATGAAAAAACCAAGGTCTACCGATCACTCAGGCCGTTCCCCACCAACGACCTGGACAGCTATCTCGTTCTCGGTCAGTACGCCGCAGGGATAATGGACGGCCAATCCGTGCCGTCCTACGTCAAGGAGCCAGGCGTTGCCTCGGATTCGCTCACCCCGACCTTTGCAGCCATGAAAATCTTCATCGACAACTGGCGATGGCAAGGAGTGCCGTTCTATATCACCTCGGGCAAGCGCATGGCCGAAAAGCACACCGAGATCGAGGTTCGTTTCAAGGAGGTGCCCCATTCCATGTACCGCAACATCCTGGGCGAACACATCACGGCCAACCGGCTCATCCTGTCCATCCAGCCCCGAGAGGAAGTACGCCTGACGTTCCAGGCAAAAGCCCCGGGACCGGCCATGTGCCTGCGAAACGTGACCATGAATTTCGACTATTCCCAGGGTTCTCCCATCCGCCTGAGCGCATACGAAAAAGTGCTGCTCGAGGTCCTGCTGGGGGATCACACCCTGTTCTGGCGGCAGGATTCCATAAATTTATGCTGGAGTTTCTTGACGCCGATACTCATGGAGTGCGACTGTCCCGACCAAGCCGAACGGCTGCACCTTTACAAGGCCGGAACCAACGGTCCCCACAGGGTGCGTCAATGCTGGCCAGACACGGAAGTTTGAACATCATCATTTGCCTAGAGGGAACACCATGGCGGATTTTCACGTCTTCGCAAACGCCGAGGACATGAGTCAGAGCGCGGCACAACTTTTCATCGCATGCTCACATCAGGCTCTGAATGATCGAGCACGATTCACCGTTGCCCTGTCCGGTGGCAGCACACCAAAGCGGTTCTTTGAGATCCTGGCATGCGAACCATACTGGCGCGCCGTGCCGTGGGACCGAACCCTCATATTCTGGGGTGACGACAGAGCGGTTCCGCCCGACGACGACCAAAGCAACTACAAACTCGCCCATGACGCCCTGCTCAGCCACATGCCCATCCCGGAAGCCAACATATTCCGGATCAGAGGAGAGCTCGGCGCAGACAGGGCAGCCGAAGACACACGCCGCAATCTCGTCAATGCCTTTGGTGACAAGGGAACACCCCGCTTCGATTTCGCCCTGCAAGGCATGGGGACAGATGGACACACAGCCTCCCTCTTCCCGAACACCGACTCTCTTGAATCCACGGACTGGGTCGTCCCGGTCATCAATCCGCCAGCCATCCCAAGAATCGACCGAATCACCATGACCTTTCCAGTCCTGAACAACGCCAGGACCGCCCTTTTCCTCGCAGCAGGCAAAGACAAACAATCCCTTATTCACGAGATCATGAACGACCCCACCGCCCCGGATCGCTATCCAGCCGCCCGATTGGAAGCTGAGGAAACACTCTGGTACGTGGATGAAGCAGCCCTAGGGTTGACTGTAGGGTGACGCGAGTTCAATGAAAAAATGAACCCTGCCCCGAGTGCTGCCTTTAGGCATCTTTTTTTTCATCTTCATTCTTCATCGAAACAATAAGATAAAAGCAGAATGGGATGCAGCCCCATGGCTGCCATAAAGAATAAACAGAGAGTTTCGTACCTCCGGCACGACTTACTTTTGGGCCAAAGCGACCAAAAGTAAGCAAAAGTCGCTTTTTTTGCGCTGTGATCCTTCCGCGATGGCTAAGAGCCGCTAACACGCTCCGCTGCCCTCCAAGATATCCGGGACCCGGACGCTTTCCGGGCTACACTTACGCGTGTCAACCGGCTCTAAGCCCCTGCTCTCATTGGTCGTCGTTGTAAGAAAGACTAAATATGGTGTGATTAGGATAGATATGAAGGCATTGGAAACGCTTGTTTTTGCTGGCCTTTTGGATTTCAAAATATCAACACCAATTCACGCGCCCCAGCGTCAAGCCTCCAAAGGCCTAGAAGCTGACAAAACGGAAGAGGCGGCTTTGTGGCCGGGATCAGAAGGGCATTGTTGAAGGGCAACGGTACGGGAAGGTACAGCCTAGACCTTTCATGGCATGGAGCCGACCCGCTTTGATCAGATTCTCAGCCATGGAAGGCAGCGGTCAAGCTACTAAAAGGCCCTTTTTTTCGTCCCTTTTTTTGGGCCAACAAAAAAACGGACCCCGCCGGGAGGGCTGCCTTTAGGCATCTTTTTTTTCATCTTCATTCTTCATCGAAACAATAAGATAAAAGCAGAATGGGATGCAGCCCCATGGCTGCCATAAAGAATAAACAGAGAGTTTCGTACCTCCGGCACGACTTACTTTTGGGCCAAAGCGACCAAAAGTAAGCAAAAGTCGCTTTTTTTGCGCTGTGATCCTTCCGCGATGGCTAAGAGCCGCTAACACGCTCCGCTGCCCTCCAAGATATCCGGGACCCGGACGCTTTCCGGGCTACACTTACGCGTGTCAACCGGCTCTAAGCCCCTGCTCTCATTGGTCGTCGTTGTAAGAAAGACTAAATATGGTGTGATTAGGATAGATATGAAGGCATTGGAAACGCTTGTTTTTGCAGGCCTTTTGGATTTCAAAATATCAACACCAATTCACGCGCCCCAGCGTCAAGCCTCCAAAGGCCTAGAGGCTGACAACGCGGAAGAGGCGGCTTTATGACCGGGATCAGAAGAGCATTGTTGAAAAGCAACTGTACGGGAAGGTACAGCCCAGACCTTTCATGGCATGGAGCCGACCCGCTTTGATCAGATTCTCAGCCATGGAAGGCAGCGGCCAAGATACTAAAAGGCCCTTTTTTTCGTCCCTTTTTTTGGGCCAACAAAAAAACGGACCCCGCCGGGAGGGCTGCCTTTAGGCATCTTATCTTTCATCTTCATTCTTCATCATCGCCAAAGGCGATTCCATTCCCACAAAAAAAGTCGGGAGAACCATCTGGTTCTCCCGACTTGCATATCTTCACTTCCAGCCGAAACTAAATAACTTTATTCAACGGATACTCAATTATCCCTTCCGCTCCGAATTCCCTGAGACGGGGAATCAACTCACGAACAACCTTCTCTTCGACCATGACCTCGACAGACAACCAATTCGGGTCCTGCAATTCAGCCACGGTGGGAGAATTCAAACTCGGCAACGAGCCATTCAGCTCGGCCAGTTTGTCCTTGGGCAGATTCATTTTCAACCCGACCATTTTGTCAGCACGCAACGCACCCTGCATGAGCAGGTTGATATCCTCAATGAGCTTGCGCTTTTTCGGATCTTTCCATGCTTCCCTGTTGGCAATCAACTGGGTATTTGTCTGCATCAACTCGGCAATAATCCTCAACCCGTTGGCCTTGATGGTCGTGCCGGTCTCCGTTATCTCGACAATGGCATCGCACAAATCCTCGACAACCTTGGCCTCGGTGGTTCCCCAGGAAAAGGAAACTTCCACGTTGATTCCACGGGTAGCGAAATATTCCTTGGTGAACCCCACCAGCTCGGTGGAAATGGTTTTGCCTTCCAGGTCCTCGGGGCAGGTGTAAGGGGAGTCGCCCTTGACGCAAAGCACCCAACGGGCCTTGCGATTACTGACCTTGGAATAGATCAGGTCATCGACCACGACCACATCGGACTTGTTTTCCTTGATCCAGTCCATGCCCGTCAGGCCGACATCAAAGGTGCCATTCTCGACATACATGGACATTTCCTGGGCTCGAGCCAAGGAGCACTTGATCCGGTCATCATCGATATCCGGAAAATAATTGCGATCATGCAGCTTGATCTTCCAGCCTGCCTTGTCAAACAGCTTGAGGGTTGCATCCTGCAAGGAACCTTTAGGAACACCGAGACGTAAAAATGGTTCTGACATTACTTATATACCTCTTTGGGGTCGAAGACGATCGGAGCACATTTCGTGACTTCGCCGTCTTTCAATTCGCGGAAAAAGCAACTGCGGTAGCCAAGATGACATGCCGCGCCGCCGATCTGATCAATGAGAAGCACCAAGGTGTCATCGTCGCAATCAATGCGGATGGATTTCACCTTCTGAGTATGGCCCGAGGTACCGCCCTTATGCCATAGCGTCTGACGGCTGCGGCTCCAATAATGGGCCTCGCCGGTTTCCAGTGTTTTATCCCATGATTCTTCATTCATGTACGCCATCATCAGGACTTCGCCGGTCTCGGCGTCCTGCGCGATGGCCGGAATTAATCCGTCCATTTTTTTAAAATCCGGTCTGATCATTGCGGTACCTCGTATCAGATGAATATATGTAGCCCGGAATTGGGCCGGGTTGGTTACATAACGAATGGACGTACAAAGCGCAACCTGAGGAGGTGGAATCGTTTCGGATTATCATATCCTCTGGTGTTCGCTTCAAATGTTTTTTTGACCAGCCGGGTCTAAGTCGGATACAAACCAAAAAGTCGATTGCAATCCATATTTAATCGCAGAGCCTGATTTATTTTAAAACTTTTCACACCGTTCGGGCACCATAGGATCATCGTCTGATACAAAACAAGAATCCCTCATGAACAGTACAAACTCGGCGATGTTTCCTTAAGAAAAACCAAAGAAGTAGCAAAAAACGGCCTTAAATTAAATCAGGAACTCGACAAACCCGTCACTGAGCATACGCTTTGCGACGAAGAGTTGGACAAGATTATTTCCGAGCATAAAACAAATACGCACACCTCCCAGCATTTACCACCCTCTCATTATCTGGTAAATCTCGCCCACAACACACATCCATCAAGGAGTACTACGGACATGCCCGTTCGTTCAAAAGATAATTTTCTCGTCTTCGGCTCACCGCGTATCGAACAGGCCGAAATAGACGAAGTCGTGGCTTCCATGAAATCAGGCTGGCTCGGAACTGGTCCCAAGGTGGCACAATTCGAAAAGGATTTTTCCGCATATTTGGACAACGGCTACGCAGCGGCTTGCAATTCATGCACCGCGGCATTGCACCTCAGCCTTGTGGCACTTGGTCTGAAACCGGGCGACGAGGTCATCACCACTCCCATGACGTTTTGTGCATCCATCAATGCTATCATTCATGCCGGATGTACGCCGGTTCTGGCAGACATTGACCCCGTGACCCAGAACATCGACCCTGAGTCGGTACGCGCAAAGATCACGGGCCGCACCAAGGCAATTCTGCCCGTCCACTTCGCTGGCCGAGCCTGTGACATGGACGCGCTCATGGCCATTGCCAACGAGCATGATCTTAAAGTTGTCGAAGATTGCGCACACGCCATTGAAACGACATACAAGGGCAAACACGCAGGAACATTCGGAAATTTTGGATGCTTCAGCTTCTACGTGACCAAAAATGTCTGCACAGGCGAGGGGGGCATGGTCATGGCCCGCACCCAAAAAGACATTCAGCACGTCAAGATTCTTGGACTACACGGAATGAGCGCGGATGCCTGGAAACGTTTTTCCGATGAAGGATACAAGCACTACCAAGTGGTATCTGCCGGGTTCAAATACAACATGATGGACATTCAGGCAGCCATAGGCATCCATCAACTTGCCCGCGTCGAAAAATATTTCGTACGGCGGTGCGAAATATGGGACAGGTATCAGGAAGCGTTCAAGGATCTGCCAATCGGCCTGCCTGCCCCTGAGGAGCCAAACACCCGCCACGCCCGTCACCTGTATACGATCATGATTGACGAAGCCAAAACCGGCATTGCCCGCGATGACTTTCTGGTTCGTATTACCAAAGAAAGTATCGGGGTCGGTGTTCACTATCTCAGCATCCCGGAACAGCCATACTATCGGGAACGCTTTGGCTGGACCCTTGAGGACACCCCGCACGCAGTAACCCTTGGCCGCCAGACCGTAAGCCTGCCTCTTTCGGCCAAACTCACGGATGCCGATGTGGCTGACGTGATCAAGGCCGTGAAAATCTGCCTTGATAAATAGGCACCATTTTCCAATTCCAACAAAGAAAATCATCTGGCAGCTTGTTGAGAAAAGTTCGAGTGCTAGACGCAAAAAAAGCTCAAGGCCGCCGCGTACTCCTTGTACGCAAGGATTTGAACTTTTTGCAGCAACGCCGCAATCGGGCCTTCCTCAACTTCTGACAGGTTGTTGAGAAAGGTTCGAGTGCTAGACGCAAAAAAAGCTCAAGGCCGCCGCGTACTCCTTGTACGCAAGGATTTGAACTTTTTGCAGCAACGCCGCAATCGGGCCTTTATCAACAACCTGTGCGACTAGCAGTCGTGAAAATCCTTGTTAATGTAAAAACACAAATCAAAGAGATTCTGTACCATCTCGTCCACAATCTCCTCGGAATCGGCAGACGCGGTTTCAATGCTCATGGTCTTGTTGACTATTTTTGAAAAAAGCATGCCGATAAGCTGATCATCGTACATCGTCCAATACTTGCTTCCGGAAGGGAATTTCTTGTCGAATCCGTGATAATACATGTATGCAACTCCAATCGTGGCTTGGGATTAATTCCGGGGCTCATGAATCATATCGGCACTCCCGACCAACCTCTTTATGGACAAATCCATATTATTTTGATTCATGAAATCATATAATTACCCTGCCGGGACTCATCCCCCGTCAGCCTGGACAAATCCCGAACTCACGTTGCCGAGAGCACCTGAAAAAGGATACCCAATCAGTGAAATGTTTCGTGATTGTAACACTCATGGGGCGGTTATTCGGGTATAGCAGATCGGTACGATATCACTATTCATAAGGAGTACGGCGTGTCAGCCCAAAAGATTCTGGTTATAGAAGATCACAGGGACACAAGAGAATTGCTCAAATACAACCTGTCCTCTGCCGGTTTCGATGTCGCCGCCGCAGAAGACGGACAATCCGGCCTTGGCCTTGCTGCGGCCTTCAAGCCCAACATAGTGCTTCTGGATCTGATGATGCCGGGTCTGGATGGCCTTGAAGTCTGCCGCCGCCTCAAATCAGACAACGCGCTGGCGCGAATCCCTGTCATCATGCTTACGGCCAAGGGCGAAGAGATTGACAAGATCGTTGGCCTGGAACTGGGAGCAGACGACTACGTGGTCAAACCATTCTCGCCACGAGAGCTCATCCTGCGAGTCAAGGCCGTCCTGCGCCGCTATGGAGCACCAAAACCAGATTCTCCCACACTCTGGGAACGAGAAGGACTGCGGATCGACTTTGAAGCCCACCAACTCAGCGTGGATAGCCAGGAGATTGCCCTCACAGCCACGGAATTCAAACTGCTCTCCGTGCTCATTTCCGGGGCCGGCAAAGTACAGACTCGTGACAACCTTCTGGATACCGTCTGGGACACTCATTTCGAGGGATATTCGCGCACCGTGGACACGCATGTTCGCAGGCTTCGTCAAAAACTCGGCACATACGCCGACTGGATAGAAACAGTCCGGGGTATCGGGTACAGATTCAAGGCCTAGAAAAGCAGACCTCTAAGGAAGCACTGCATAATTGTCCTCTGGCTTCGTTGCTGCAAAAAAATCAAACCCTAGCGTGCAGGAAGCACGCGTCAGCCTTGATTTTTTTTGCGCGCCTTGCCAGCGAACAATTCTACAGCACTTCCTTAAGATTGAATTAATCAGCGTTTCCCTAAAGTACCTGTAAGATCAACTTGGCAGACTGTTGAGAAAAGCCCGATCCCGCTCGCTTTGTATTGCATGAAAAAACGGCATCCGCTTATGGCGGATGCCGTTTCTCTTGATATTATGTTGAGAAACTACATTCCCACAATATCCCCTTCCGTAAGGCCTGGATCGGCATCAAAAGAAGCCATGAGCGTCTGGCCTCCGGCCACGTCAGCGCCGTTGTGGTCATACCAGAGTTGCCACGTGTCTTCCGTGGAACCACCGGTTGAATCATAGTGCAGGAACACGAAATTCTGCCCATTGGCCATGCCTGTATCGCCATCTGCCGCATAGTTCAGGGCGGTTGTCTTGTCGGCCAAGTCCAGAAATTCAGCGTATCCAAGAGCTTGACCCGAATCTATGCCGTTGAAATTGTTCGCTTCAAAGCCCACTTTGTCCACACCGTCCAGCAAAAAGTCTGCGATGGTGTCACCGCCCTCATTGGTGGAACTGTAGTAAAATGTGTCGCTGCCCAAATCGCCGTGCAACTCGTCGGCACCTATGCCGCCAAACAGAAGATCATCACCTTGTCCACCACTCAGGATGTCATCCCCGGCCCTTCCTTCCACTCGGTCGTTGCCGCCTTGACCATGGATCGTGTCACCCAGCAGCCCGCCATAATAAAAATCATCACCTTCACCGCCGGTAATGCTGTACTTGCCATCAGATTCCTGGCCGTCAATGGTCAGAGATAAATCACCGGTCGAATAGTTCGTGGCATCAATGGTCAGTGTTTCGCCTGACGCCACGATAGAGTCGGACAATGCATAGGACGCATTGACACCCGAGCAGTTCAAATTGAGGTATTCTATGTTCCTGATACCGTCCAACTCGTCTGCGGCCCCGGCATAAAGGGCATAAAGATTGTCATGTCCGGTGCCACCGTCGATGCTGTCGGCAGAAGTCATGAACGAGCCCATCTGGAATTCGTCATCCTGAGTGGAGCCCACGATATCCTCATCCACATCGCTTCCCAATCGGGAAACACGTATGACATCCGTCCCGGATTCCCAGTTGGTAAACGTCAATTGAGAAAGATCAAGAACGGTTTGCGAGGCATCCAAGTCGATGGCAAGCACACTGGTGCCGGAATCGACACTGCCCCGGATTTCCATGGGAAGGTTGTCAATCTGCGATCCGTTCAATGTTAGCGAACTGTTCTGGCTCATGAGATTCAGTATCTCGACATTCATGAATTCGAGGGCCGAACTCACGTCTGCATCACCCTCAAAGTCAATGGCATCGCCGGTCCCGTCTCCACCGTCAAACAATGTGCCTGCCGCTATGCCGTCTGAGCTCACAGTCAATGTGTCGTTCCCGCCAGAACCGAAAATATTGAAGGCTGTGTCCATGGGAGCAAAGAATACGTCACCCTTACTGGACCCTTCAAAAACTTCAAATCCATCAAAGGTGTCCGTGGTCCCGTAGCCATCATTATCGACTTGGTTGCTATCAAAATTAACCGAAACGCCCATGGTATTGTTACGATAGGAAAGGGTGTCCTCTCCAGCGTCTCCAAAGAAATTATCTGTTCCTGCACCACCTATGATGAGATCGTTGTCTCCATCGCCGTGGATACTGTTATCGCCGGCCGTGTCAGTGATCGTGTCTTCACCGCCCAAACCGTTCACGGTACAGTTCACGGTTGTGCACACGATGGTATCGTCGCCTATGGTACCGTTCAGTTGTACCACATCATTTGTGTCCCAGTTATTGAAGGTGAGACTGGAATAATCCTCATCCACAATCGAATTAATGGTGAGAGTATCGATTTCGCCAACCCCTGGAGCGTTTCCCTGGATGGTATTCAAACTATCACTGATCAGGGAGGCGTTAAAAACCGCAGAATAACCAGAGGCGTTAAAGTGGATTACCTCCACTCCCGTTGTCGTGAGCAGTTCCAGATTGGCAGAGCCATAAAGCTCTATGGTATCCGTGTCTGCCCCACCATCAACGACAACCGAATCGACCAGTGTTGTCGTGAACTTGAACTGATCGTTTCCGGTTCCGCCAAACAGGGAATCCTGTCCGCCCTTGCCCTCTATGAAGTCCCAGCCGGCACCGCCCACAAGCATATTGGCACCGGTCGTGCCGGTGATAATGTCGTTATGATCAGAGCCGTATGCACCTTCAAAGGTGAGCAGTTCGTCGGTCGTATTGGAATGATTTTTAAAACCGGTTCCGGCACCAAGATCAATCTGCACGTAAGCTTCTTCAAGAGCATAGGAAACCATGTCAAAACCGTTTTCGCCCTCGAGCGTATCAACTCCGCCCGAAGAAAAAATCGTATCGTTCCCCAGACCGCCTATAATGGAATCGGATTCATTGCCGCCAAAAATAACATTCATATCATCATTACCGATGATCGTGTTGGCATGATTAGTTGAACCATAAACATTGACTACGTTGGACGCGATGTCTGTCCTGTCATCTGGAACATCAGTGGGATAATAATAGCCTGCCGAATTGGGCATGACAACAGTCACATCTGAATCAAAATCGCGCAAATCCAGAGTTCCGGCAACTACCTTGTCACCAATCCCTTCATCGTCATCTGGAATAATCTGTTGGGGAATTACAGGTACTATACCCCGAACGCCTCCCTGAACCGGCAGGCCTTCCGGCGGCATTGGCAACAAGGGAGGTCCGACGGGTCCAACCCCCTGCGGTTGACCTGGAAGCGGGTCCATCAAATCGGGAACCAGACTTCCGTCAGGCAGCAACCCAGCGGCCTCGCCTCCGGTATCCTGACCATCATCACCGCCATCGTCATCCGGAGCCTGTTCTTCATCAGGCCCATCCGAGGGCGGAGCGTCTTGCAGAGACTCGCCGGAAAGCTGTTCAAACTGATCAAGCTCCCGTTGCGTGGCCGGTCTGGGCTGGCTCAGGCCTGAAATGGTGGCCGTAAGTCCCATGCCATCTCGAGTGATAATGGCTGGAGGACCGCCCGCATCGCCCTGAATGACAACAGGTTTGCCATCAAAATCAATGACAAGATGCGCTTCGGTCTGACCGCCAACCCTATGGCCGGTTGTGGTTCCGCGAATTCCAATGGTAGCCAAAGGAGTATCTATCGTGAATCCTTCAGGATTCATGTCCACAATCTTGCCCGTGACGGAGCGAAAGGAACCTTCCATGAGTTGGAGGGTCATTTCGCCAGTGTCCTGATCCGGGTCAAAGACATAATCATCCAGTCGCACGGAAGAAGAAGGCCCCTGGGAAAGAGTCGCTCCATCAGTAAACGTGATTTCCGTGGCAGAACCAGCCCCTTGAGTGGTGATGGTTTCGCCCTCGTAGACCGGGCTGCCCTGAGTCAATTCCCGAGAGCCGTCAGGGCCTTCAGCAATTGCGGTTCCGTGTACAATAGTAATTTCGCCAATGAGTTCAGCCATGATGTATTCCGACTCCAGACTTCATGTAAGATTTGGATAAGTAATACCAACTCAAGGGAAAGGTTGCAACTACTTGTATACGAATAACGATAGAAGTCTCCAGCCAAACTTCGGCTGAAAAAATTGAATACGGTGAGCCAGATATTGGATATGAAAAACCAATGTATCAGGATACTTAACCAATACATTTTGACGAGATTTGAATCCAGGGATCAGGTCAAATGCCAACAATCCCTGAATACAGCAGACCAGAGGTGTTCAGAAAAAAACCGATTAAATCATACCGGGGAAATAATCCCCCCATATATTTCTGCTAATCGTTGCCCAGTGTAATCTGAAAGGCAATGGAATAGAGGTGATCAAAAAAATCGACGTATTCTACGGGAATGTGCGGCGGAACATTGATTCTGGACGGGGCAAAATTGATGATTCCGCGAATGTTGGCATCAACCAGATGATTGGCAGCTCGTTGCGCCCGATCCGGCGGCGTTGCAATGATACCGATCTCAAGCCCCATTTCAGGAGCCTGTTCCTTGAGGTGGGTCGGACAGACAATTTCCATGTCACCAAATTCCAGACCTATCTTGTCGGGGTCACAATCGAATGCAGCGGCGATCTGAAACCCGCGACGTTCAAAGTCATGATGACGCAAAAGTGCTGTACCCATGTTGCCAACGCCGATGAGCGCACACTTCCAGACACGATCAATTCCCAATGACTGCTTGATGGATGTAATCAGTTCCTGAACGTAATATCCGACACCTCGAACTCCGAACTCGCCAAAATAAGCGAGATCCTTGCGAATTTGCGACGAGTTGACCGAACAGGCCCTTGCGAGTTTTTCCGAAGAGATAACATCATTGCCATCACGCAGCAGGTTTTCGAGCACCTGAATATAGACGGCAAGCCGTCCGATCGTCGCTTTGGGGATATGTTCACTTTTCATTATTCAACGTCCTTAGAACAGGGCAAGCTTGTGATTTTTTTAACAAGTTAATCGGTAAAAAAGGGAGGCCGAAGCCTCCCTTGGAGTAGCGTTTCGTAGGTCTAATACTAGACGACGAAGAGCAGGATCAGGTTGACGACCAGGGCGTAAATGGCGAGGGATTCGATGAATGCCAGGCCAAGAATCAGAGTGGTGGACAGCTGACCAGCAGCTTCGGGGTTACGAGCGATGCCTTCACAAGCACCCTTGACGCCCATGCCCTGAGCAATGCCGCACAGGCCAGCAGCGATGCCCATGCCCAGTGCAGTTGCGTATGCTTTAGCGGACATGACGTCTGCGCCAGCACCTTCGGAAGCGAAAGCAACGGAAGCAACCAGAACCATAGCCAAGGTGGTGAAAAGAATCTTAGTGATTTTCATTTTTGAATCCTCCAAATGGAATCATATAATATTGTTTTGGTCCTAGGACCATTTCCCCAAATTAAACGAGCGGCTCTTTCTAATGAGCGTGCTCAATGGAACCCTGCAGGTACAACATCGTCAGCATAAAGAAGATGAATGCCTGAATGGTTTTTGCCAAAATGAACAAGAAGTACATGGGCAGTGAACCAAAGACAGGTGCCAGGAAGAACATCAGGATAAGAACGATTTCCTCACCGCGAATATTTCCGAACAGACGAAGAGTCAGGCTGAGCGGACGTGCGCAATGGGAAATTGGCTCAAGGATCAGCATCAGGGGAGCCAGGAATCCGACCGGGCCCATGAAATGCTTGATGTACTTGAAGCCCCATTTGCGGGCACCAACAAAGTGGTAGAACACAAACACGATGATGGCCATGGCTGCCGGAGTATTGATGTTCGCAGTCGGAGCATCACAACCCGGTACCAGACCGATGTAGTTCATGGTCAAAATGAAAAGAAAGATGGTGCAGAGCAGCGGCATGAACTGACGGCCTTCCTGACCGAGGTTGGCGACGACAAAATCTTCCAAACCACCGATGATGGTCTCGAAGAGATTCTGCATTCCGCCGGGAACCAGCTGCAAACGGCTGCGAACAACCATGCCAAGGCTCAACAGGATGACCATGGCAAGCCACATGTAGAGCACGTGGTTAATGCTTTGAACGCCAAGCATGTGTTCTACTTTGGAGCCCCAATGGCCGATGCTTTTGAGCATATCCATGTACAAGAGAGGATGCGGTAACCCGCCTGAAAAACCCATATCCAAGCCTCCTTAAAATCAATCTAGGCCTTTTTTTGCCCCAACTGAATCAGGCCGGTAGCGGTGACGTTGATCACCACGGTTCCTAAACCCAATATCAACCCCCAGTGGGGAACACGTTCGACTCCGATCAGCCAATAGAGGGCCAGCCCACTCAGAGTCATCTTTCCGAGGAATATAACAAACAGTTTGAATGGTCCGCTTTTCTGGTCGTAGACCAAATGCTGGGCAATACGAGCAAGTGCCCAGAAATTGACAAGGGCAAGCAAAGCCCCGGCCAGATAAGCAAGCGACCACCGCGAACAAAGCGTTACCAGCATGATCACTAGAGAGGTCCCCAGCGAAACATAAATCTGATTGCGAACAACGATACGAACGTCAGGCCTTGCAAACCCGCTTTTGACGAGTAGGCGTTCAAGCCTTTGGTTGATCTTGTTCATCACTTTCCTCACCATCCTGTTTCAAAGAACCTTGTTGCTTTCTGGCTTCCATGCGTTTCTGGAGCCTTCTGAAGTCCTCGAAAACCAACTTGAACCCGGCCACGACTCCCAAAAGGAAGAAAATCATGAGCAGCCAGGGCTTGGTTCCAAAGTATTCGTCCAGAAAATACCCGAATGTCAGCCCGACGATTATGGAGGAGACAATATGCAGTCCCATCGTGCTTGCCGGGCCCCCCAGCTGCACGATATTCACCACTCGACCGTCTTTTGAAAAGAACATATTCACACCTTATGAAGCTGTTTCCGCCTGCTCAAGAAGCTTACATGGCGAAGATTGACCATTAGTGCAATCCTTCACAAGATGTGGTGAAGTAGCACATGCAGCCAATTCCCGTCAATGCGTTTTTCCAGAAAACAGTCCCTTTTTCAGAAAAAATCCAGGCCCAAGATACCTTTGAACGCCACCCATAAAACTACGCCCGATTCTCCTTGTCCGCCACAAAAAAAACGAGAAAGCACCGAGCACTTTCTCGTATTCGAATCAGATTATCCCATCGCTGCTTCCAAATGCCACCGTAGCAGCCATCACGCCCCCCGCAAAGGCGGGGAACCAAAGCCCTGCGTCGTCTACTCGGGGTCGCCCACGTCAACAACCTTGACCAGGAATTCCTTCACGCCCGCCGGAGGTTGAAAGAAGACCGCCATGAACGGCGTGGATGCGCCGGGTCGAATAAAAGTATTATTGGACAGGATACCGACCTCGCTGGACAAACCATCTTCGATCTCCTTCAGGGTCTGCACCTGCAATTGGAATTGCGACAGCACATTACCGCACAGGAAGGATTGGGAGACAAGCACGCCCCCAGTGGCATCGTAAAGCACCACTTCCACCTTGATCTGTTCCTTGGGTACGGCAAACTTGTTGACAGCCTTGCCTTCGACCACGAACAGATTGCCTGCCTTCTCGTTGGCCACGTAGTATTGCTTGACGTTCTTGAGCTCAATCTTGCGGACACGGTCGGCCGGAGACTCACCCGGAGGCACTTCTGCGTCACCGCCAGTTTCTTCCATGAACATCTGGCCCACAAACGGCACGTTCTTGACAATACTGCCAAGCTCGATATTGGCAAAAGTCCAAACCTTGAAATAAATTGCGGCACCAATGCCAAGGGCAAGAATAAGCAGAATAATCAGGCAACCCAGCGACTTCCTGCTGCCCTTCGGTGGCGTATCGCCCAAGTCGAGGCTATCGTCTTGCCCTTCTTCGAGGTCATCGTCATCTTCTTCATCGTCATCGTCATCGTCGTCAGCGTCATCATCGTCTTCAAAAAGACCACTAGCGTCTTCGGAATCATCGTCCCCCGAGTCGTCAAACAGATCGCCAGTATCATCACCAAAGACCGACTCCTCTCCATCCGGGGCGGAATCATCGTCAGAGGAATCAGCATCCTCATCACTTGAATCAAAAAGAGCGTCCAGACCTGGATCATCGTCTTTCGGACTCTCCTCGACAGGCTCTTGAGCCGATGGTTCCGGCTCATCCTCCGAAGCGATTTCTTCTTCGAGCGCACCGGCATCATCGCCGCCGGATGCAACCTCGTCAAAGGTCTCCTCGAACTCGTCACCCGCTTGGGCACTGGTTGCCGGGCTCTCTTCCTCAAGCAAGGATTCCACTTCCTCTTCGGGAGTGGTCGGAGGCAGCTCAGCCTTGAACACATGCGAGCATTTGGAGCATTTGACCTTGGCTCCACCCGCCGGAATCTTGTCATCAGGCAGGTTGTAGCGGGTCTGGCAATTGGGGCAAGTGACGATCATACTTTTGATCTCCAGGCAATCTGGTTTATTAACTATCCGTATCCGTGGACAACTCGTAAATTCCGCCCAACTCTCTGTAACGTTCAGCATAGTCCAGGCCATATCCGACTATAAAGCCTTCATTCAGCTTGAAACCTGCGAAATCGACCGTGACATCCATCGCACGTCGTTCATGCTTATCAATAAGCGCACAAATTTTCAAACTTTTCGGTTTTCTTCGTCTCAACACATGAAGAAGAAAGTCCATGGAATGCCCCGTATCAACAATATCCTCGACAACCAACACATCTTTCCCTTCGATGGAAATCTCCAAATCCTTTGAAAAAACAATATCTTCCGTGCGGGATGTGGCCGTGCCATAGCTGGCCAGTCGCACGAAATCTATTTCGATGGCCCGGTCAATCTTGCGAATAATGTCCGCAAAAAACAGAAACGCGCCCTTGAGGACACAGATACAGACAAGCGGCTCGTCGCTGTCATAACTGGCCGTTATTTCCCGGCCCATGATTTCCACCCGCTCGGCAATCTGCTCGGGGGTGATAAAAGGTGTCAGTTTATGTGGCATATTTCTGCACTCTACCGAAATGTTATAAATTAATTACCATGGCGATTTCATTGCAAAGGTCCGGGAATCTCGGACAATTGAAACAGTCAATGAAGATTTTCTGGTTCAGGGTGTCCATGCTCTCCTGCTTGAAACCCAGATGAGCAAAAAACCCAGTCTGTTCGGTGAGGGTATAGACCTTGTTTATGCCCAGCATCACGGACTCTTCCAGACAGGTTTCAACCAGCTTGCGACCAAACCGCTTTCCTCGAAAATCAGGAGCAACGACCAGCGAACGGATTTCAGCCAGATCGTCCCATATAACACTCAGGGCACAACACCCAACAACCGTATCGGCTTCATCCAGAAGCACGAAAAAATCCCGCAAATGGGAATACAGTTGACTGAAAGACCGAGGCAGAACCAACCCTTCATGTTCCTCGGTCTGCATGAGCAGGCCATGAATGGCCTTAACGTCTCGTATATGTGCTTTGCGAATCATGTCGTCACTATTTGATAAGGTTGTCGGCCATGGCCTTGAGCATGGAATGAGGGAAAATGCCAGCCTTGGAAAAAGTCTGTTTTCCCTGCTTGTCGAATATGACCAGGGTCGGGATGGCAGACACCTCGAATCTCTCGGCAATGACATCATTGCCGATATATACCGGCAGATCGAGCCTGCCCTTCTTGAAAAAGGAAGCCAGGGCAGCCACATTCTCATCCAGGGAAATGGTGATGATGTTCATCTTCTCACCATGGGACTTGTTGAGCTGCTCCATCTCGGGAATCTGCTGTTTGCACGAGGGACACCATGTTGTCCAGAAAAGAACCATGGTCGGCTTTTCATTGTTATCGGCCAGGAAGCGGTCCAACTCGGCCACGCCCATGAACGGAAAGTCCGAGCTTTCTATCGTGCTCCCTGCCTGACTTTCTCTCTCTGACTCGGTCTCTGCTTCGGGAGCCGAACCACTGGAACAGGCCACCAGCAAGACCATAATTATCAATAAAGAACAGAGTCGCCAGGATTTTATCATGCTATCACCTCGTGATTTAGGAGAGCATAGTAACAGACTTATATACCAAATAAAAGCACGGGCAGGACTCCCCGCCGCGTGCGATTTATCCATTGAACTTGCTATTGTATCAAACGCTGGGCCAGCTTTACGGCACGAACCGCGTCAGTGGACCAGCCATCGGCACCAATGGAGGTACAGAATTTTTCCGTGACAACAGCCCCGCCGATCATGACCTTGGTATCCATTCCACGGTCCCGAAGCAACTGAACCGTGTCTGCCATGCGGACCATGGTCGTGGTCATCAGGGCGGACAGGCCAATGATGGCCGCGTTGTTGCTGGCTGCTGCATCCACAATGACCTCGGCAGTCACGTTCTTGCCCAGATCAACGACATCAAAGCCGTAATTCTTGAGCATCAGACAGACAATATTCTTGCCGATGTCGTGGATGTCTCCTTCGACCGTGGCCATGACCACAACAGGTTTGTCCTCTGCTCCTCCGTCCTCTTCAAGCAATGGCTGAAGTCGCTTGAAGGCCGTCTGCATGGTCTCGGCAGACTGGAGAAGTTGAGGCAAGAAGTATTCCTTCCTTTCATATTTGTCACCCACAGTCAAAATACCGGGAATAAGCAGATCATTGACTATGTTCATGGCAGCCATGCCATTATCCAATTCACTGTTCACCAGAGCAACTATGCCATCCTTGTCGCCCTTGATGACTGCGACCTGAACAGGAGGCAATCCCGAGGTATCACTCCCGCCCGAGGAAGAAGGAGAAGCCTGGGATTCCCCGCCACCGGTCCAGCCGGAAAACTTGGCAATATACCGCTCGGCCAAAGGGTCCCGATTGAGCAGCACTTCGGCAGCATGCAGAGTTTCCTGAATGCGTGCGGAATTGGGATTGCTAATGAAGGAACACAAGCCGGATGCCATGGACAGTGACAGGAACGTGGAATTCAGGAGCTCGCGAGCTGGCAGACCAAATGAGATATTGGACAACCCGATGGTGGTGGGCAGTCCCCACTCATCGCGGCAATAACGCATGACTTCAAGAGAATGACGCGCAGCCTCGGGCTTGGATGACACGGTCAGAGCCAGGGCATCAACCATGATCAACCGCCTGGGAATACCCAGAGCCTCGGCATCCACCAGCATATTCTCAATGACAGCCAATCGTTCGGACGCCGTGACCGGCAGCTTGTTGCCGACAATGGGAAGCAGAATGAACGGTGCGCCAAAGAGCTTGCACAAGGCCCCCAGCGTGTCCATCTTGCCCGGTTCACCGGAAACGGAATTGACCAACGGCGACCCCGGATACACCCACAGTCCGGCTTCCACGGCAGCCATGTCGTTGGAATCGATGGACAAAGGGGTCTGAAATCGTCCCACAAGGGTCTTGACCAGTTCGGGAAGGAGCATGACCTCCTCGACCATTGGCGCGCCCACGTTGACGTCAAGCACCGGAGAACCCAGGTCGATCTGTTCATTGGCAAAACGCAGGGCTTCGGTAAAGACACCTTCCTGCAATTCACTCGTAAGTTGCTTCTTGCCCGTGGGGTTGATGCGCTCGCCGATAATCACGCCGGGATGGGAAAAGCCCACGGGAACGGAAATGGCGCGTGAGGTGAGGACCAGTTGCGCATCGTCTGTCTTTCTCGGCTTTTGCCAGGGCGTGTCGCCCACCTTTCTGCGCAATGCGCGAATATGATCGGGCGTGGTGCCACAACAGCCGCCAACAAATTTGGCACCGAGTTCGACAAACTGGCACGCCTGCTCGGCAAATGCTTCGGGCGGAAGGCGAAAGGAGGTACTGCCGTCATCATCCAATTCAGGCAACCCGGCATTGGCCTCGGCAAAAGTGGGGGTTTCCAGACGGGAAGCCCAGGCTTTCAGGGTATCCCTCATCTGCTCGGGACCGGCTGAACAATTGGTGCCGATCAATTCCACGCCCATGTTCTGCATGGTATCAACAAAGGTGAGCGGACTGGTACCGGTCAGGCTGGCCTTGCCCTCAAAGGTCATGGACATGGCCACCGGCAGAGTGCATACCTGACGGGCAGCCACGACAACGGCCTTGGCTTCAGCCAGATCGAAATGGGTCTCGCCGAGGATCAGATCAGCCCCGCCATCGACGCATCCCCGTATCTGCTCCTTGAAAATCTCGACCAACTCCCGGAAGGTCAAGTCACCAAGCGGCTCGACAAAATGACCGACAGGTCCGATGGACGCGGCAACAAATGCCCGTTCTCCGGCGACCTCTCGCGCTATCAGGGTCATGGCCTTGTTCAACTCATAGGGATCAGCGTCCAGGCCAAGCTTGGGCCTGGACCCGCCAAAAGTGTTGGTGGTCAGGACATTGGCCCCGGCATCCAAATAGTCCTGATGCACGCTCCGAATGACTTCGGGAGCCTTGAGGCCCCACAGCTCGGGAGACAGCCCCGCAGGCAACCCCAATCCCTGGAGCAAGGTGCCGTAGCCGCCATCAAAAAAATAAATCCTGTCATCGTCAAGTATGGATCTGAAATCTGGCACGATACCCTCCGTATCACCCGCAAACAACGCCACAACGTCCATCACAGGTTGGTGTATTCATATATCAGGATATCTCAATATAGCCGTGAACGTGCCAAAGATCAAGGATTATTACCCCTGTCACGCACGGGCGAAAGTCCGCACCACAACACGATTCCGCTTAAATCCCGAGGTACCGAAAAACATTGAAAAGGACAAATAAAAACTATAGTGTCACTTTTTTGTTCTTTATATTAAGTCATTGCTGTCCGGTTAGGCGACATAGCTCAGTAGCCTGTAATCGTTGTTGATGTCGTCATGGCGATCATCCGG
>JAEINO010000096.1 GCA_016342345.1 Pseudodesulfovibrio sp. | reverse complement strand
GAGGATCTCTCCACTCAGTTCAATACGGTCATCGAAGGAGCGGAAGAACAACGCAACAGCCTCAGCGAAACCATGACAGGCATGAACGAGATGCGCGATGTCGTTCTGGAGGTGGCCCGGAACGCCGCCGAAGCCTCGAAGAATTCGGACACGGCCCGAACCACTGCAGATCAGGGAGCACGAATCGTCAGTGACACCGTCAAAGCCATAGGCATAGTGCGTGAAGGCACTGAAAACCTCAAACAGAGCATGGGCGAACTCGGCCACCAGGCCAATGCCATCGGTAAAATCATGAACGTCATCAATGACATTGCGGATCAGACAAACCTTTTGGCCCTCAACGCAGCCATTGAGGCCGCCCGCGCCGGTGATGCTGGACGAGGTTTTGCCGTTGTCGCAGATGAAGTTCGCAAACTGGCCGAAAAAACCATGGACGCCACCCGCAACGTAGGTGAGAATATACGGAGCATACAGGCTTCCACCCAGATAAACATTTCCAGGGTCGAAGACTCAGCCAATGCTGCGGAGATTGCCTCGGGAAAAGCAAACCTCTCCGGCGAAACCCTGGAGGAAATAGTCAATCTGGTCACCAACAATGCATCACAGATTTCAAGCATTGCCTCTGCATCGGAAGAACAATCAGCAGCCACTGAGGAAATGAGTCGCAATATCGAACTGGTCAACGACATCGCCGTCAAAACGGTCTCTGAAATGGCCAAAGCCAGGGAATATACCAAAGAACTGACCAAGCTGGCCGAAGAAACTCGCCTCGTTATACAAAGTTTGAAAAAATAATATATACGGTTCACCATGACGAACAATAAAAAAAAGCAAAGCCCCGCATCCTACGTCGCCCTGGACGAAACTTCGCAGGCTCTTCTGGACTCTTCTATCGAATCCGTGTTCGTCATGGACTCCAAGGGATACGTGCTGTCAGCCAATGAAGCGGCATCCAAGCTGTTCAACCTGGATTCCGCAGGAAGCTTGGAACAGTCCAACATCTATGATCTCCTTCCAGATGACCCGACCGACTCCCGAAAGGAAAAACTCGACGAAGCCATCAAAAGCGGGGAGCCCATCCGTTTCGAGGAAGAGATACAGGGCCGATCTCTGGTTCATTCCATTGTTCCGGTGGTCAACCCATGGGGCAAGGTATCCCGACTTGCGGTCAACACCCTGGACCTCACCCAACTCAGACGAACAGACGAAGACCTGCGTCGTGAACAGCAACGACAGATTTTCTTCATGGAATCCCTGCCCGGCATAGTCTATCACCTCTACCCTGATCAGACGATCCGATATGCCAACCGGTATTTCAGAAAATATTTCGGAAGCCCCAAAGGCATGCGCTGCAAACAGGCCCTGAACTGTTCAGGCGACAACTGCGCCGGCTGCCCGCCCATGGATGCCATGGAAATGGACCGGGCCGTAGAATGGGACTGGACCGATGTCAAAGGAAGAACCTTCCACCTTCAATGCAACCCCATGACCGATTCGTCAGGCAAAAGAATGATCATGGTGCTGGGCATCGACATCACAGCCAGAAAACGAGCCGAAGACGCACTGAAAAAAGCTCACGACAGGCTGGAAGAAAGAGTCCTGCAACGCACCAAGGAACTGGAACGGGCAAATACCGAACTGACCAGCAAATCCATGAGACTGGTTGGCGCAATGAAAAAAGCTGATGCCGCCACCCGCGCCAAATCGGCATTTCTTGCCAACATGAGCCATGAAATAAGAACCCCGCTCAACGCAGTCCTGGGCATGTCGGAATTGGCTCTCACTGTGACGACTCCGGATAAAAAAAACACCTATCTCAAAAAGATCATGGAGGCGGGCAACTCCCTGCTGACCGTCATCAACGACATCCTCGACTTCTCCAAGGTGGAAGCTCACAAGCTGACCCTTGAAAACATCGACTTCGATGTCAGGAAAACTCTGACCACCGCTCTGGACGTCCCCATGCTCCAGGCCCAAAGCAAAGGATTGACCCTGACCTCCCGCGTGGACGACAATGTCCCAATGGCTTTGGTAGGAGATCCTTCCCGTCTGGGCCAGATACTCATCAACCTGATCTCCAATGCCGTCAAATTCACCGAAACCGGAGGGGTGGACGTTGTCGTTTCCATGAAAAACGGCCAGACCAATCCGAACAAGGGCGACAATGTAACCATCAGATTCTCCATAACCGACAGCGGCATCGGCATCGCTCCCGACAAACAACAGGCCATTTTTCAATCATTTCTTCAAGCCGATGACTCCATCACCAGAAAACACGGCGGCACGGGTCTGGGTCTTGCAATCTGCAAACTGCTGGTGGAATTGATGCAAGGTCGCCTCCGTCTCACGAGTGAAGAAGGCAAGGGAAGCACCTTCAGCTTCACCGTCAAACAGAAAGTGGGCGACCCGGACTCCATTCTGGTTCAGACTGTTGAAGTCACCGACACGACGAGTATGGACCTGTCCAAGCTCAAGGTCCTCCTGGCAGATGACAACGCCCTCAACCGGGAACTGGCCACAACACTCCTGACCGAGCAAGGACACGAAGTGGTAGCCGTGGAAAACGGCGTCCAGGCATTGGAAGCGGTCAAAACGGACCTCTTCGACATCGTGCTCATGGACGTACAGATGCCTATCATGGACGGAGTCACGGCCACCAGGGCCATACGAGATCCGAACTCGGGAGCACTCGACCCGGCCATTCCCATCGTGGCCATCACGGCCCACGCACTCAAGGGCGACCGGGAACGATTTCTTGAAGCCGGAATGAACGACTACATCCCCAAACCCATCAAGATGAATGATTTCTACAAAATTATCGCCAACACGATGGATGGCAGGACTCCAGTTGAAGAAACACCTTCCCGCGAAAAGCTGAAAAAGGCCCCTCCCGGAGAACCGTTTGACCGCGCCACAGCCCTGGAGATGATAGGCGGACGCAAGGACCTTCTCACCCGCATGGATGCAATTTTCCTTCGCGACGTGCCGGAAGAGTTGCGGGAACTAACCACATTTGTCTCAAACCAGGACTGGGATAATGCCAGACGACTCGCCCATTCAATCAAAGGCTCTTCCCGCACGGTTGGGGCGCAAAGGGTCGGAGCCATCTCCGAGCAACTGGAATATCTCTGCAAACAGAAAGATGCTGCTTCAGCTCAAAAAAAATTCATAACCCTTGAATCTGAAGTAATATTCGCGCTAGAGTATATCAAGAACGACCCACACGGGGAATTTAAAAGCACGACATCAACGCAAGGAGCGCACTGATGAAGACAATATTGGTTGTAGACGATGCCCCCATGATACGCGAACTGCTCAGATCCGTGCTGGAGGCTGAGGGCTTTGCCGTAATCGAAGCCGCTGATGGCGAGGAAGCCGTCAACATATGTAAAGACAAGAATATCGATCTGAGCATAATCGACATATTCCTGCCCAAAAAAGGTGGTCTTCAAGTCATGGGTGAACTGATCAAGTGCGACCGGTCCCACAAGTTCATTGCCATTTCCGGCGGAGAGGCCTTCAACCCCGAAGCCATCGTCGAGCTTGCCAAGGTATTTGACGTAGTCGAAACCTTTACCAAACCCATCGACACACGCAAACTGGTGGACACCGTAAAAGCTGCCCTCGCCGATTAAAACAAAAACCTGCCGAGGGGTCTCGCCCCAAAGAAGATCAAGCCGCTACGCATTTGCTGCGTAGCGGCTTGATCTTCTTTGGGATAACGAAACAAACGAACAGCACTCAACCCGAGGATCGAGGTTCTCTTGCGTACTACTGATGAACATCACGTGACGTCAACGGTAATACCTTCATTTACATAAAAGAGGATTTCGTATTTCTCCTGAATTATCTCAACGACTTGTTCCGCTGATTTATCTCCCAGATCCTCGACGCGAATATAGGCATTCCGCGAACCGGCGTGATTGGCCGTAAACGCACTGGTAAAAACCATCCCCAAATCCCTTATTTCGCAAAGCAGTTCGGCAAGGGAGTCGACCTGGGCATTCAGCCGAATGCCGAACTCGGTTCCCCCTCGCATGGACCCGGAAACCGTACATATGAAACGAAGCACATCGGCTTGGGTGATAATTCCCTTGAGCTGGCCTTCGACCACGACGGGCAGCCCTCCGACCTTGTATTTGACGAGAATTTCGGAAACCTCGCTCATGGCCGTGTCCGAGGTCACGGTAATGGGATCAAGAGTCATGATATCACTCGCCGTAAGCGTACACAGCCCCCCGCTCTTCTCCATCGCGGCGTCTCCGGGAATGAACTTGGAAGGCAAGGCATCACGGATATCACGATCAGAGACGATCCCCACAAGAATGCCGTCACGGTCAATGACCGGGAATTGCCGAATGTTTTTCTCGCGAAGAATTTCGGCAGCATCCAGCACCGAAGAATTGACACCCAATGACATGACGTTGACCGTCATCCAGTCTCTGACCAGCATCCGCCCTCCTCCTGCTCAACCGTCTCCTTTGATGAAGACGGTAAAAAAAAATGTACTCATTCGTCAGAAAAAACGCAACGCTCACCTTGATTACAACGTCCTGGCACGCTCCTCAACGGCTTTGACAAGAGCCACGAAACGGGGACGAAGCTCCTTCACGCCAGCTAGGGCTTTCTCCATCCTCCCGAGGTAACACAGCTTCTCCAGTTGTCTGGACATATGGACGACATCCATATCCAGGACATGACCCGCAAGATTGGTGATGGAATGCAGAGCTGCGCCCAATTCTTCAGGATTACCAGCCTTGACACCGGAGTCGAGATTAACAAGTTTCTGGTCCGCTTCCAGAAGAAAAAGCTCGAGGATATCCTTGAGCAAAATCATATTGCCTTCAAATCGTTCAATAAGACTTTCCATGTCCAATTTGACAAGGATACCGTCGACTACCACCAGTTTTTTCTTAAATTGTGAGGAGGAAGAAGGAGGTCGCCGCACTTCTCTACCTGCCACACTCCTGGCAATGGCCGTGGAAAGTTTCTTCATATCCACCGGCTTGCTCACATAGTCGTCCATGCCGGCAGCCAACATTCGATCCTTGTCCCCCTTCATGGCATAAGCGGTCAAAGCGATGATGGGAATCTTCGAATCATATCGCTTTCCATCAGATTCGCGAATGATCTGGGTCGCCTCGATGCCACCAATCTCGGGCATCTGAATATCCATGAGTACAAGATCAAAACTCCGACCATTCATTTCCAGTGCAGCAAGGGCCTCGGCACCATTTCCCGCCACCGTGACCCTATGTCCGAACATGGACAGGAAGTGCGTCAAAAATTTCTGGTTGAGAGGATTATCCTCGGCCAGCAATATATTCAGATGCAACGTTTGAGGTGAGGCTGTCGATCCTGTTTTATCAACGGTTTCCGAATCCGCAACAACACCAAACCAGGCTGTGAAGGAAAAAGTACTGCCCCATCCAGGCTCGCTTTTCACACCGATCTCTCCGCCCATCATCCCAACAAGTTCCTTGGAAATGGTCAGCCCGAGACCCGTGCCCTGATGCTTCTTGCGCACAGAACTGTCTGCCTGGGTAAAGCTGTCGAAAATGGTGCCGAGCTTGTCATTGGCAATGCCCTCACCAGTATCACGAACCGAGAAACGCAGACCGGTTCGACCCTCCTCCCTGCCCGCGACTTCAACATTCAACTCGACAAGCCCCCGCTCGGTAAATTTCAGCGAATTTCCTATGAGGTTCCTGAGTATCTGCCCCAGACGGTCAGAATCACCATTGACAAAGGCCGGGACATCATCCGCAACCCGATATTGAAAAACGATCCCTTTCTGCTCGGCCTGAGGTCCGAAGGATCGCACAAGAGATTCGAGTTCAGTTCGAAAATCGAAGTTCGCAGGCTTGAGCTCCATCTTGTCGGCTTCGATTTTAGAAATATCAAGCACATCGTTGACAATGGTCAGAAGTGAACGGGACGCATCGCAAATCATGTCCATGTTTTCACGCTGCTCGCTTGTCAGGCCAGTAGTAATCGTCATTTCGGCCATACCCAGAATACCACTGATGGGCGTTCTTATCTCATGGCTCATGTTGGCCAGAAAACGACTCTTGGTCTTGCTTGCTTCCAGGGCAAGGGTCTTGGCTTCCTCAGCCAGACGGTTGGCTCCCACCAACTGTTCCTCCATCCTTCTGCGCAGAACTGCGGAACCAAAGATGTTGGAAACCATGGTCAGGGACTCTATCTCGACAGGAAGCCAATCCCGTTCCGTGCGCTGCTCTGAAAAGCCCATGAACCCCCACCACTCTGGGCCAACGAATATTGGCACGATCAGGATCGACTTGGTGTCGATGCTCTCAAGTACCCTCCGCTCTGCCTTCTGAAATTCCCGCGCATGACCAACCACTACCTTGCGCCTCAGCAGGGTATCTCTCCATCTGTTAAAGAGAGGAGAAACCGCCTGATCCAGGACCACGGGCAAGCCGATGGCCGGTGCCACAAGCGGAGAAGCCCACTCATGTATTATGGAGACCCTGGCATCATCATCTCCCCCAGACACCTTGCGAAAGACAAAGACACGAGTCACGTCTGCGGCTCTGCCCAACTGACTCAGGGCGTTATCGATCCCACCCTCCCTGTCGACCCCGCGCAGGAATTGACCGGCAAAAATCCCGATTACCTCCAGAATTGCATCGCGACGAGAAAGAGAATGCTCAAATTTCTTCTGCTGCGTGATATCTTGTGCAAGGCCATAGGCCCGCACCACAGTACCTCCCGCATCAACTTCCACCCGCCGATGCAGATGCAGATGCCGAATCTCGTCATCCGGGTCAATAATGCGATACTCGAAATCCAACGGCCATCCGTCCTCAAAAGTCGCCTTGTTGGCTTGATCATAAATATCAAGGTCATCCGGGTGAACGAACTGGCGGACACTGGCAAACGTCTCATCCAACCGATACCGCCCCTCGCCAAATTGATGATGAATCCCTTTGGACCAGCGAATCCTGCCGTCCTTGTCCATTTCCCAACTGCCGAATTGTCCGGTCTCCTCGACCCAATCAAACATTTCCCGTTTCTTGGCGAGTTGCCCAACCAGTTCCAAATGCGTTTTCAAATGTCTGAGGCTTCCCGAAAATTCGGCAGGAGTCGCGATGCCAAGTTCAAAAGCATCATAAAGCCCCAAATCCAAAGCTTTCCCGACCAGATCACTTCCCCTTGGCGCCAGAACGATGACAGGCAGTTGGAATTCGCTACCAAGCCGCCGGGCAGCCCGAATCCATGTAGCATCATCATTGTCCGGTGCCACCAACACCAGATCTGTTACTTCTTTTTCAAAACGCCGAACGCCTCGCGAAACCGTCCCATACCGGGCAATTCCATATTCATTGTCCCCAAGCAGGGAACCAATTGATGTCTCGTCAAAACCATTCCCGGCCAGAATAAATATCCGCAAAGTTGCCTCCGTATCAACACGACTATCCTCATCCCCAGTCACTGACATTACTAATATTTTTTTATCCCGAGATGCACGAGAGCACAACCGCTTTCCACAATTTATCATGGCTTATCAGCCACTCGCGCACATCTCCAAAAAACAGAAAAGTGGACCGCAAACGTCTGAAAATACACTTTATTCGCAACAACAACCCTCTTGCATTATCCTTGCACCGGGTTTACACACTCATAAGGTCGGAAGAGTCCGCCCGACAGACACCAAAGCAAAATAGGTGAAAAAATGAACTTTATG
>JAEINO010000095.1 GCA_016342345.1 Pseudodesulfovibrio sp. | reverse complement strand
AAGTATGTTCAAACACAACCATCACCCTGGAGGGTGAAACTTGGGGAAAATATTTACTCGACGTGGATTTTCGGTGAAAATATTATTCGATTCTGCACCTGATGCGTAATATTTGAACGACTTGAAAGGCAACTTTATTGATGGTAATCGAGCGGCTGAAGAATTGACAGGTTTCAAAAGGAATGAGTTGATCGGGAAGAGTTTCGCTAAACTCAACCTTCTTGATTTAAAGTATATACCAAAAGCGATAAAAGCACTCTCAAAAAATATAATGGGCCAAAACTTCGGGCCGGAAGAATTCATCTTGAATCGCAAAGACAACAGCCAGGTTCATGTGGAAATAAGATCGATTCCGATAAAAATAAGAGATGAAGCGGTTGTACTGGGCATTGCGCGCGACATCACTAAACGCAAACAGGTGGAGGAAGCTGTGTATAAAGCCAATCAACAATTGGAGACGCAGCTTACCGAGATCAAGGAACTGCAAGACGCATTGCGCGAGCAAGTCATCCGCGATCCGCTCACCGGGGTGTTCAACCGCCGCTACATGAATGAAGTGCTTAAACAAGAGATTGCCAGAGCCATGCGAAAGAAGCAACCACTAAGCATTGTAATGCTTGATATTGATTACTTGAAAAAGATTAACGATATCCATGGCCACGTAAGCGGGGGAGATAAAGCATTACAAGCATTGGCGGATACCATTAAGCAGATGTGTCGCGCAGAGGATACAGTCTGTCGCTACGGCGGTGACGAATTTGTGGTCATCCTGTACGACACACCCGCACAGGTGGCCTGTGAGCGTGCCACGCAATGGAAAGGGGCTGTGGCCGAGATACAGATCGCATCCGGGAAACAGACATTTGGGATCAGCTTTTCGGCCGGGGTGGCGGCTTTCCCGGCGCACGGCTCGACCGACGAGGAAATCCTGACCTGCGCCGATCAGGCGCTATACCGCGCCAAGGAACTGGGGCGCGACCGGACGGTGATATACCAGCAAGGGAGTTCGACATGAGAGATCAGAATAAAACCATGCACCAACCTCGCCATAATTATCCTCGTTTGTTAGGGTTGGTCTTACCTAAAGAAGGAGATAATCTTACAAAGTGGCGGGGACTGATCTTCAGCGCCATTTTTGCTGTATCTGCCGTTTTCGGGCTTTTCAGTTTAATTCCGAACCTAAAAATCGCGGTTGAAAACCAGCAATGGTCAAGTGTCTCAATATACCTGTTTCTCTATACCATCTGGGTGATCATCCTCTTCGTTCACCGAATCCCCTTTAAAGTCCGCGTTTGGGCTGGTGTATCCACGTATTACCTGTCAGGGTTGGTCGCTCTGGTGATGGTGGGCCCGGTTGGGAGCGGCCGCATTTACCTGATTGCAGCTGGATTGGTGATCAGCTTGATGCTGGGACTGAAAAGCGGATTAATCATGCTGGGATGGAATATCGGGACTCTGATCTTGATCGGCTGGTTGATGAACAATGGGATCGTTACCTGGATGCATCTTACCAATTACACGATAGATAACTGGATCACAAGCATTGGTTCTTTCTTTCTATTATCCATAGTGACGACCATCCCACCGGCAGTGCTGGTACGCCAATTTGAACTCAAACTGCTAGAGGAGCAGCGGTTGATTGAAAGAATGAAAACCGCAGGTATATTGCTCGATCAGGAAATTGAAGAGCACAAGAAGGCGGAGGAAGAACTAAAGGGATCAAAAATGTTTCTGGATAATATATCAGATATTGCCTATACGGCAGACGATCAGGGGAACCTGACCTGGGCTAATTCAGCCTCCGAACGGATCACAGGCCTATCGCTTGAATCAACTATTGGGAAACCATTCTTGCCTTTGTTCATCGAGGATGACCATCAATCTCTCATAGATATATACACAAGAACCTTGATGGGGGAATCGCTGGAGAATACACTGACCTTCATATCAGGGATTACCTGTCATTTCACCAGTTTGCCTAATCGTGATAGTAAAGGAGAAATAACCGGTACTTTTGGTGTTGCCAGGGATATTACAGAACGTCTCGCCATGGAAAGGGCGCTTCAGGTCAGTGAGAACCGGCTGAAAGAAGCTCAGGCGGTGGCCCGAATAGGCAATTGGGAATATGATATTTCAACAGGAAAGGTGTGGGGATCTGAAGAGGCCTTCCGGTTATATGGGATTGAACGAAAGTCCGAATATTTGCCCCTTGATGAAGTTGAGGCCCAAATTATTGAGGCCAAAAGGGTCAATCAGGCTCTGGTTGATTTAGTAACCCTGGGGAAAGAATATAATATTGAGTATCAGATCACACAAAAGAACAGCAAGAAATCAATTACCCTACATGCACTTGCTGAGCTGGTTAAGGATGATGAAGGCAATCCGATAAAAGTAGTCGGCATTATTCAGAACATCACCGAGCGGGTGCAGGCGGAGGAGGCGTTGCAGGAAAGTAGAAACCTATATCAGAAGATGAATGAAAATTCGCCGCTTGGTATGCATTTCTACCAATTGGACGACAACGACCAACTGGTCTTTGTTGGCCACAATCCGGCAGCAGATAAGTTGTTGGGGGTGGATAACTCGCAGTTTGTAGGAAAAACGATCGGAGAAGCGTTTCCTCAATTACTTCAAACAGAAGTGCCGAGACGCTATCGTGACGCGGCGGCAAAGGGCATTCCATGGTCAACAGAACAGATCGCCTACGAGGATGGCAAGATCATGGGAGCATCCGAAGTAAGAGCGTTTCAAACGACGCCGGAAAACATGGTTACTATTTTTGCCGACATCACCGAGCGGGTGCAGGCGCAAGCAGAAATTCACAAACTGAATGCGGAACTGGAAGAACGTATCGTCCAGCGCACTGCCCAGCTGGAGGCATCTAACAAGGAACTGGAATCCTTTTCCTACTCGGTCTCGCACGACCTGCGCTCCCCCTTGCGCGGTATTAACGGTTGGAGCTTGGCCTTATTGGAAGATTACGGCAGCCAGCTGGATGAACAGGCCAAAACCTACCTGGGGCGGGTGCGCTCTGAAACCCAGCGCATGGGTCAGCTGATCGACGCCCTGCTGCAACTCTCACGCCTGACCAGGGATGAGATGAGCATCAAAGTGGTGGATCTAAGCGCCATTGCCGCGACGATATCCACACACTTGCAGAAAGAAGAGCCGCAGCGCCAGGTGGAATTCGTGATCGAACCAGGATTGGATGTCAATGGTGACCCGCACCTGCTTGAGATCGCGCTCACCAACCTGCTGGGCAACGCCTTCAAATTCACCGTCAAAACCCCGCAGGCGCGCATCCAGTTTGGTCAAACCGAGTTGGCTGGTCAAACCGTTTTCTTTGTGCGTGACAACGGGGCGGGCTTCGATATGGCTCATTCAAAAAAACTGTTCGGAGCCTTTCAGCGCATGCACAAGACTTCCGATTTCCCCGGCACAGGGATTGGGCTGACCACCGTCCAGCGCGTCCTTCAGCGGCACGGCGGCCGCATTTGGGCAGAAGCGGCCGTGGACAAAGGCGCCACCTTCTACTTTACTCTTGAGGAGATATCATGAACCCTAAAACAATCCTGTTGGTCGAAGACAATCCCAGTGATATCGCGCTGACCCAACGCGCGTTCGGCAAAAGCCGCATCGCCAATGAACTGGTGGTGGCCGAAGATGGGCAGGAGGCGCTGGATTACCTGTTTGCCAGAGGAAAGTACACCGGCCGGGATGAGAGCCATTTACCTGTGCTGGTTCTGTTGGATCTTAAATTGCCGCAGGTAAACGGCCTGGAAGTCCTGCGCCAGATGCGCCTCGACCCGCGCACCAGCCGCCTGCCGGTGGTAGTTTTAACCACCTCCAAAGAAGAACAGGACGTGGCGCAAAGTTATGACCTGGGCGCCAACAGCTACATCCGCAAGCCGGTGGATTTCACGAAATTTGCCGAGGCTATAGAGCATTTGGGGTTGTACTGGCTGGTTTTGAATGAACCAACCCCGTCTCGAAAAAGGACCGGGTATACCTCGTCCCTGACCGACCCCGGGACTACAGCACCCAAAAGGAGCTGAGCATGGCCAAACCGCTTGCTGTTTTGATCGTCGAAGATGCGGAAAGCGACGCACAATTGCTCGTGCGTATGTTGACAAAAGGGGGATACACTATTACGTTTGAACAGGTTGAAACCGCCGCACAGATGCTGCTCGCTATCAAGAAGCAAACCTGGGATGTGGTGATCTCAGATTTCAAAATGCCGGAGTTTGATGGCGATGCCGCCCTCAAGCTTTTGCAGGAAACGGGGCTGGATATCCCCTTCATCGTCGTCTCGGGCGCCATTGGCGAAGAAACGGCCGTGGTCATGATGAAAGCCGGTGCGCACGACTACTTGATAAAGGGCAACCTGGCGCGCCTGGTCCCGGCTGTGGAACGCGAACTCATTCAGGCTGAAGCCAGGCGGGAGCGGTTGCGGGCGGAGGAAGCCCTGCGGGAAAGCGAAGAGAAATTCAAGGATATGGCGAATCTTTTGCCACAGATAGTTTATCAGGCTGATCTTAAAGGTAATCTTACTTTTGTAAATCAACAGGCATTTGAATCTTTTGGATATTCGTCAGAGGATTTTGAAAAAGGAATTAATGTGATGCAGACATTATTGCCTGAAGATAGAGACAAAGCACATGAGAATATGCAAAAGATAATTATTGGAAAGAAATCTGAATATCCCAAATATACTGCTCTGAGAAAAGATGGAAGCACATTTCCAGTTTCAATATACTCAAGTGCAATTCTCAAAGAGAATAAAGCTGTTGGTTGGAGAGGGATCATTATTGATATCACCGAGCAGGTGCAGGCGGAAGCCGAACTAAAAAAACTAAGCACTGCTGTTCAACAAAGTCCGGCTTCTGTTGTCATTACCGACCTCAATGGAAATATTGAGTATGTTAATCCAAAATTCACAGAGCTAACCGGATATTCATTGGAAGAAGTTTTAGGGAAAAATCCGCGCATTCTTCAAAGTGGCGAAATGCAAAAAGAAGAATACCGGCAACTTTGGGAAAGCATTTTGGCTTGCGATGTATGGCGCGGTCAATTCCATAATAAAAAGAAAAGCGGTGAGCTGTATTGGGAAGAAGCCTCTATCTCGCCAATCACCAATGAAAATGGAGAAATTACCCATTTTATGGCGGTGAAAGAAGATATTACCGAACGCAAGCAGGCGGAAGATTCACTGCGGGAGAGCGAAGAAAAATTCAAGTCTTACATAACAAAAGCACCTGACGGTGTTTTTATTGCTAATGAAAAAGGAAAGTATATTGAAGTAAATAAGGCAGCCTGTAAAATCACCGGATATTCAGAAGATGAACTACTTAATTTAACAATCCCTGAACTCACCCAGGAAGAATACCTTGAAAAAGCTAAAAATCATTTTCAAACTATTGGTGAAGTGGGATTTGCAAATAGTGACCTGGGATTTATCACAAAATCCGGTGAAAAAAGATTTTGGAGTGTTGATGCTGTAAAACTTTCTGAAACTCGCTTTTTAGGATTTATAAACGACATCACCGAGCGCAAGCAGGACGAAGAGGCGTTGAAAGATTCGGAAGAAAGACTGAAAATATTATTCGATTCTGCACCTGATGCGTATTATTTGAACGACTTGAAAGGCAACTTTATTGATGGTAATCGAGCGGCTGAAGAATTGACAGGTTTCAAAAGGAATGAGTTGATCGGGAAGAGTTTCGCTAAACTCAACCTTCTTGATTTAAAGTATATACCAAAAGCGATAAAAGCACTCTCAAAAAATATAATGGGCCAAAACTTCGGGCCGGAAGAATTCATCTTGAATCGCAAAGACAACAGCCAGGTTCATGTGGAAATAAGATCGATTCCGATAAAAATAAGAGATGAAGCGGTTGTACTGGGCATTGCGCGCGACATCACTAAACGCAAACAGGTGGAGGAAGCTGTGTATAAAGCCAATCAACAATTGGAGACGCAGCTTACCGAGATCAAGGAACTGCAAGACGCATTGCGCGAGCAAGTCATCCGCGATCCGCTCACCGGGGTGTTCAACCGCCGCTACATGAATGAAGTGCTTAAACAAGAGATTGCCAGAGCCATGCGAAAGAAGCAACCACTAAGCATTGTAATGCTTGATATTGATTACTTGAAAAAGATTAACGATATCCATGGCCACGTAAGCGGGGGAGATAAAGCATTACAAGCATTGGCGGATACCATTAAGCAGATGTGTCGCGCAGAGGATACAGTCTGTCGCTACGGCGGTGACGAATTTGTGGTCATCCTGTACGACACACCCGCACAGGTGGCCTGTGAGCGTGCCACGCAATGGAAAGGGGCTGTGGCCGAGATACAGATCGCATCCGGGAAACAGACATTTGGGATCAGCTTTTCGGCCGGGGTGGCGGCTTTCCCGGCGCACGGCTCGACCGACGAGGAAATCCTGACCTGCGCCGATCAGGCGCTATACCGCGCCAAGGAACTGGGGCGCGACCGGACGGTGATATACCAGCAAGGGAGTTCGACATGAGAGATCAGAATAAAACCCATGAGTAACAAGCAAAAATACTCCGAACTGATACCTGCCGATGCGGCGGCGCTGCGGCCGGGTGGCCGATGGAATAAAAAAGTGTCAAACCGACCATCCTTGATCCCAAGAAGGGTTTTCGAAAACGGTGAATTGAGGGAACTCAACTGAAAAAGAATGCTCAGATTAGCAATCAGACGCGCTAAAACACAAAAGATGGTTTTTTATTAAGGGGGACTCAAGTAGCAGAAAGAGCAAGCGGAGTGGGGGCACGATAGTAATCGTGGATGATGCCGCCCAGGACATTTCTACACTGTATGGTTTCACTTGCAGGTCTTGCTTGGGGGATAGGGATCTACTGATCAAAGCCCTGATGGGGACGAGCCTTGTTGTAGTAAACCACGAACTCAATCACGACGCGCCGTAGATGAGCAGCATTCATCCCCGGTGATACGGGGGAAGCTTTAATCAAGATCAGATCGAGGCATTCTTCGCGGACAGTGCGAACTCTGCGTTCAGAAAACGCGTTGGCATTCGGGGCCCAGACAGGCGTGAAAATAACGTGGAAGCCTTCGGACTCGAAAACCGTATCGAAAGCTGAGCAGAAAGAGCTGTCATTGTCATGGATCAAGAACCGCAATGGCTTTTCTCTGTCGGAAAGTTCCCAAACCAACTGCCGGGTCTGTTGCGTAACCCAGACCTGGTTCGGGTTAGTGGTGATACCAGCAAAATGGACGCGGCGCGACCCTAATTCAATGAAGAAAAGCACGTAGATGGTCTGAAGAAAGACAGTTTCCACTGTAAAGAAATCACACGCCAGGATCTGTTCTTTGTAGTGGCTCATCAGATGACGCCAACCTATGGATCCATTCCGAACAGACGCCGGTTGGATTCCATAACGGTCAAGCACATTTCGAACCGTTGTCAGGGAGACCTGAAAGCCCAACTTGAGAAGTTCACCCACGATCTTGCCATATCCCAAGAGGGAGTTCTCTCGAGCAAGACGGAGAATCACACCGTCCCGGTGTCCTTCCGGGAGGCCTTCGGTTTCCTTGCTGATCGGTGGCCGCCCACCCTTGTTTTTGTTGGGATAGGTCCATTTCTTTTGAACCAATTCCCAATCCCCGATAGTGCGGGGGAAGCTTTGCCAGCGCAGCACGGTCCCAGGTTCGAAGATGCGGATGACATCCCGGAGTTGATTTGCGGTAATAAGTATTCTCCAAATGTCAGCTCTGCCTGTGTGGGCTGTTCCTCTTCTGAAAGTTTTTTCTGTAGCCACTCGCGTGCTTCAGTTTTAGTAGGTAGTGTTTTACTGATACGCCTACCTGAACTTAATGTAACCCAAACCCGCCAGGTGCCGAATGAAGTGGGTTGAATACTACCCTCATTGTGGCCGCGACGCTTTGTTTTATCCGGATTCCACGTCACCAAATCAGTTAAATTTCGAAATTTTGTTAAAAAACCCACTTTGATTGTAAAAATAAG
>JAEINO010000094.1 GCA_016342345.1 Pseudodesulfovibrio sp. | reverse complement strand
GTCGCCGGACAGAATCGCTTCCAACACAAACTGGGCGGCGCGCTTGTCAATGGGCCTATTGCCGGACCCGCACTTGGGCGAATGGACACAGGATGGGCATCCGACATCACAAGGGCAATCAACTATGGTCCGCACTGTAGTCTTGACCAGTTCGTCCGCCTTGTCAAAGGCCTGCCGGGTCAAACCTGCCCCACCAGGCATGCCATCATAAATAAAAACCGCCGGACCTTCCACCTGGGGATGCTGCGGCGTGGAAATACCACCCAGATCATTGCGATCCGTCATGACCAGAAGAGGAAGCATGCCTATGGCCGCGTGCTCAAATGCGTGGATACCACCCATGAAATGCATGAACTCATCCTCGCAACAACGACGAACTTCGTGCGGCACCTCAAACCAGATTCCCTCGGTCTCGAAAACCAACGGCGGCAAATCAAGCGGCATGATGCCAAGCAGCTTGCCGCCGCGAACACTCCGCTTTTCGTAACCGGTGATCTGTTCCGTAACCTTGAGACGTCCAAAATAGACACGGGTACCAAAGCATGCCTTCTGGGCCAGCACTTCCAAAATCTCGGTGTTCTTGTTGCCGCGCGGCTTGGTGTAATATCCCACACGGGACTTTTGCGCATGAACGGCCTTGGCCACCAAATCGAGATCAGTGATCACGTAAGTCGTTCCCCGATGCAGATAGACCGCACCCGGATGGGCCTCGCGATAGGCACGATGCTCGTCGATAGTGCCTATGACAGGAGCCTTGACCCCGTTTGAACCACGACCGGCCGTGTTGTCCTCGATGTGCAGGGATTGGCCCGCACCGCGCAAGTCCACGTCCCTGTGCGGTCGCTTGCGCGGAGAAACTATCTCCAGGGGATGGCCGGGCAGATCGTCCACCACCTCGAACAGATGGCCTGCACCGATCAACTCGCCCACCCGCTTTTCCACTGGCTCCTCCCGCAAAAAGCTCTCACCCCGGCGCAAGGTCAATTCCACGGCAGCGCAAATAAGATGACGATCCATGATCACCGGGTTGTAGGGATTGAGCATGGCCGACTCGGGCGGACGGGAAAAGAAATCCTCGGGATGACGCATGAAATACTGATCAAGAGCGTCTTCCTGGGCAATCAGGGCCACGGCTGAATCTCGCATGGAGCGTCCCACTCGTCCTCCACGTTGCAGTGTGGCCATGACCGATCCGGGATAGCCGACCATGATGCAGACATCGAGTCCGCCTATGTCGATACCCAGTTCCAGTGCGGACGTGGAGATAACGGCCAGCAATTCACCGGACGTCATCTTCGCCTCCACACTGCGCCGCTCTTCAGGGAGAAAACCGGCGCGGTAGGCGGATATTTTGTCCCTGAATCGCCCGCTGCGCTCGGTTGCCCACATGGCGATAAGCTCGGTCAGTTTGCGCGATTGGCAATAGACTATGGTTCGCAGGTCCCGAGCCAATGCGGCCTGCAAAAGTTGAATGGCAGCCTGGGCAGGACTGCCGTCCGGGTTAAGAAAGATCATGTGCCGCCCACCCCGTGCCGCCCCGGAATTTAAAATGGGATGCACCTCCAATCCGGTGAGCATGTGGCACAGTTCCACAGGATTCCCGATGGTCGCCGAACAGAACACGAATGTCGGGTGCGCACCATAGTATTCGCACATTCTGAGCAGACGGCGAAAAACCATAGCCATATGCGACCCCATGACGCCGCGATAGGTATGGACCTCGTCCACCACGATGTGGGTCAGGCCGGACAGGAATTCAGCCCAGGAAGCATGATGCGGCAACATGGAAAGATGGACCATCTCGGGATTGCTCAGAATAACATTGGGCGGCGAATTGCGAATCTTCTTGCGAAAATGCGGCGTGGTGTCCCCATCGTAAATGGCAGCCGTGGGACGACGATCTTCCGGCAGCAATGCGGCCAGTTCGTTGAACCCGCGCAACTGATCCTGAGCCAGAGCCTTGAGCGGAAAGAGATAGAGAGCCTTGGCCTCCGGGTCAGACAAACACTGTTCCATGACCGGCAGATTGTAACACAGGGTCTTGCCGCTGGCAGTGGGCGTGGCAATCACGACATGACGACCCGCACGGACAAAATCGGCAGCCTCGGCCTGATGCGTGTAGAGCTGATCAATGCCCATGAGCGAAAGGGCGTTCCTGACTGAAACGGACCAGGGACGACGGGATTCGCCAAAACGCGACTCAGCCCCACTGATGACCCGATGATGGGCTATCTGGTGGGCCATACGCTCTGAATCAAGCATGGCAGAAACATATTCGGCGACAGGATTATCCACGGAGCAGACCCTAGTACGATGCCTCTACTGAATCAAGCGTACGAAATATCATTGCCAAAAAATGAATATAGACGCATAGTTTCAGATGAGGAGCGTACACAGCATCATGGAAAACCAACGGACACAACATCTCGGGCAGGAAAGTACCTCCCCGAAAATCCTCGTGGTCGACGACTCAAATTCCGTCCGCTACGTCATGCAGAAGAGTCTGACAGAAGCCGGAATGGATGTCTCCCTGGCTTGCGATGGAGAAGAAGGACTTGCCAAAGCTCTGGAAGGGAACTTCGATCTGATCATCACCGATATCGACATGCCCAAGATGGACGGCCTTGAACTCTGCAAACGCCTCAGACAGGAATTCAAGACATCGCATATCCCCATCATAGCCCTGTCTACTCGCGACTCCAACGAACAAGTGGAAGAAGGCTTCCGGGTGGGCGTCGATGCCTATCTGGCCAAAGGCGCAAATATCAAGGAAAACGTTCACCGCATCAAGGACATTCTGAGTGTCAGGAGCTTCCTGACCGGCAGCAGGATACTGGTAGTGGACGACTCCTCCAGCATTCGCCTCTTCCTCAAGACAGGACTCGAAAGTGAAGGATTCATCGTTCAGACTTCTGAAAATGGCAAAGAGGCACTGGAAATGCTTCCCGAATTCAAGCCCGATCTGATCGTATCGGACCTGATGATGCCGAAAATGGACGGAGGCGAACTGTGCCGAGCCATAAAAAATTCCGATGAATATGCCACTATCCCCATAGTGATCATGTCCACCCTGACCGACAAGCCCCTCATGCGTCGACTCATGCGCGGGGGCGCCGCAACATACCTGATAAAACCGTTCACCGTCACCCAGCTGACCATCACAATTGAGGAAATATTCTCCTCCAATTTCCGGCTTCTGCTTGAAGAAAAGGAACGGCTGACCATGGAACGCGACCTGACGCTCGCAGCCATCGCCAGCCTGATCGAGGCCCTGGAAGCTCGCGACAGCATGACCCGTGGACACTCGGAACGAGTCGCTCTCATTGCGGTGGGCATCGGAGAAGAACTGAATTTCAAACCCAGTGAACTGGAAAGGCTACTGCTCATTGGCCGCCTGCATGATCTGGGAAAAATCGGCGTGCGCGACGATGTCCTGCTCAAGAAGGACCGACTCAACGAACTGGAATTTGAACACATCAAGGACCATTCCAACGTGGTGGCCGACATCCTGCGGCCCATCAAGAGCCTGCATGATGTTCTGGAAGTCACCACCTCCCACCACGAACGATGGGACGGCAAAGGGTACCCCGAGGGTCTTGCCGGGACAAAGATCCCGCTCAGAGCCAGGATCGTGGCCGTGGCAGACATCTACGAAGCCGTAACCAGCGAGCGTCCCTATCGGGACAGCATGCCCATACAGGTGGCTTTGCAGATCATCAAGGACGAACGAGGAAAGCAGCTCTGCCCCACCTGCGTGGATGCCTTCATGAAATGGTTTGAAAAGACAGGTGGAACAGTCGAACTGCCCGAGAACCTGAAACAGAACTAGGGAAGTACTGATTAATTCAATTTTTAGGAAGTGCTGTAGAATTGTTCGCTGGCAAGGCGCAAGAAAACATCAAGGCCGACGCGTACTTCCTGTACGCTAGGATTTGATGTTTTTAAAGCAACGAAGCCAGCGGACAATTATGCAGTGCTTCCCTAGGATGCCATGACGATGAACTGGCTGAAGTCCGCCTTGAGCATGGCCTTGAGTGAGCCTATATTCCCCGCGTCCGCCTGAACAAACACGAGAGCGAACAACGGATAAGACGCATGGTCAACCTTGCGCAGTTCCAGCACTTTTTCAAACTGATCGCAAAAGCCCTCGTAGTCGATATCCACTATTTTCGTCCGGTCAATCTGCGCTGGCACATCACCTATCACCATGGCAAAGACCTTGCCGGATCGCTCTTCAAGAATTGCAGGCCAGTCCGGGCGCATGTCATTGAAATAGTATTCATAGGGATTGAAGCCCCAGGCATGGGCGGTAAGGTCGGCCACGCCCCATCCCGCGAAACGAAGGGGGTTGGCCTCAATAGGGACAATGCCTCTCTGCTCGTCCACCCGCACCTCCAGATGAATGGGGAAATCACGAAAATCGCAGGCTTGACCTATCCGGGCAACAACCTCGGTAAACGGCTTCAGCATGGCTCCGACAATATCGGCGGACGTGTAATAGAGACGATCCGAGACATCATCCTCGGATGCAAACTGATGATAGAGAATGTTGAGAATCACAGGCTCGCCATTGCCATCAAAATAAACATCAATGGCATATTCCTCGCCCTCAAGGGCCTCCTCAATGAGAAACTCGCCTGAATCCACGACCTCTTCGGGATATTCGGCATTCAGCGTCTCCCGCTCCTTCTTGATGGCCCGGACAACACCCGGCCACTTGTCGTGGTCGGACACCATGTGAACCCCCAGACTGAAGAATCCGCGTGTCGGCTTGATGACAAAGGGAATGGGCATGTCGGATATGTCCAACTCATCCAAATGATCCGGGTCAACTCGCATGAAGCGGTAATCGGGATGGATGAAGGCAATGGTCTCCCGGAACAATGCCTTGTCCTTGCAAATCTCGATTTGCCGAACCAAATCACTGCCCTGAGCGGCCCTGGCTACCAGATCCAGGGAATTTTCCGAATTGGCGCATACCCGCTCGCCAGACTGAAGACGACGAGCAAATTCGACATCGTCAATAAAGACAACATCCGCGCCAGCCGCAAAAGCCCTTGCCCTGGACGAATCCAGAACCGGCTGTTTCAGTGTCTCTATGGTTTTTTTCAAAAAATCGGAAACATAAGGAGCATCAAGTAAAAGCATCTATTTTACCTTGCCCGCCAATTCGTACTTCTTGAGCTTGTACTGAAGATTGCTCTTGGACAGTCCCAGCATCTCAGCGGCCTTGACCTGTATGAACCCGGTCTTGACCAATGCACGCTTGACCAGCGCACCCTCAATCTTGTCCATGGTGTCGGCCAGATTCAATTTGGCAGGCAACAGGTCCACGGCACTCTTGAACTGGGCTTCCTCATCCTTGATCTCGGGTGGCAGATCATCGGCGTCAATGGAGTCGGTACGGGCAAGCACGGTACACCTTTCAACCACGTTCTCCAATTGGCGAACGTTGCCCGGCCATTCATAGGCAGACAGATAGTCCATGGCCGCAGCGGAAAAACCGGTAATGCTCACCTTGTTTTCCGTGGTATATTTTTCCAGAAAATGCACGGCCAACAACGGAATATCCTCACGCCTTTCCCGCAGAGGCGGCATAAACAAGGAAACCACGTTGAGACGATAGAAAAGATCTTCACGAAATTCGCCCTTGGTCACGGCTTCCTGCAAATTTTTGTTGGTGGCAGCCACGATGCGAATATCCACATCAAAGGTTTCACTCCCGCCCACACGCTCCACCTGATGTTCCTGCAACACACGCAAAAGCTTGACCTGCAACTCCGGGGACAACTCGCCGATCTCGTCGAGAAAAAGCGTGCCCTTGTTGGCCTGCTCGAAACGTCCTTTGCGCAAGGCCGTAGCTCCGGTAAAGGAACCCTTTTCATGGCCGAAAAGTTCGGATTCAAGCACACCGGGATTGAGAGCCATGCAGTTAACGGTCACGAAAGGTTCATCGCGACGAGGTGAAGAGGTATGGATGGCGCGGGCGACAAGCTCCTTGCCTGTGCCGGATTCACCGAGAATAAGCACCGTGGACTTGCTCGGTGCAGCCCGGTCCACCATGTCCAGAACCTGCTGCATGCCCTTGCCGCGTGCAATAATGTTGTCCTTGCTGTACTTCCCCCGGATTTCCCGTTTCAAACGGATATTTTCTTGCTGGGTCATCGAAAACTGCTCGGCCTTGGAAATGGAAAGGAGCAGTTCCTCGTTGGCAAAAGGTTTGGTAATATAATCAAAAGCCCCTATACGCATGGCTTCCACGGCAGCCTCGATGGAACCAAAGGCGGTCATGATCAACACAGGAATATGCGGATAACTCTTCTTGCAATGTTCCAACACGTCCTGCCCTGTGAGCTTGGGCATCTTCATGTCAGTCAGCACTATATCCACTTCGGAATCTTCCAGATAGGCCAGTCCCATTTCGGGATCGGACAGGGTGGTGACACTGTACCCTTCGTCCGTCAGGATGGATTCCAGCACAAGCAGATAGTTTTTCTCATCATCAAGAACCAGAATGTTCGCGGGCATATTCTCTCCGGCGTTCTAGAAGCAATGAATGTCTCTTGTATACACCAAAAGCACAAAGCGTGCCTCCGGTCGCCCGGCAGGATAAAACAAGACGGCCCGAAAACCAAGGAGGATGTTCACGACCCATTCCGACCACCTCCAACAGGCCACCAGAAACAGCGTTCACTCAAATTCATTAAGGAAGCGCTGATTAATTCAATCTTTAGGAAGTGCTGTAGAATTGTTCGCTGGCAAGGCGCGCAAAAAAGTCAAGGTCGACGCGTACTTCCTGTACGCTAGAATTTGACTTTTTTGCAGCAACGCAGCCCGCGGGCAATTATGCAGTGCTTCCCTAAAAGAATTCGGGCGCACAATGCAAGAAAAGCTCAAGACCGATGCACACCGCCCGAACGTGAGGATTCAGACTTTCCACGACAATGACACAATCAGATCATTTCCAACAGGTTGCAAGCTGGATTGTCCGGCAAGTGCATGATACTGTCTTTTGCATGGTTGACATGAACAAAACAACAGTACGCAAGCGGCTTCTTGAACAAAGGGCAAAACTCCCCCATGAGCAGATACTCAAAGGCAGCCAGGGGGTCATTGAACTCGTCCGTACCCTGGCTGAATGGAAAAACGCAAGCGAAGTGCTCATATACTGGCCCATCAAGGGCGAGGTTGACGTGCGCCCACTGATCACTGAACTGTGGCAGCGCAACTGCCGCGTGCTCATGCCCCGATGCCGCCCGGACGCCTTTGGCGAGATGGACATTGCCTGCGCCATCTGCGAGGACGAACTAACGCCCGGTCCTTTCACCATCATGGAACCCGATGCGGAAAAATGCCCGGCCCTGGAAACATGTCAGCCAGACATGGCTCTCATTCCCGGAGTCTGCTTTGATCGGCGAGGCTATCGTCTCGGATTTGGCGGTGGCTATTACGACAGGCTGTTGGCGTCCGATATCATGAAAAACACCGTGACCATCGGTCTGGGATACGATTTCCAGCTTGTGGAAAAACTTCCCGTCCAGCCATGGGACATGGCCATGGACATAATCTGTACTGAAGAGGAACTATGGCGGCCATAGCATTTTTCCCGTTCCAGTTCATGGACATTCCCGGCGTTGCCTGTGCCTTCACCTCCCGCCGAGGCGGCATTTCCGAGCCGCCCCACGATTCAGCCAATCTTTCATTCGAGGTGGGCGACGAGGAAGAGGTCGTTCGCAAAAACCGCCGGGCCATAGCCGACAGACTTGGACTGACCGGCTGGTGCGAATGCCATCAGGTGCATGGCGACATCGTGCACGCAGACCCTGTCCCCGGCTCCCCCGAAGATGCCACCTTCCCGGATGGCGACGGGTTGACCACAGCCACGCCCGGACATGGGCTGATCATCAAGACCGCCGACTGCCAGCCAGTGCTTCTGGCCCACAAATCCGGCAGATTCGTGGCCGGACTGCATGTGGGCTGGCGCGGCAACAAATGCAACTTTCCCGGCTCAGGGGTTCGCCGTTTCTGCGAAATCTACAATCTGAAACCAGCGGACATCCATGCTGTGCGCGGTCCCAGTCTTGGTCCGGCAGCCAGCCAGTTCATTAATTTTGCCGAAGATTTCGGCCCCGGATTCAACAATTATTTCAATCCGCAAACGCAAACCGCCGATCTCTGGAGCATGACCCGCGACCA
>JAEINO010000093.1 GCA_016342345.1 Pseudodesulfovibrio sp. | reverse complement strand
ACCGGATGATCGCCATGACGACATCAACAACGATTACAGGCTACTGAGCTATGTCGCCTAACCGGACAGCAATGTATTCAAACAATCTTTTACTTAGGATTTACAATGACAAAAAAGACGTTTGCAGTTGTATACTGCGAAGGTTTCTTTGGCGAAATGGATGGGAAAACAGCCAACGGGCTAGTCCGGTACTCTGACAGATATGAAATTGCAGGCATCATCGATAGCACTAAAGCCGGCCTGGATGCAGGAGAAGTACTCGGCGATGAAGCCAATGGAATCATTATCTATAAAGATCTCAAAGAAGCTCTTGATGGAAAAGGCGACTCGGTAGCAGCATTCATTTATGGAATGGCCCCTTTGTCTGGAGCTTTCTCTTCAATAGACAGTGATGTGATGTTTTATGCAATGGAAAGAAATCTCGACATAATCAATGGACTTCATGACTTCCTCACGGATGATAAAGCCTTCGTCAAAAAAGCCGCCGAATGCAATGTTCAGTTGCACGATATCAGGAAACAACAAGATATCAAACAAAGGAACGTTTTTACCAACTCTATCGGCAAGGTTGAATGCCCTAAAATTGCCATTCTAGGAACTGATAGCGCTGTTGGAAAACGCACAACCTCAGTCATATTGACTCAGGCACTTCAACAACTCGGGCTGAATACAGTAATGATTGCGACGGGACAGACCGGCGTTATCCAAGGAGCGAAATTTGGTGTTCCACTCGACGCCCTGAAAGAACAGTTCATTTCAGGAGAAATGGAAAAAGCAATTGTCCAAGCATGGGAAGAAACAAAACCGGACATCATTATTATCGAAGGCCAGGGCTCATTAAGTCATCCTGCCTATTTGAGTTCTTGCTTCATCATCAGGGGAGGACAACCTGAAGCGATTATAGTCCAACACCCACCAAAACGAGAAAGCCTGGGCGATTATCCAGACATCAAAATGCCTCGCTTAAAAGATGAAATAGAACTTATTGAAGTTTTCTCAAAATCACCGGTAATCGGCATCGCCATCAACCACGAAAACATGTCCAATTCCGAGATTGATGAAACGATTGAATCATACCAAAAACAGTTTGAAATACCCGCAACAGACGTCCTCAAGTTCGGCTGCGATTCACTCATTGACAACATATTGACCACTTTCCCCCAGCTCCAAGCCAAGACAGCTTAATGAAAACACCGTACCTTGAAATTAATCTGTCAAAAATACACGACAACGCCAAAAGGCTGAGAGCCATGTTAGGAGCCAGGGACATTGAGATTACGAGTGTGACCAAGTGCTTTCTGGGAGAACCTAGAATTGCCAACGCCATAGTGACCGCAGGTATTTCTTCTCTGGGCGATTCAAGAATTCAGAATATAATCCGCATGAAAAAAGCAAATGTAAAAGCCCTTTTCACCTTGATCAGGACGCCTTCTGCAAGCGAAGTACATGATGTTGTCACTTACGCTGACGTAAGTTTCAACACTGAGTTATCTATCATTGCAGCACTTTCCAAGGCCGCTATCAGACAAAAGACAATCCATGACATCATTCTCATGGTAGAAATGGGTGATCTGCGGGAAGGAATACTTCGCCAGGATATAGGCAAGACAATCGAAGAAGTACTCCAAATGAAAGGTGTCCAAATCATCGGCTTAGGGACTAACCTTGCGTGCTTGAATGGAGTCAAACCAACTCGATACAACATGGATCATCTTTCCCGCTTGGCAGAGATTTATGAAAAGGCATATGATATTAAACTCCATACCATTTCTGGAGGAAACTCTGCAAACTTTGATTGGATGCTTGAACATGGCAGCACGGGCAGAGTGAACAACATGCGACTGGGAGAAGCAATTCTCTTGGGAAGAGAGACTCTTTCAAGAAAGCCAATTGACGGACTTCACCTTGATGCATTTTCTTTAATTGCAGAAGTAATAGAGTCAAAAGTCAAACCATCACTTCCTGAAGGAGAACCAGGGCAGGATGCTTTTGGCAACACTCCAATATTTGAAGACAAGGGAGAAATGCTCAGAGCAATTGCAGCGATAGGAAGACAAGATGTCCACATGGAAGGACTTACACCTACGCTCGATGTAGATATATTGGGATCAAGCAGTGACCATATAGTACTCGATGCCACAAGAACCCCGCTGCATGTTGGGGATTACATACGATTTAATGTGGATTATGCGGCACTGTTGTCGTCAATGACGTCTCCATTTGTCGGAAGTTCATATAATTAGAGTAAAATACAATTCAAGAATTAGGGAGGACATCTCCCTAATTCTTCTTGGGTCCTGATTTTTGGGGCCTACCTTACATCTTTATCGAAATAATCTGCAGACGATCAAAAACAATTTGTCCAGCCCTCTCTATCATTAATGTAAACAGTATACCGTTTATGCACTTCACCAAGAGCAAGCCGCAGTCCTGATTCTGTATCTGGAACCAACACCAAATAAACAGGATTCGTCATAAGGGAGTAGGCCCACCGACCGCAAAACGAGTACTGACATCTACCCTCCGTTCACCGCCGGACTGTCCGATTAACCGGGACCACTTCTAAATCATCTCTCAAATCCATCACCTGAAATATCGTGTGTCATTTCTTGACAATGAAAGAATCAATTGTGAATTGACGGCGGTTGAACTATGCTTTCTTAAGCATAATGGCATGAAGTAAATCAATACTTCCTGCAACGTTTGGTCCGCCATTGATCCTGTTAATCGACAAAGCGGAACACATTATGAATCGTTGATTCCATGCCAATATGGATTTGTGTATTTAATTCTATCGGACTGAATATCACTTTTGGAGGAAAACCATGTACCGCTCCCTGCTTTCCCTTATTTTCTCGTTTTGTTTATGCCTCGCCATAGTTACCCCTGCTTCAAATGCATACGCAGATGACATGCGAATTTTTTCCGGTGCCGGACTCATGAAACCCATGGAAGAGCTTCGACAAAACTTCGAAAAAGAGCATGACGTGAAAATTCAAGTACATTATGGAAATTCAGGTGAACTTTTCGGAATGCTGGCCATGGGACAGACATGTGAGGTATTTATTCCCGGCGCCGAAAAATATACCAATGACGCAATCAAAAACGGCTGGATTTATGAACCAAGCATGAAGAAAGTCGTCAAACACGTTCCCATCATTGTTGTCCCCGCCGGTAATCCCGCAAACATCCAATCTCTTGATGACTTGACCCGCTCGGATGTCAAGGTAGCACTGTGTGACCCTAGAGCTGCAGCCGTTGGCAAGGTCGCCAAAAAAATCCTGATCAAGGCGGATCTATGGGAAAAGGTAAAACCCAATGTGGTCGTTTTCGCGCCCACTTGCAACCAATTGCTCATATACACTGCTCTGGGACAAGCCGATGCCACCATCAACTGGCTGGACGTAACCACATGGGCCAAAGACAAAGGCAAAATTGAAACAGTTCCCATTGATGCGAAACGTAACATGATCAAGACCGTCCCAACTGCCGTGCACATCTCGGCCAAAGACAACGTACTCGCCCTGAAACTCAACGATTATATCGCGTCTGCTGAAGGACTCAAAGTCTGGGAAAAATGGGGATTTGATCCGTGCTCAAAATAACCCCTTTCAAGACAGGGTTACTTTTAAGTTCGTTTTTCATCACCGCGCTTCTGGTCTGTGCAATCAGTGCCCTATTCATGGTCCCGAGCCTTGAAGACGTGATGGCCAACATCTGGAATGAAGAGATGCAATTCTCCTTGAAACTAACGCTGATTACCGGCGTCATATCCACCATACTGGTCATGGGGTTCGCGTTACCCATCGGATATACCTTGTCCCGGCTTGATTTCTGGGGCAAAGGGGTGGTGAAAACCATTGTGAACCTTCCTGTGGCCTTTCCTGAATTGGTACTCGGGTTATGCCTTCTGCTTTTATTCGGCAAAACGCCCATTGGCAAAGCACTGAGTGCCATAGGACTGGACTTTGTCTTCACCCGAAAGGGAGTCGTTGCGGCTCAATTCTTCACAGCGTTGCCCTATGCCATTCGGATCATGAAATCGACCTTCGATTACATCAATCCGCGCATGGAATTTGTTTCCAGGAGCCTCGGCTACACCCAGTTCGAGACATTCATCAAGGTTTCCCTGCCTCTTGCCGGAAACGGCATACTTGCTGCCACTGTCATTGCCTTTGCTCGATGTATCGGCACTTTCGGAACCGTCCTGATCCTTGCAGGCGGATCATACATGAAGACCGAAACCCTTCCCATCACCCTGTACCTGAACATATCCTACGGAAACATGGGCATGGCTCTAACCAGCGGTATCATGCTGGTAGTGGTCTCTTTTGTCGCCATTTTCATTTTTGAAAAAACAGAGGCCAAACTATGAGTTTTTTTCGCGTGGAAGACATGCACATCAACCTCGGTGAATTCTCACTCAAGGGAGTTTCGCTTGAGTTTGAACGCGGCGAATATCTCACTGTCATGGGACCAACCGGGGCAGGCAAAACCATTTTGCTGGAATGCATCATTGGTTTCTATCACCCTGAAAAGGGACGGGTTTTCCTTGAAGGACGGGATATCACGGACGATCCTCCTGAAAAACGGCGGATCGGAATCGTGTATCAGGATTACGCCCTGCTTCCGCACATGGATGTTTTCAAGAACATTGAATACGGCCTGAAGAAAACCGATTCAAACAAGGAAAGTCGGAGAACCAAGATCCTGGACATGGCCGAATCCCTGAATATCAGCCATATCCTGCATCGCAAACCCACAACCCTGTCGGGCGGAGAGCAACAACGTGTTGCCCTTTCCCGTGCTCTGGTGGTCGACCCCCGACTGCTGCTCATGGACGAACCCCTGTCCGCCCTTGATCCGCAAACCCGGCATACCACCCGTGCGTTGTTGCGCCAGGCCATGCGGAACCGGGACATCACAGTCCTGCATATTACCCACGACATGGACGATGTCTGGGCCTTGGCCGACAAGGTAGCAATCATGCGAGATGGACGAATTGAACAGCACAACACACTGCAATGCGTTTTCAATCGCCCCTGCAATCAATTCATAGCTGATTTCGTCGGTGCAACCGTATTTGAAGGAACAGTTCTGCCCAGCAGCAACGGCCATTGCCTGATAGACATTGAGGGATTGGTGTTGTCCTCAACGGATCATGCTCAACACGGCGAAAATATTAAGGTCGCATTACGACCAGAAAACATCATGGTTTTCCAGCAACGCCCGGACAACCATTCGGTTCAGAATATTGTAGAGGCAACACTGGAAGATTATTATAAGGAAGGGATTTTGTATCATCTCTTTTTTCGATCCGGTGAAGTCCGTATCCCCGCGGTTGTCACATCCAGCGCTTTTCACGAATTGAATCTGGAACGCAACAGGTCGTCCTTTCTGAGCGTCAATCCGACCAATGTCAGAATCACCTAAGGAAGCACTGCATAATTGTTCGCTGGCTTCGTTGCTTTAAAAACCTCAAATCCTAGCGTACAGGAAGTACGCGTCGGCCTTGATGTTTTCTTGCGTCTTGCCAGCGAATAATTCTACAGCACTTCCTGAAAATTGAATTAATCAGTACTTCCCTAACAACAAAACCGGAGAGCCAATCTCAAAACCATAAAGACTAAGCACTTGATTCTGATCGCAAAGTTGATCACACCCAAAACTCCCTTGATCTCCATTTGCATATGTCACAAAATCAAATCTCAATAATTTATATGCCTGACCGGGTACAATAAAGGGTTACGACAAATCGACGTAAACCATTTTTTATTTTTGCCAATATCCTGTTCCTCAGCCATACGATATAATAACTATTAGTGTCAGAACAAAATGGAGTCATTTAGACTGGATCAGCAGGAATTATGTTGATACAAACATAATGCAGCATGGAACGGGACGTTGGTCCCGATCGATACCCTGCTCTGAAATCCTTTGAGGGAACAAATTCGTAAGGAGTTTTTTATGCGTTCAATTAAATTTCTAGTAGTGAGCCTGATGACTGCCTTGTTTGTCATGGCATGCGGAGGAATGGCCATGGCAGAACCTTCCGGCAAATTGATCATCTTCCATGCAGGTTCTTTGGCGGTTCCTTTCGCGGAAATGGAAAAAGTCTTTGAAAAGAAATATCCAGCCGTTGACGTGCAGCGCGAAGCTGGTGGCAGCACCAAGATGGCGCGACTCATTGCAGAAGTGGGCAAGCCTGCCGACATCATGGCATCGGCTGATTACGTTGTCATTGACAAAACCCTGATCCCGAAATTCGCCACTTGGAATGTCCGGTTCGCCACAAACCAGATGGTCCTGTGCTACACCAACAAAAGCAAGTTCGCCAATGAGATCACTGGTGACAACTGGTATGACATTCTTGAACGTGAGGGTGTTGTCTGGGGTCATTCCGACCCGAATCTGGACCCCTGCGGCTACCGCAGTCTCATGGTATTGCAACTGGCCGAGAAATTTTACGGCATACCGGGTCTGTACCAGAAGCTCATCGACAATCGCCCCATGAAGAATGTCCGGCCCAAGTCCGTGGAACTCATCTCCCTGTTGCAATCAGGCAACATGGACTATGCATGGGAATATCTTTCCGTTGCCGTGCAGCACGAACTGAAATTCGTCACCCTGGACAAGCATCTCAACCTCAGCGACTACAAGCTGACTCCTTTTTACAAGCAGGCTGTGGTTGAAGTGTCCGGCAAAAAACCCGGCACAACGATCAATCGCGTAGGCAAGTCCATCACATATGGTATCACCATGTTGGACCAAGCTCCCAACAAGGAAGCCGCTGAAGCTTTCCTGGCCTACATGTTTGCCCCGGACGGAGGTCTCAAGGTACTTGAAGACCTGGGCCAGCCCCCGTTCAGCCCGGTACGCGTGTCCTCCAAGGAAGTAGTGGCAAAGATGCCAAAGGGACTCGCTCCACTGGTCGAGGTCCGCAACTAGTCGATCATGACAACGTCCACTCTTAGAAAATCCCGATTTCGGGGAGTCCTCTCCAGCGCGAGAGGACTCTCCGGACTCGCCTTTTACGGCTGGATGATTCTGTCCGCCGCACTGGTTCTGCTGTTCATCTTCGGTCCGCTGGCCAGTGTCATTGCCGCTCCCACCTGGGAACGAATGTACGAAACCCTGATCGACGCACAAGTCATTGCCTCAATCAGACTTTCGCTTGTCACTGCAGGAACAGCTTCAGCCGTGGCACTAATTCTGGGGACACCCCTGGCCTATCTCCTTGCACGAAATGACTTTCCGGGTAAACGCGTGGTGGAAAGTCTCATTGATCTGCCCATCATGATCCCACACCCGGTTGTTGGCATTGCCCTTTTGTCCCTGGCCGGACGCAACCACTGGTTCGGGGAATTCATCCAATCCATTGGAATCGAATTAATGGGGACAACCACAGGCATCATCTGCGTGCTCGTCTTCGTTGGAATGCCGTTTTACGTCAACACGGCCAAAGCCGGATTTGAAAGCGTTTCCCCACGTTTGGAAAATGTGTCCAGATCCCTTGGAGCCGGTCCCGGAGCAACCTTTTTCCGGGTAACGCTGCCTTTGACCTGGAGACACGTGCTGGTAGGCATGATCATGTGCATGGCCCGCGCCCTGAGCGAATTCGGAGCGGTAGTCATCGTCGCCTACCATCCCATGATTGCGCCGGTCCTCATGTACGAGCGTTTCACAGCCTATGGCCTATCCTGGTCTCAACCCGTGGCCGTGCTGCTGATTCTGGTGAGCATGACCTTTTTCCTGGTGTTGCGCATCATATCAAATCCGTCAGGAAGCAAACGATGATTCGCATCCATGAACTTCGTGTTGACTTGCCTGATTTTCAACTCGGCGAGGTATCTCTCAATGTCAGGCCTGGGGAATTCTTTGCCCTGATGGGACCGACTGGATCGGGCAAGACCCTGCTTCTGGAGTCCATTGCCGGACTGATCAAGGCGACCACCGGAAGCATTGTGGTGGACGGACTGGACATCACCAACCTTGCCCCGGAAAAACGACGAGTCGGGCTGGTGTATCAAGACCATGCCCTGTTTCCGCACATGACAGTGCTGGACAACATCACCTATGGACGACAATACCATGGCATGGACAAGACGCAGGGGCTGAAGGCCGCTCATGAACTCATGGAAATCCTGGGGTTGAGCCGACTTGCCGAACGCAAACCAGCCAATTTGTCAGGCGGTGAAAAACAACGCACTGCACTGGCGCGGGCCCTGACATGCAAGCCGTCCGTCCTGCTTCTTGATGAGCCATTGTCTTCTCTGGACCCTCAATTTCG
>JAEINO010000092.1 GCA_016342345.1 Pseudodesulfovibrio sp. | reverse complement strand
CGCACCATCTTTGGAGCCCAACTCCCTCAATTTTTTGCCGAGGAGATTTCAACGAGGACCCTCCGCTCGATTTAGGTCTTAATAATGACAACATTTCGGAACAGTTGACGGACCAAGCCATTCCTTTTATTGACGCACTTACAGGTTTTATGAAATATCATTTAGAATGAATTACATATTCCCATGAAAAGGGGACTAGCATGAGCGACGAGAGAACATACGAATCCATATTCGTGGCAAAACAACCCATATTCGATACCCACAATAAAACGTGGGGCTACATGATGCTCTTTCGAGACAGCGAAAACGCAGAACGAGCCATATTTGCCGACAACTCCGAAGCAACCATGAATCTTGTGGCCAACCTTCCCTTATATGGAGGACTTGGTGGCAACGAAGCCCGGCTCCTGATCCACTTCACCCCGGAAGACGTTCTCCACGGCATTCCCCACGCCGTGCCCTGGGCCAACACCGTCCTCATTCTCGAAGAAATAACCTCCCCGGAAGAGACCCTCATGGTCGCACTGCGCGACCTCAAGGATGAGGGGTACGAAATCGCAATCAATAATTTTGAAGGCAAACCGGGTTGCGAAAAACTGGCTGAACTTGCCGATGTCTTGCTTGTCAACATGGACGGCAAGGACGCAACCGACCTCACCTTCATAGCTGCCAAAGGCAAAAAGCTCGGCTCTGCCCGACTGATAGCCAAACGGGTTGAATCAGCCGACGATCTGGCTCTTGCCAAGGAAGCCGGATTTTCCCTGTTCCACGGTTTCTTTTTCAAACGCCCCCCGACCGAAAGCGGACGCAAGATAACCTCTTCGGAAATCACCCGCCTCAAACTTTTCGAAATCATCGAAAAAGACGAACCCGATTTCGATGCACTGGCCCCGGCCATTGAGGCCGATGTCGCCATCAGCTATCGTTTGCTCAATTTTCTCAATTCAGCCAACTTCAGTTTTGCCACCACGGTCACCTCCATCCGACAGGCCGTTGTGCTGGCTGGATGGAAACCCATCCGCAACTGGTTGCGACTGATTATCCTGACGGACATGACGCCTTCGGCCAAAAGTCAGGAACTCTCCTACCTTTCCGCCCACAGGGCCAAACTCTTTGAAACCGCAGCCTTGGGAGGCGGTTACGAGGAGGAATCCGACAAGCTGTTCATGCTCGGCCTTTTCTCCCTGCTTGACGCCCTGCTTGACACCAAAATGAATGACATCGTCAAGCATCTGCCCGTGGACAACAAGATAAAGGAAGCTCTGTGCGGGGCAACCAACCAGTATTCCCCATGGCTTTCCCTGGCCCAGGCCATCGAAAGCTCGGACTGGGACGAAGTCGGTGCCAAGGCCAAGGCCCTCAATCTCCTGCCTGGAACCGTGGCCGTGAGTTACCAGCATGCCTTTACCTGGGCTGATGCATTCTTCTCTTCGGAACCTGAGAACGAGCTGGTCCAATAACGCCCCCCGGCAGGACGTCATCTCCCATCATTCTGGTTCAATGATTTCCTGGGCAATATCCAGGGAGTGAAAATGTCCATTTCCAGGCGTGAATTTCTTGCATCAATGACCGGTCTGGCCTTGCTTGCATCGCCCACTGGACCGGCCCGAGGATCGGTCCTGCCTTCGGAACGATACGCGCTCGTTGGAAACGTGCTTCCCGGCAACCGCACACCACCGCTGAAAAACCACGCCGTGCTTGTGGACAAAGGCCATATCGAAGCCATTGTCCCGGCCTCAAAAGTCACGGACCGCCCCATTGTTGCCCCTTCCAATGCAACCATTCTGCCCGGCATCATAAATGCCCATTGCCACAGAATGCATTCCCCTGAAGAAAGAAGCCAACGCTGGCTCAGACATGGCGTCACTGCCATCGGGGATACCGCATCTCCACTGACAGCCATGCCCTTGCTAGCCGACTCCCCACCCGGCACCACGGCCACGGCAGCCATGGCAGGCCCCATGCTCACTCCGCCCGGAGGATATCCCCTGCCCGTTCACAGCCCGGAACATGCCATGATCATACGATCGGCAAAAGAGGGACGTGATGCTGTCATGCGATTATCCGACCTCGGGGCCGGGATGATCAAGATATCGTTTGAGCCAGGCCCAATGCCCAAGGCATGGCCCTGTTTCGACCCTGTCACGGCCGCGTCCATCTGTTCGGAAGCCCGTAAAAAAGGACTGGTCATCCGCTGCCACGTGGAAGACCTCTCCGGTTTGGAGCCTGCCCTTGATGCAGGGGTGCATACAGTGGAACACGTCCCACACCGCTGGAATACCGGACAGGAACTCAGGTCCGTACTCCACAGGACCAACGGAAAGGTTGAACCCATCCCATACTACCAATCCCTTCTTGAACGCATGGCGCACGACAGCGTCATCCTCACCCCGACCCTGGATGTCCTGTCCCGCTCCGTCTGGAACGGACCGGAACTACATGAGCCGGTCAGGGCCTATGCCGCCATGGGTGGACGCCTCGCCCTTGGCAATGACTTCCCGTACAGACGCACAGAGGCAGGCATGCCCCTTCGCGAAATGAATCTGCTTGCCATGTCAGGGATCAGCAACAATGAAATCCTCGAATCCGCCACAGCGATCAGCGCCATGGCCTGTGGTTTCACAGACAGGGGAGTACTTGCCCCGGGCATGACTGCGGACATCCTGATGGTCAAAGGCGACCCTCTCATGAATCTGGGAGTACTGTCCGACCCTATTCACATAATAAAGGACGGAGTCTTTGTGTGGTAAAAGAATTCGTAACCCGGGCAAAATACAAATCTCGAACAACCGGCTAGGAGCCGTCATCTCCGGGACATGCCGGACTGGCCGGGAAAGTAACCGTGATGTTTGTTCCATCCTCTTTCGTACTTTGCATGTCGATGAACCCGCCCTGGGTTTCGGCAATGAGTCGTGCCGAATATGTACCGAGTCCGGTACCAAATCTCTTGCCCTGGGTGGAATATTTTTCAAAAAAGCTTTCCAGGATCTCCTCGGGCACATGGAATTCGTTATGAATACAAATGACGGAATACTCCTCCGAGCGACAGGACACTGTCACCACGCCACCTTTGGGAGAAGCCTCCACCGCATTCTTGATCAGATTTGACAGCATGGAATAACACAGAAGTTCCTCACCTCGGACAACCAGACAATCCTGATCAGCGACACGCCTGTCAGCCACAAAAACTTCCACATTGACCCTCATGGCCCGAATTGTCTTATCCAGATCACGGAGAATGTTATGGATAACCCGGAGAATGTTCAAATCTTCGGGAACAAAGGAATATGTCCCCTCTTCCATCTTGAATATGTCCTGCGACAGGTTGACCATCTTCAACAACCGATGGGCCGACTGCTCCAGATCCCCTAAAAGAACAGCCTGTTCCTCAGTTATGTTGTCTGCCCTGCGCAACATCTTCGGCACCCATATGAACGACATCATGGGCGATTTCAAATCATGTCGAACGATGTGCTCAACATCCCTTTCCAGCCTTTCCAACCGCTTCCTTTCGGTGATGTTATCCTTGACCGCCACAAAATTGATGATCCGATCCCGACTGTCTCGCACAGGCGAAATGGATGTGTTTTCCCACAATATTCCACCAGCCTTGGTCCGGTTACGAATTTCACCGTGCCAATCCTCGCCACGCATGACCTTTTCCCATATGGAAGCGTAAAAACCCGCATCCTCACTGGCAAGCATGAACCCAAGATCACGCCCCAGGGCCTCGGCCTCGGTATAGCCTGAGACCTCACAGAAATACGGGTTGACGAACCGGATACACCCTTTGACGTCGGTCATGACGATGGAAACAGGACTCTGCTCCACAGCCCGCGTCAAGCGTCGCAGACTTGCCTCGGCTTCACGCCATTCCGTGACATCAAGAGAGATTCCACATACGCCGAGCACGTCTCCTCCGGCGTTCACAAGTGGGAACTTGGAAGAAGTCCAATGCTCGCTCCGGCCATTACGCACCACATCCACATCCTCTAAGGAAGCCTCACCCGAGGACACTACATGCGCATCACCCCTGCAAAACAATTCGGCCACATCATTGTCAAAAAGACCAAAATCCGTCTTGCCCAGCACCTCATTAAGGGGCTTACCGGTAAAACCCATAAACCGGGCGTTGCCAAACAGATATCGCCCGTCCACATCCTTGGCATAAATGGAGGCAGGAGCGTTATCCATTATGGAATCAATAAATTGGTTCTTGTCCTTGAGGGCCTGCATGGCTTCCTTGAGTTCCGTGATATCGCGGTTGCTTGCCCTGCGACCAAAAGGATCACCCTTGTCGTCCTGCACAGCCTGAGAAACCTGATCGATCCAGCGGATTTCACCCTCTTTTGTCACAATACGAAAATCAAACGACAACGGGTCTTCGGAAAGCATTCCGTCCAGAATGATGGAACGAACTCTTTCCCGATCCTGGGGATGAACAATTGATTCAAACAAAAGCGATGCATTCCCTTTCAACTCACTCGGTTTGTAGCCTGTAACCCGCTCAAACGAAGGAGACACATACAGGAACTCCCCATCCGATCCGATCCAGAACACCCAGTCATGGGCAAAATCAGCAACAGTGCGATACCGCTCCTCTCGTTCAATAAGTGCCTTTTCCGTCCGTTTGCGCTTATCGATGTTCCAAAACAACCCGGCAATGCAATCAATTTCATCCGAATTGTCACATGGCACAAGCCGCATGGACAGTGAAAACCATCTATAGGACCCATCCTCCACCTTCCAGCGATACTCGCACCGAGTCGACCCGGTGGTTGCCAGCCGACCAAAACGTCCCACCAGTTTATCCACATCTCCCGGATGGATACGCGACCTCCAAAGCACTGAATCCCTGTAAAAGATCTTCGGGGAAAACCCGGTCACAGCCTCGACACTGGCTCCAACGTATATCAGTTCATAGTCCGCCCGATTATGACAATAAAATGGTACTATATCCATGGCGGAAAGGACCGTGTCCTGCATGGCCGCATTCTTTTCCAGTGACACCCTGCTTTCAGTCACTCCGGTCACGTCCCGGACAAAGGAACAGAGGACCTCACGGCCTCCCAATTCAATGGGAACACTGTAGACCTCGACATTCCGCAATTCACGGTTTTTCAACCGATGGGTAAAATGAAACCGACTACGAGTCCGCTCGCGAATCTGCTGCATGAGAATGTGGATTTCCCTGCGATCAAGGATGTTGAGATCGGAAACATGCATGCAAATCAGTTCATCGCGCGTGTAACCATAAAACTCGATGGCCGCCCGATTGACCCAAAGAATGGAACCGGTCACGGCGTCAATGTAGAGAACAACGTCCAGATGATGCTCAAACACACCGCCCAATGCTTCGGCATTATGCAGAGCAATGCGCCGCTCAAGCCGGGAAAAGGATTCCCTGGCATCTGCAAGCTCCTGCACGAGTTCTTCTCTGGATTTTCGGTGATCTTTTTTCATGCAACTCCCGGAAAAGGGACATGTACAATTGTCACCAAAATTGCAGAAAAAAGGGGTTAAGGCAACCAGTATCGCATGATTTGACTGTCAGATGACAAAATCAAAGACGCCGTAAGGACTCCGACTTGAGAGAAGTCTCGCCTGAAAGGGCTTGTTCTATCTCGGCAAGGGCGGCCTGCTTGCCCGAGGGCAACCGCACCTTGAGCGGCAGATAATTGGAGGCATGATTGGCCAGAAACAGCCCGCGCGTCAGGTTCAATCCGGCCAGCATTTCACGCAGCTCTATCAATATGCCCTCGGCATCAGGCAGGACAAATTCCCCACGTTCCCACCTGTCGTGCAGCACAGTGCCCGGCACGAGCATCAGGCTGAGCGCGCCAATCTGATCGGGGTCCATCTCACTCAAGGCCCTGGCCGTCTCCCGAGCGTGAATCAGGGACCGCTCCACGCCACCCAAGCCATTGATAACCGTCACGTTGAGCTTGAATCCGGCCCGCATGGCCCGCCTGCCCTGCTCCACAATGGAAGCCGAATCACCGTTCTTGCCCATGCTCTTGAGTATTGCATCGTCGCCGGACTCCAGCCCCATATAAACAATGCCCAATCCCATTTCCCTGAGTTCCTGCAACTCGGCATCGGACTTGAGCCGCAGACTCTTTGCACTGGCGTACGTACCGACACGAGTCACCCAGGGAAGACTTGTACCAATGGCTGCCAGAATCTCGACAAGCCTTTTCCTGGGAAGAATCATGGCATCCCCATCGCACAGAAACACACGCCGCTGCCGAGAGCAGTGACGGGCGGCAAATTCAATATCAGCCTGCACTATTTCACGGTCCTTGAAACCGAACCGCTTGCCTTGATATGCACCACAAAAAGCGCACTTGCCGTGAGAACACCCCAGAGTCACCTGAAGAAGGATGCTCTCGGCCTCACTGGGCGGTCGTATGATCATCCCCTGATAGTCCATCAGCCCTCCTTGATTGACCTACATGCAACGATACGGAAACCCATGAAAATGGCAAGTTCACGCAAGCCAATTTCGACTTTTGCTTTGAGCATCAATACAATTTAACGATTCTAATTGACCAAACTACAATGCCTTTTTATTCTTTTAAGACTGAAAAAGTCTCGGGAGTTTGAGATTCAAGACAGAGTAGCTTTATCCGCAAGCAGACTGTTGGCGAAGGCCCGATTGCGATATTGTCAGTCCCACATGTCATATCAGGGAGATCGAACATGCGTTTTTTCAACACCGTCCAGAACCGAATCATCTGCTTCCTGATCGGCATGCTCCTGTTGGCCACGGTTCTGAACATGACCTATTTCTACGTCAGCCTGAGCGACTTCGCCCAAAGCAGTGCCGCCCGGACGGAAAACACCATCTATCAACGCAGCAGGAACGAACTCGAAAATCTCGTGTCTGTCGGATACACGACCATCAAACGATTTTACGACGAATCCCGCAACATGGAAAAACTCAAGCAAAAAAAACGAGACGAACTGAAAAACGTTCTGGACGCGGTATATACCCAGGCAAAAAGCTATTACGAACAATACAAGGACACCATGGACAAGGCCGAGTTGAAGCAGGCCATTGCCGAGATGGTTTCCGGCGCACGCTATGACAACGACAACTATGTCTGGATCAACGACATGCGCTCAGTCATGATCATGCACCCCGTCAACCCCGCGCTAAACGGCAAGGATCTCTCCAAATTTCGGGACAAGGCCGGGACATTCCTCTTCAACGAAATGGTCGAAGTCTGCAAGAAAAAGGGTGAAGGCGTGGTCAGCTACCTGTGGGCCAAGCCGGGAGAGAACAAGCCCAAACCCAAGATATCCTATGTCCGCCTGCTGCCCGGCCTGGATTGGGTCCTTGGCACCGGAGCATGGCTCGAAGACGTCGAATCCCAGATGCAAACGGAAGCCCTGGAAGCCATAGGGAAAATGCGCCTGCCAGATGGGGGATATTTCTGGATCAATGACGACACCTCCCCTGTACCGACGATGATCATGCACCCAACGGCCCCTGCCCTGGACGGCAAAAAGCTGGATAACCCCACATACAACTGCGCCACTCAGTTCCAGGCAGGAAAGGGAAACGATCCAATCAGGACCAACGGGAAAATGAACCTGTTCTCGGCCATGGTCAAAGCAACGGACAAAACCGGCAAAGGGTTTGTCACTTATGCATGGCCCAAGCCGGGAAAAGACGGAAAAGTCTCCAGGGAACGCTTCCTCAAACTCTCCCACGTGCAGCATTTCAAGCCCTGGGGCTGGATCATTGGCATGGGCATTTACATCGACGACATTGCCACTTCCGTGGCACTGGAACGCGACTTCTTCCACAATCACATCATCGCCACCCTGATCAGAACCTCCATTGCCAACGTGATTGTCGCCTTTATCGTGGCCGTATTCTTCCTCTGGTTCTTCAGACGGGATGTGAACATTCCGCTCCTGAAGCTGACCGAATTCGCTCTGGAGGTGGACAAAGGGAACCTGAACGCCCACATAGAAGGCCGGTTCATCGGCAGATTCCAACGACTCAAGAGTGCCATGGAAGCCATGAGGCTAAGCATCCAGAACGGCCTGACACTCTCTGAGCAAAACACGGCAACGGCTCAAAAACAGGCCGACAAGGCAACCATGACCCTGCAGCGGGTACAAGACCACATGTCGCAACTCAACATGCTACTCGACCGCATGAACAACGTAGCCAAAAAGGCTGTCCAGGTTTCCGAGACCATGACCTGCAAATCCGAGGATCTCTCCACTCAGTTCAATACGGTCATCGAAGGAGCGGAAGAACAACGCAACAGCCTCAGCGAAACCATGAC
>JAEINO010000012.1 GCA_016342345.1 Pseudodesulfovibrio sp. | reverse complement strand
CTGCTTTTCCTTACTCAGACGACTTTTTCGCATTGCCATACTGATAACCCAGAGGAGTTATCTGGTACAGCCCCTATATTTTTTATAGCCCATCACGTCTCCTGAAAATGATCATATAAGAATCAAACAGATTTAACGGTATAATTATCTTGTTCAAAAATGATGGAGGAGTAAACCTCAAACACTTAGGGAAGTACTGCATCACTCTTATGGCAAGATATGATGCACTGAAGTACCACTTGGGTCGGAAGACCGCCAACGACTCCAATCCTGCTTGTCTCAAAGCCATATTTATTGTGCACAAAGAAAAATAATTAACATGAGCAATGCGGTAATGCCACCATTTACGCTTCAATAATCTAGCAAAAAAAGAATCAACATCAGGGGTAACAACGACACCAATACCATCTTTGGTCAGCAAATTACGTGCTGCGCAAAGGACCTCAACAGGATTGTCAACGTGCTCAATAATGTCCACTAACGTTATTACTTCATACTTCGAAGTAATTTTTTCTGATGGGAAAATGGCATTGTGAACTATCAATTTACGTTCCAAAGCCTTTTCCACAAGCCACCGAGACGGCTCAACCCCTTCAGCCTCAAAGCCCATTTTCAGGGCTTGCTCAACAAGAATTCCACTCCCTGCTCCAACATCTAACAGCCTTCCGGAAGATTTGTACCCACAAAGTATTTCAAGGACTTTCATTTGCTGTATAGACCGTTCCTTACGGCCCGCCTCATAGTCTTTATCAACAAGGCTTTCATAATAACAATTCAGATCATTAATTCCGTGGCACTGCAAGAGATCACAGTCTTCACATTGATATAGATCAGTGATCTCTCCGTAATTTGAATCTGTGATTGCAAAGCTCTCACTGTTGAGAGAGTTACAATCCTTTGATCCTTTTTGAACCAAATTCAGCTTACGGGAACCGCACAAACGACATATGATTTCGGATTTTGAGGGCATGGCTAGGCTTCCTTTTCAAAAACCATGAACAACTTCGGGTTCAACCACTGAAGAAGCACCTTTCCCCATTGAGAATTGACAGTATCAACCATACTGCGCCCTAGCTTTGAATCAGGACCTATGAGCAATCCGTTATATTCCAACTTGCAAATTTTAAAATATGGTGAAAACAATTTGCGGTATGCAGCCTTACTGCCCAGCCCCAGAGCTCCCCACTCGTTTCGATCAAAAAGACAAAGTAATGCTAAAGCAAAATTGAGTTTATTGGGTTCAAATACAAGTGCCCGTCCGCCGGGCTTGAGAACCCTTCTGAATTCATGAATCGCTGCTTCCAAATTGTAAATATGATGAATTACGTCAACAACAACCAATTTATCGAAAGAATTCGAAGCAAATGGCAAGCAATCTGCACTTCCATTGGTGAGAGTCACATTATTCAAGTCATAATCCCGAGCAACGCCTCTGCAAGACAACAGAAGATCTGATGATATATCCATGCCAACATACTGATCACAAATAGGGGAAATAAACGGGGTAAATGTTCCGCACCCACATCCAATATCAAGGACTGTCTCTTCAGCGGACAAATGACGAGCAAGAATGTCGATAAAATGTTTCTTCAGGGATGGGGATTCTACAAGACGATCAGGATTAAACCGTTTCTCCTTGCCCCAAATATACCCACCTAAAGCTCCTGAGATCATTCCACTATAAAAGCTGTTGTTAGATAAGGGATCAGGCGGACGGAAAAAAGGCATTTAATCTCCTAGTATCGTATGTCTTCATTATAGATCATGAAAATAGCCACGGAGCCCAGCGAATGGCATGCAGCTTGATTAATTTATAAAAGGACATCTCCATCTTTGTTTCAAAATTTCCTGTAAGAAAACCAAATATTTCACGAAAAACCTTACGAGGGTGCAACAACTTCCACAGGAAAAAAGTACGGTACATCTTCATTCGGAAGGCATGGGCCTCAGAGTAATCTTTTCGCCAGGTAGGGGAAAAAGTAATCTGGGCTCGGGTTGAATAACCTTCAATTGCTTTTTCAAACTCTGAGCCGGGAACCGGAGTGAAGATCGGAACATTAATCTCGTCCAATCCGGCCTTCACAAGCTTTTTCATATAGACAATTGTTTTCAACCTGTCAGCCTCAGTTTCTCCAGGTAGTCCGCTGATGAAACATGCCTGACTGCGAATACCAAGCCTATGCATAGCCGCAGTCATACGAAGTGCATGCTCATAGTCAAAAGGTTTTCCGACCGATTCAAGCATTCTCTTGGACCCACTTTCAGGCGAAAATGATATATAAACACAGCCTGCCTCGGCCATACGCTCTAGAGTAGCTGGCGAAGACAACGTTTCTATCTTCGTTCCTTGAGCCAGCTTCCAAGATACTGGGAGTTTACGCTCTATCAGCAGGTCACAAATTTCTAGAATACGCTTTTCATTTACAGTCGGGTTAAGATCAGAAATATGAAAATCCGTCACCTGCATTAGATTGTAAAAATGCTCAATCTCATCAACAACTCTTTTGGCGGAATGAGCACGCCACGTATTATTAACATGAGGAGCCAGACAAAATTTACATTTATAAGGGCATCCACGCGATGTCAGCAGTGGAAGAAAGCGTTCCTTCCCCACTGGTCCATGAGAAAACCCGGCCTTCCAATATCCATCAAGAGGGAAGATATCCCAAGCGGGCAACGGCAACGCGTCCAGATTTCTATTATACGGTGAGGCCTCTGTCAGTTTAATCGTTGAGCCTTCTTTATAAGCTACACCGAGAATATCCTTGAAACCAGAGTTCGTTAAAAATCTTTCGACAATATCCTTAGCTCGATCTTCCGGTTCCCCCATGATGAGCAAATCACACGGACTCTCGAACAAATCACCAGTGACATCTTTGAATGAAAAAGAAGTAACCGCTTGAATATTTTCAAAAAAGCATATTTTTATTGATGGGTGCGCAGCTTTGATGAATTGTGCAACTTTTTTTGCTGCCGCCATTTCAGACATTTGGCGGCAATAAATGAAGCACACTTGTGTCTGATCATGTACAAGAGAGGCAGCTATCTCAGCAGAAAGACCAAGAAACATGAATTCGCCATGCATTTCGCGAGAATGAGAATTGCCACCAAAGCAATCAACAACCTGCACGTCATGGCCAATCTCTCGCAATACTCCTGCAAGCGAAGCACCCATATGCGGCATGAAAGGAATACCGGTATGCGGATCAAGGTTATGTGCGACCACAGGTGGCACAACCACAGCGCAACGGCACATTGTCCCTTTTACCTTAGAGCTTTCAGACATCACTTTCGTTGTCCTTTTCAGTCATTTCTCCAAAACGAGCAAGACAAGACAAGTCATAGATTTTGACTGTACCATTTGCCTGACGGAACACCACTTATGCCGACAATTCTCCACAATTAACCATCATACATGTCATGGCTCGTCAGCCTTGCGTAAATACAATGTAAAAAGATCTCCTGACCCGACGAACACAGAGACAAAATAAGCAGCAACAGCAACAGGGAGAAGGATTGGCGTCAGAATCAAACTGCCCAATCCAGCAAGCTTCTCATTTTTAGCAGCTTGTGACGTATTGGACAGTTGACGATTTTTTAACAATTTGAATAACGCATTGGAATTGCCAAATATGCAGTTCAATATACCTTGCAAAATCGTAAAAGTCCCCATCTCCAGGCAATGATGGTCAACCCCTTGAACAGCAAAGCCTTCCTGAACCACTAGTTTTTTTAGATTGTCGGGAGAAAATTGGTATACATGTCGTGGAGGGTCTAACATGAGCCAGCGCGGACCAAAAACATGAGCCTGAAAGCTGGAGAAATTTTGCTGCGAAAGCACGAGGGTTCCATCAGGCTTGAGCACACGTCTAACTTCTTGAAGCGTTCCGCGCGGATCCAACATGTGCTCAATAACATACCAAAGTGTAACAACGTCAAAATAGTCATTTGGATAGTCTAGCAGAGGTTGTTCTCCATCCATCCTAAGCCGTGAGCATTCAGTAGAGTAAGAAATATCCTCGCAAGAAACATCCCACCCTGCAGAGGACATTGCGCTTCCGAAATGCCCGGCCCCCGAACCGAAATCCAACAACTTGCCTGGTGATGGAAGATGTTTTTTGAGACGCCAAGCTTTATAGCGATTGAGGACACCCCGAATCGACTCTACTCCACCTGAAAACCGTTTGGAGTCAGTAGTATAAAAGCTATCGCCATAATAGCCGGGGATATCTTCTGATGTAGGTCGCGGAGATAAAACCCCGAGCTTGCAATCTTTGCAAACAAGAACATCCCAACTGCCAGCTACGCCCTGATTAGTGTCCGTAACAGAATAGGAGAAATCGAAGCTATGACATCCGCAAATAGGACATGAACCATATGAGTGCATTATTATATAAGTATTACAACGGCTACATGTTTTGAGAAAAAACTCGAACCAACTGTTCGTAGGAACTGAAAGAAGTATTTATACCGCGCTTCCCCCCAATTATGAGGTATGGCATCCCGGCTCGCTTTGCACATTCACCATCCAATTCCACCCTGTCGCCAATATACAAGCACTCTTTTGGATCCACTTCAAGCTGCCTACAAAGTGCGATCAACCCCTTGGGGTCGGGCTTCAGACTGTCGACACCAGGACTTGTTGAACAAAGCCCAACCATATTCGCCATTCCAAGTGCTTGTAATTTGTCGCGCACAGGATAATCAGAAAAAAAACCTACTTTCACTCCACGCCTTTCCAGCAACTCCAAAAATTCAAGAATGTTAGAAAAACGATACTGCCTAATAATAGGAAGAGGGTATTCAAACATCCAGTACCTAATACAATCGCATACCACTTCTTCTGTGACGCCTAGCTCTTCTGCGACTTTATGAAACTCCATTTTTTGTACTTCATGGACACCAATACTCCCAATATGCCTTTCTCGATTTCTCCTGAACAAAGAAATGATCGACAGCTCCTTAAGACTCAACTTCCCGATAATCAAACTCCATCCAAGGGAAACCACAAGTCGACGCCTTAATCGTTTTTGAGAATAAATGGTGCCATCGATATCAAACAGTACGGCCTGAATTTTATCATAATTTATAGGCAGTTCGATAAAAGACACTAAAAACTCTCATTATTCATTACTAAGCAGAATATGCATATAAAGACTAACGGCTAAAGTTTAATATACTCATACCTACGAACCGTCAAACTACGCCTTAGCCCATTCTTAAACCACGGATCGCCTAATTTTAGGTGGAACCTGCACGCCTTTATTCCTGGTCCTTTCTGCTGCTGTCGTGGAGTGTAGCCCAGCCAGTTAGGGCGGAGCGGAGCAATGGCAGCAACCACTGTCAGTGTAGACTCTGACTTGCGAAAAACACTTCGGCTGGCGTCTTTATGTCTAGCGACGAATGTCCACGTATCATACGCGGAAAGTTCAGACAGATTTTGCTCCCTGTTTAATGCTCATTTCCCATCTTGAACCGATAGCAGAGTTCGTTTGGACTTGCCGCGCAGTTTAGTTCGACCTGCGAGCTTGCCACTTAAACCTCAGTACAAAATACACACCAGTGACACCAAACAACACTATCCACGAAATCGAATCAAAAACAATTCTCGTCACAGGACGGTAAACGAGCATCAATTGTTCGGTCTGTGGAGGAATCTGTATTCCAATAAAACCACCAAACAGACTCGACACCTCCAGAGACTGCTTGGCGGGGAGAGAATATGCAACCCAATCTGATCTATATGCGACAGTAGCCATGAGAACAGACGGGGTCTCCTGAGATTTCAAACTGATACTCATTGAATCACTGCCGAGGTTCTCAACGACAACTCCGTCATCCTTTCTCAGACTCAAAAGCGGACTATAGTCCGCACAAAGAGCTTGATCGTGTTCACACTCATCCAGTCTGGCAAGCGTACCCGGCTTGCTAGTATCAAGCAAAACCGCTTCCGGCCATGCATCAGAATTTTCATATAAAGTGAAGCCGGGAAAGAGTGGCTGATGAAAACTAGATATTGACGAAAGCCCTTTAGCCACGGATTCACCTTCCAATGCAAGAACATATCGTATAGCGAGAACATCCAATGAATCAGAATTATTCATCAAATAATCCTGAGGCAACAAAAGACCATGCATCAATTTGGAACTCGGATAAAAGTTGTTATAGAAAATCCCTTTAAAATATCCGGGAACAACTTTAAAACCGTGATAAGCAAGAGCGTTTCTCTTTATCTGAATCGCATTAGGATACTTGTTTGCCGCAGAGGCAACCCCCGGAGAGTAATAAAGCCTCCCCGCCTTGTCTGCTACCGCACCATCCAACCAACAAATGAAATCAGACCGCAAGGAGAGCTTTTTTACACTTGCATGCCCGGACAACTGTTCAGACCCGCTGCATGCTGACAGCTCATCTTTTGCCACAGACACGGTATATAGCCAAATAGGAGCAACCGAAACGACGAGAATCATTACCTGTAACAGCGAAAGACCTCCAACCAGCTTACTAAAACGTGGTTTATCAGAGGCTTTCAGCCTTTCCAAAGCAATTCCAGCCAAAAGGATCCCAGCTATGATCGCAGGATCCCTGAACGCTATTGGCCACGCAATGACATTAAATGCAAACTCCTGCGGCAAGTTGATAAGGAAAGGACTTATGAAAAACAAAAGCGCAAAGGCCCGCGCTGAAACGTCTTTGGATTGAAAAGATCTAGCAGCAGCTCCAATAGCCAAGATCAGGAAAACTGTCCCGAACCAGACAATACGAAATGAGCCAAGGCTTAGACAAAGCGGGCCTAGGATTGTCCCAGCAATGTACTTGATAGAAAAAAAATCAACAGAGATAAATGTTCTGGATGCTCCCTTTGCGAAAAGCATCATCTCTTCATTGTGATAGAATATTTTTGAAGCGGCAATTCCAATGGCAACGACACCTGCAAGTGCCAAATGGGGTATGCGCAATATAACCTTCTTCCCATGAAAAAATGCAAAAAAGGCAAGGCTCACGACATATGTAGCAAAGACTCCAGCGTGAGAATTAATCGCATCGAACCCGACGACCAAGCCTAATGCAAGGGAATTGAGTACTCGACAACGAACATCTTCAGCCTGCAACAAACGAAGCAGAAAAAGGAAGATAAAAGGCAACATCGCCCATGTAAGAAATACGCTCGGCCAAAAATCCATTAGGGTATAGTTGATACAGGAACTAGACAGAAGATAAGTAAAACAACAAAGTTGACCAATGCCAGGGGTGAATTTGAACTCTTTCCCCAACAACCAGATTCCGTAGCAACTCAAGATAAGATGTATGATGTAGAACAGAACCGTCGCGAGCATGGGGGCCACTCCAAACAGTGGCATCAAAGGGTGAAACCAAAGGTACTGACTGAATGGCTGGGGCATGCCGAACCCAATATTCTGAGTCCAGAAAGCATAGTTTCCAACCCACAATTCCTTTGAAAACCAATAAGTCGAGAGAATCGTGGACATGAAGCTCTCGTTATCCATATTAACAATAAAAAAATTGGGAAGAAAAAGAACTACGGCCTATAATAAACTATACACAGTGTGGGTAGCCTATGGAGCCAGTGTAGGCCACCTGGGTTCCTAAAGTTTCTTGCATTTTTTTATCGGGATAATACTTCACATTATGCTGAGATTGACAAAACTTGCTTATCCTTATGAAAATTATCATGAGATTAGACACCACCTAAACAGGGACTCCCCCCCTCAGTTGGCGATCCACAACTTCTATCCCGAAAAGCATCCCCTCTGCGGGGAATACTGCGGGGAACATGCATATTCAACCAAAGAAAAAGGACTTACATTTTCATGTAAGTCCTTGATCTTTTAGTGGCGGAGCCGACGAGACTCGAACTCGCGGCCTCCGGCGTGACAGGACCAATAAGAACAACCGGAAAGTAGCTTACCTACGTCATTTCAGGGAGTTAAGAACGGCACAGATGACACGAAAAGCACGTTTTACACAGGTGGAGCCACGGACGAGCCACGAAAAATCGGATAGAAAACTGCCAAACTGCACACGGTAAAAGCAATTACATCCGGCAATACCTTTCCGATATTCTAAAGCAGCTTTCCCGATTTTCAAAAATAACTTTCCCAATTTTCCGTGAATACATTCCCAATCAGCCGAGCCCTCAAACCTGCCGAAAGCAAATCGCAACACAAATAAAGGCTACCGCCTTTTGCGACATGAAATAAGCACAGCGACCTCCTATGCCTTTACATATCTAGCGCGACGTGGAACGCGCTCTTCATCCAAGGCCTGTCCCACCTTGTCCTCAGATATGTCAGCCAGTCCCATCCAGTTTACACCCAAACCAAGAGCAAAGATGACGGCGGCATAGCTCCCTATGCTCACCCCCGAATCACCTTTTTGAATTTTTGCCAAAGTCTCACGGCTGAGACCAGCTCGATCTGCAACAGTTACCATTTTTAACCGTCGCCGGAGCCTTGCTTTTTTCAAAGACTCGCCAAGCTTTTTAAGTCCGCTACGAACAGAGATGGGTAGTTTCTTTTTCATAATTACGCCCAAAATAGTTGTCTTAAATTAATCTTATGCCAATAATAATCATAAATATAAATTGAGTCAAAATGAGGTGATATGACGTTCTCCCGTGATTTAGGTCCAAACAGAATGTGAGTTTTCCGGCGAAATGAATTATCCAAAAGCAGGAGGATTTCGTCGTGAAAAAATCAAGGTACACTGAAGAACAAATTGCATTTGCACTTCGCCAAGCGGAGCACGGTACACCTGTCAAGGAAGTTATCCGTAAAATGGGCATCTGTGAGCAGACCTTTTACCGCTGGAAGAAGCTGTATAGCGGAATGGGAACCAGAGAGCTTCGTAAAATGAAAATGCTTGAGGAAGAGAACCGTAAACTGAAGAGGCTTGTCGCAGACCTAAGCCTCGACAAGGTCATGCTCGAGGATGTGCTGTCAAAAAAGTTTTGAAGCCTGCTCGTCGTCGCAAGTTGGTGGATAAACTCAGGTGCAACTACGATGTGAGCGTTCGCAATGCATGCAGAGTGGTACGTATCTCCAGATCTTTGTACTATTATCAGCTCAAAACTGATGACCAGGCAGAATTGCGTATGCGCATTCATAAATAGCCGCCACAAGAGTGCGTTACGGCTATAAGCGTATTCATGTCCTATTGCTTCGTGAAGGCTGGCAAATCAACCACAAACGCGTTTACCGACTCTATCGGGAAGAAGGGCTTACCCTTCGCAGTAAACGTCCTAAGCGAATTGTAAGCGCAGCTCACAGAGAACGTGTAGAATGTGCCAAAGAGACCAATGAAATCTGGTCAATTGATTTCATGAGTGATGCTCTGTTCGATGGCCGAAGGCTTAAATTGCTGACCGTGGTAGACAACTTCACACGTGAATGTCTTGCCATCGAAGCAGATCAAGGGATCACAGGAGATCAGGTGGCTGAGACCTTGGGAAATATTGCAAAAAATCGATCCTTTCCGGGCCGGATCAAATGTGACAATGGTCCAGAGTTTACATCCAAGGCCCTAGACAAATGGGCCTATGAACACAACGTTGTTTTGGATTTTTCAAGACCAGGAAAGCCCACAGATAACGGATATATTGAATCATTTAATGGGCGCTTGAGAGACGAATGCCTGAATGTAAACTGGTTCTTGTCTCTTGACGATGCACGGCGTAAGATCGACGCGTGGCATGAAGACTATAATGTGAGTCGTCCTCACACATCGCTGGGCAATCTGACGCCGCTTGAATTTGCCATCCATGCCGGGCAATTGCCCGGCATGGATGAACCAGAAAAGAGCCGAAAACTCGCATAGCGATGGGCCCTAAAACGGGGAGACCTCCAAAAAGGCCGGAAACTCGCATAGCGCCGGGCCCGAAAACGGGGAGACCTCCAACAGGAGCTCCTCTGCGTTTGGCAGATACTTTTCGCTTGGGGGTCTTGTTTCTCAGCTGCAGGCCTTCTTCCTTGTAGAGACGATACACCTTCTTAGCGTTGACCTTCCAGCCCTCGCGTACAAGAAGGACATGGATACGCCGGTAGCCATAGCGAATTCGAGTTTCCGCAATCTCGCGTATACGTTGCCTGAGAACTGCCTGCTCGTCGCGACGAGACTTGTAGTAGATACTCGATCTGGCGGCTTTTAACGTACGGCATGCCCGTCTGACGCTAACCCGCCATACAATCTGCATGTGCTCTACTGCCGACTTGCGCCGAGCAGGCCTCGTAGCTTTCGCCGAAGCACATCCTGAAGCATCTCTTTGTCCAGAGATAAGTCGGCCACGATTATTTTGAGACGTTTGTTTTCTTCTTCAAGCTGCTTGAGCCGCTTCATCTCAGAAGGCATCAATCCCCCGAACTTCTTACGCCAACGATAGTAGGTCTGGGCAGATATACCCGATTTGCGGCAGACCTCTTCAACGGATGTACCTTCCTCAGCCTGGCAAAGAATATAGGCAATTTGACTGTCGGTGAACTTGGACTTCTTCATCGGAAAATCCTCCTCGGTTGGTTACACAAACCTATACGAGAATTTTCTCATTTTGAATGGTCTAGATTTCGGGAAGCAGGTCAATCCAGAGAAGTAGTACCATCTCTTTCCTCACTTTTCAGAATGCCTCGCAACCAGCATTGAATCACCCTCGTGCCGAAAGGTCGCCAAAAAGTTACTTAAACTGTAACCAAGAAAGCACCTGTGCAGCCATCAAGAACTAATATCCTTGAGCTTCAACGACTTGCGAGCCCCGAAAGCTATCTCTACGCTTTGGCGAATCTCATGCCTCTTGTGCCGTCTTGCTAGAAAATTCCGAGGGCAGTGAGGGGCACTAAGCTGAGAGAGCTTACAGCCCATTATAGTGAATCGGAACGAGGCAAGAGTTGCCTGCGTAGAAACACTATTTACTATCCTCAGTAATGCATAAAAAACGAGTATTCATAAGGAGACATATTTGATTTTCGTCGGAGGACGCAATGGCTACTACACATGAAAAACTTGCTGCTTCATTGAGAGAACTCAGAAAGCTCCAAAAAAATGGCAAGAGAGTTATCAGGTCGAGGGAACTGACACGAGTTCACAGAGAGAGACTGGAACAAGCTAATTATTTGGAAAAGATCATTCAGGGGTGGCTCATGTCAACGACGCCAGACACCGCACCTGGAGATACTACACCTTGGTTCTCGTGTTTTTGGGAGTTTTGCAGACGGTATTGCGAATCGCGTTTTGCAAAGTCCTGGCATCTTTCCCCCGACCTGTCTCTGCTCATCCACTCCGGGGACATGAATATCCCGTATCAAGTTATTGTTCACGCTCGAAAAGGGCAGTCGAACATGCTGGAGCTCCCTTCAAACGTAAAATTGATAGATATTGCTTACCCCAAAAAACGCAAAGTAACGCTGAAAGATATCGATGTAGTCAACGGTTTGAATGTGCTCAGCCTACCTCTGACATTGGCACTTGTTCCGGCTTTATTTTTCAAAAATCATCCCACAGCGGCAGAGATTGTCCTGGGATCTGTCGAAAACGCCTCTGTAGTCCTTCCTCCTCTGCTCGAAGAAGGACGTACGACAACTGCGGGAAGACTTGCCGGTGCTTTCCGTCACATGGGCCGGAAAGATGTAGCCTATGAAATCTGTGCAACCATGAAAGATGCCGGGCACAATGTCAGGGAAGACAATCCGTTTGATGACAAGGCGCTTGCTCGGAGTTGGTCAAAATCAGAAAGCCCGGTGGTAGGAAGGATAAACACCCTATGGAATAAGGCTCGAACCGTTGTTCTTGAAGAATGTCCAGAGCCCTCCCGGGTGTTCAGAGCATCGATGAGTACCTGACTTCTGTCGAGGAAGCATACACGCATGACGCATATCACTCCTTGTCCATTGAAGGATACATGGTGTCGGAAGACCTCATCAATCGTGTTGATTCAGGTGGCTGGAACCCAGATGAGAACGCCACGGATGCAACTAAAAAAAATGCTCTGGCTTGTCGTGGTTATCTGGAGTGCTTCACAAAAGTTAAAAACAACGTAAAAGAGGGGCTGGAAGGGACGAAGGCCGGAGTCGTGGCGCGGCGAAACCACGGAGCGTGGTACAGGGCTTTGTTTGCGCCTCACGTGCGGTCCGGCATCCTCAACGCCGTGGCCCTGGCTGGTTATCGCAACCATCCGGTCTTCATCAAGGGATCACGTCATGTCCCCGTGAATGAGAGATCAGTGTCGGATGCCATGAGCACTATGTTTGATCGCCTTGAAAGCGAAGACTCCCCCATCGTGTCGGCTATCCTTGGGCATTGGATGTTGGGCTATATCCACCCATATGCCGATGGCAATGGGCGCATGGCTAAGTTTTTGATGAATCTGATGCTTTCGTCGGGAGGCTATCCCTGGACAACGATCAAGGTTGATAATCGTAACAAGTATATGGCCGCCCTAGAATCAGCGAGCGTGAGCAACGACATCCAACCTTTTGCCAAATTTATAGCACACGCTGTTTTGGCAGAAGAATAGGTCGGAGTCTGCGATACTTTTTCAAATTACTTCTGAAGCGAGCCTTCCAGGCCATCCTAGGGAAAACATCTACGAGCAGCACCACTATCTCATCCTACTTTTAGCATGATCCTGCCACATTCGGTTACGCCAGTGGTCCAACGAAATGACCCCATTTCTTAGGCGCATTATTAAGCATGCGCTTCACCATGAAAATCTGACTTCTTGCTTGGGTGATAAGCTTGACTGTTTCGTCAAGCGGCTATCAACCTTTTTCAAAACGAGTAAGTGAGATGAGGTGATTATATTTCAGTTTCTCATTCGCCTAAAATAAAGAAATTCGTTATTTTAGGCGAATGCCTCATCCTAAAATAAAAAGAACCTTTATGCTAAGAAAGAAAATAGGATGAAGCAATTATCGAAGGCCTAGGCAAAACAAAGAAGACCGCCAAGGCTATTCACAATGATTTACTGGCACAACCGATTGCCACTCCGGCCAGTCTGGTGGAAGCTACAGGCAAGACACATGCGACAGTGAACAACTCTCTGCGCAATTTGGAACGAGTCGGGATCGTAAAGGAGGTCAGCGGCAGAAAGCGCAACCGGGTATATGCCTATAGTGAATACATCCGGATTATGGATATGGGACTGGATATCCCTGGTAAGCTTGTCGTGTAGCGCAGAGCGTGCGCTAGAGGTCCAGCGAATATTAGTCAGCATCAAGGCCTAATCCCCACTTTGCGAATTCTTCCTTGATTTCAGCTTCAGTCGCGAATTCTCCAGCATCGGCCTGGGCAATGCTTTTGTTGATCCGCGCAACTTGCCATGCCTGCTCTTCGAAGAACTGCTCCAATGCCTTGGCAACAATAAATGACTTGCTTCGATTTGTAGCCTTGGCAAACTCGTTTAATTTCGCTGCGACATTTTCCGGAATACGGGCTGTGACGGTGCTCATAATAGACTCCTCAATTACGAAATAGATACTGTGCACATTGTAGTCAACGACTCTGTCCCAATGAGCACGAGCGCTTGAGACGCCATTGCCTTGCGCTATTCATCCCTTACCGAATCAAAAAGAACGTCATCAAGATTCTGAACGTTTTCATTCAGCGCAGAAGCAGTACTAAATTTATTGCACCGTTGTTACGCCGGAGGCTCTCTGCATAGCAAAGCGGTGCTCCCTACCTCTAAATCGAGTGGAAGTGTGCATCCGTTAAACCGCTAAAGCGGACACACAGGGGAAAGGCGATTATGTAACATACTAATATTTTGACTCTTTTTTATAGGAAGTACCTCCCGGGTAATAAGACCAATAAGAACAACCGGAAAGTCGCTTACCTAGGTCATTTCAGTCGGTTAAGAACACCACCAATGACACAAAAAACACGTTTGACATGGGTGGAGCCACGGATGAGCCACGAAAAATTGGTGAAAAATAGCAACTCAGAACATACTAAAATCGAAAGCACTCGGCTTACATATTCCCAATCAGCCACATCAACGTTCCCAATTAGCAGTGAACATATTCCCAATCAGCCGAGATCAAGTCGCAGCAGCGAGGAAAGCCATCGCCTTTTTCGACATGAAATAAACACAACGACTAAAACGTAGGATTTCGGACTTAATATGACAATTGCAGTCCGTCAAAAAGATCAGGGGCAGGAGCTTATTTGACCACTTTGGCCTTGAGCCCTTGCTTCAGATCATCATGGTCGAATGCAGAACTCATAGTTTCGATGTCAGCCTTGCTCGCCCCAAGACGAGCGGCCTCGCTGGCCCAGTTCCTTGTTGCTTCTGCCACCTTTTTAGCAATCTTACGTGACTCATCCAAATCGAGGCCAAACTCATCAGCCACACTGTACGCAACATCTAAAGAAGCTGTGCCATCGTACAAGTCTATATATGTATGCAGCACTCTCGGCTTCTCGTGTGTCGGCGTTGGCTCAAGATCATAGATAGGCGAGAGCCGCCACCCTGCGGAGCCTTCGTACAGAAAACCGTGATTTCGAAGGTGGTCATCAACATTAGAAATCATGATGTTGAACACCACCCTACGCCACAAATCTTTTTGATCCAATGTCGTTTCAGCTCCATACTGGGCCAAAATATCTGACAATTCCAAATAGCTGCCGTGGTCTCCATCAGAATAACCAAGCATACTCATAGCTGACAGGAATGGGATACGAACTTCCTTTTCTCGGCGGTCAAAACGATTGAGGATAAGCACATTTTTATCGTTAACTTTTTCCAAGCGAGTGGTAGGCGTTGGAATACCCGCACGTTCTGCCATTTTGAAAGATAAATACTCCCATAATTCCACGTCCCAATCGTCATTCCGGCTAGGAAACTTCGCAATAAGAAGATCGCCATTCGTATCAATAACAGAAGCCTTCGGCCGTGCTCCCCCCAGAGAGGCACCTGGATCAACGAGGTCCTTGATGTCCTGATCCAGTTCCTGGCGAGCCTGGATTCTTTCAGAGGCATTCAGAAGGCGTCCTAAATCTACTACAGGAGGGATGCTTTCGTCAGCGGCCGTGGCCAAAAAAGGACCATCTTTCGTTGCCGCAAAACGCAGTGCTCCCTGTCTGGAGAAGTCGTTGACCATCAACAAATAGTCAGAATCGTGAATGAGCCGAGGATTGCGATCTTCTGCCTTTGCAGTACGAGCCTCACGGCGTTTCATGAGTACACGGCCCCATCTGTCAGGCGCTGAGTCGCCAATAGAACCGAATAGAGACTTGCCCGCGTCTGTGTGAAAAGATCCTTCACCAAGCTCAAGTGCTGGCTCAAGAGAAAATTTGGATGGGGATCTTCTCCACTCTGGAGCATATTCAAAAGACGCACTCTCTCCGGCATTGTTGGCATGTACCCACAATGTACCGACAAGATAAACCTCTCCCTGGAGGTCAACATATACATATATTTGTTTACCCACAGCGCCCCCCCTATGCCTTTACATCTCTAGCGCGACGCGGAACGCGCTCTTCATCCAAGGCCTGTCCCACCTTGTCTTCAGATATGTCAGCCAATCCCATCCACTCTATACCCAATCCAAGAGCAAAGATGACGGCGGCATAGTTCCCTATGCTCACCCCTGGATCGCCTTTTTGGATTTTTGCCAAAGTTTCACGGCTGAGACCAGCTCGATCTGCAACAGTTACCATTTTTAACCGTCGCCGGAGCCTTGCTTTTTTCAAAGACTCGCCGAGCTTTTTCAGCCCGCTACGGACAGAGATAGGTAGATTCTTTTTCATAATTATGCCCAAAATAGTTGTCTCAACTCAATCTCATGCCAAGAATAATAGTCATAAATACAAATTGAGTCAAGATGAGATAATAAATGAGAGCATGGTGTCGGATTCAACTGTTGGCGACTCCGGTAAACATACGAAATAGTAAGCGTACCTATCTGTTATTACTAATTTGGGGCCACTGCCACACGATACCGCGTAATTCATACCTCTAAGCAGAGCATCAAAGTCTCGCTTTTTGCCGAGCTAAAAGGTGATCTGGCAAAAAACGTTTTTCAACTTCACGGAATAAACAGTAAAGGCAACACCGTTTTGAGGAAGCGACTCAGTCAGCGCAATGTTCTACCATTTTTTGCAAATCTGAGGACTTGTCTCATCGGCATTGAAGCCTGTTGTGGTTCTCATTTTTGGGCCCGAGAATTGGAGAAGTTAGGTCATGAGGTCCGTCAAATGCCCCCTCAATACGTAAAGCCTTACGTCAAGACCAACAAAAAACGATGCAAATGATGCTGAAGCGGTTTGTGAGGCTGTGACCAGACCAAACATGCGATTTGTGCCCGCCAAGAGTGAAGAGCAGCTCAACCTTCAGGCTTTACATCGTATCAGAGAACGCTTGGTTCGCAGCAGGACAAGCCTGTCTAACCAGACCAGAGGACTGCTGCTGGAGGCTGGAATTTCAATTCCACAGGGATTGGCAAAAATACGCAACTTATTGCCTGAGATTTATAAAGATTTGGCAAATCGTTTAACATTAATCGAACGAGATTATCTTTCTAATCTTTATAATGATTTAGTCGATTTGGATGGCAAAATTTTGAAATATGAAAAACAATTACAAACTCTGTGTGGCCAATCTGCAGAATGCCAAAAACTTCTGACGATACCAGGCATTGGCTTGTTGACATCAACCGCCCTCATTTCTGCTATTGGAGATGCTCATGCCTTCAAAAATGGTAGACAACTTGCCGCATGGGTAGGGTTGACTCCTCGTCAACACTCTTCAGGAGGGAAAGATAGGCTGATGGGAATTAGCAAACGAGGCAACAACTACCTTAGAAAGCTACTTGTTCATGGCGCTAGAAGCGTAGTTTACCGATGTCGAAATAAAGAGGACAGAGGTGGCCCCGGTTCTTCGGACCACTGAGCGGCGAATTTAAGGTGGACAAGTTTACGGGTTACGCCGCCTTTTGGTTCCAAGCCAGAGGGGGTACCCCCTCTGGCTTGGAGCTTTGATATACATCCATCGGCTTCATTCCGTCAAAAGTGAAATGAGGCCGACGATTATTGTAGAAATCAAACCACCAAACCAATGCCTCACGCAGTTCACTTCCTGTACTCAACTCACGCAAATATACACATTCATATTTCAGGGAACGCCATAGCCGTTCGATCATGACGTTATCCATCCAACGACCACGACCGTCCATTGAAATGCGTATGCCGGCATCTCTGAGAGTCTTTGTGAACTCGTAACTGGTAAACTGTGAGCCTTGATCTGTGTTGAATATTTTTGGAGCTCCATAGCGATTTATGGCCTCTTCCAATGCTGCCACGCAGAAATCCGTATCCATCGTGTTCGATAGACGCCAAGATAAGACTGCGCGACTGTGCCAGTCCATGACCGCCACAAGGTACAGAAAACCGCGTTTCATGGGGATATACGTAATATCCGTGCACCAAACTTGGTTTGGTTTTGTAATCGGCAGATTCCGAAGCAGATATGGATACACCTTGTGCCCGGGATATGGTTGGCTCGTTCGCGGCTTCTGATAAACCGCCATCAAACCCATCTTGCGCATCAGCCTTCTCACCCGCTCTCGACCAACAGAATATCCCGTATCGCGCAGAATATTCCGCATCTGCCGAGAACCGAAAAACGGCAGCTCCATAAACAACTCATCGATCTTTCGCATCAACTCCAGATTGAGCGAAGACTCGCCGATGGGCTTATAATAGTATGTCGATCTTTGTAATTGCAGAACTTTGCATTGTCGCCGGACGCTGAGATTTGGGTGCCCGTTGTCGACAACTTCGCGCCTTCGGCCGCAGCTCATATTTTGGCGAAGGCTTCAACGGGAGATTTCAAGGGACTCCGCAAATTAGCCAACTCATGCGCGGAAACCATGATTGCATGGTTTCATCCTCTATGACGGCGAAGAAACACTGCCCTTTGGCGACAAAATGTATGCCGTACCTTTATCTAGCCTGTGGTGCGAGTAATGATAAAGTGTGATCCCACAAACTACCCATTTTTAATCTCGGCCATAAAGTTGACGACTTCCCATTTGTGAAGGAATCGCGGAGAGGATCTTCAGCCTGCCAACGCACCCGTACCTGAAGGCTGAAGAGCTGAAGACTATCGCAGAGGTTATTGCTGGATAGGACATGCCCAATCAACGAGAACGCCATTGAGATTCTGAACGTTTTCCATCCAGATCAGAAACAAGACTCAACTTATCGCACCGTTGTTACGCCGGAGGCTCTCTGCGCAGCAACCTATCGTTCCCAACCTCTAAATCGAGTGAGAATGTGCATCCATTAAGCCCTAAAACGGACACACAGAGGGAAGGCGCTTATGTAACATGCTTATATTTTGACTCTTTTTATCGAAAAGACCTCCCGGGTGACAGGACCAATAAGAACAACCGAAAAGTCGCTTACCTACGTCATTTCAGGTGGTTAAGAGTGGCACAGATAGCACAAAAAACACGTTTAACACAGGTGGAGCCACGAACGAGCCACGAAAATTTGATAGAAGAACAGCCAAACTGGACAATGTAAAAACGATTACATCCGGCAATACTTTTCCGATTTTCTAAAGCAACTTTCCCAATTTTCCGTGAATACATTCCCAATCAACCGATACCAAAAACCTGCCGAAAACAAATAGCAACAGCAATGAAGCCACGGCCTTTTGCGACATGAAATAAGCACAACGGCCTCCTATGCCTTTATATCTCTGGCGCGACGCAGAATGCGCTCTTCATCCAAGGCCTGTCCCACCTTGTCTTCAGATATGTCAGCCAATCCCATCCACTCTAGACCCAAGCCAAGAGCAACACGTCTCTTGACGAACTAAAGACAACATATTAAACACTCTTAAAAGAAAGAGGCACTAGTGGTTAATATATTATCCCCAGAAGACATACAAATAAAAGTAGCCCAAAGAGTGAAAAGCGCCCGCTTAACGGCCAATTTCACACAGCAGGGACTCGCCTTACGTGCAGGAGTCAGTCTGGGCAGTCTCAAAAGATTTGAGGGGGAAGGGGAAATATCTTTGAAAAACCTCATCCGGCTCGCCTTTGCATTACGTCTAGAAGACGAAATCGGTGCGTTGTTTCAACCCAAACCGAGTGCTTCGCTGGACACTTTGCTTGACCAGTCCAAAATTTCACAACGCCAACGCGGACGTAAATCATGAGCAGTAAATTTGAGCCGATCCGTCTGCTAACCGTAAAACTGGACCTTGATGCACCTATCCGCGTGGGGCGGCTGGCGTATGTAGAACGAAAGATCGTATTTGAATTCGATCCTGATTTTCCAATCGACACTTTCGACATCTCGCCTTTTCTTCTTCACTCCACTCCTGGCTCAAGCATAATAGAAGGACCAGAAAAGCACTTCGAAGGGCTGCATGGTGTTTTCAATGACAGCCTCCCAGACGGCTGGGGACGACTTTTGATGGACCGCAAACTCCGCGATCTGGGCATACGACCAAGCCAACTGACTCCCTTGGACAGGCTGGCATGGATTGGTTCCAAGGGAATGGGGGCGCTGTGTTACCACCCTGAACATTCTGATTTAGCTAAAAACAGCAATCAGGCACAAATTGACCTTGATGAGATCGCAGAAGCTTCACGCATTGTTCTGGAAGACAGCCCTGAAGCCGTCTTTGATTACCTCCTGCAAGTTGGTGGTTCTCCGGCCGGAGCTCGCCCCAAAGCCCTTATCGGGCTCGCATCTGATGGGTCATCCATTATTCATGGTGAAGAAAATTTACCTGAAAGATATGAACATTGGCTGGTCAAATTCGGGACTCAAAACGACACCCCCGAAACCGGGCTCATAGAACAGGCATACGCTGATATGGCACGTGTTGCCGGAGTTATCATGCCGGACACCAAAATTCTTCCTTCCAACAACGGACCTGGCTATTTTGGGATTAAACGGTTTGACCGTGAAGGCAATCGTCGCATTCACATGCATACAATTTGCGGCTTGCTCCATGCTGACTTCAGACTGCCCAGCATAGGATATGAAGAACTTCTCAAAGCTACACAGGCCCTTACGCGGCAACAACCCGATGTCGAACAAATGTTCACAAGGATGGTTTTCAATGTGTACGCCCACAACAGAGACGACCACACAAAGAACCATAGTTTTCTCATGGACCACAAAGGGGAATGGCGACTCTCCCCCGCTTATGATGTCATGTTTTCCGATGGCCCCGGCGGAGAGCACACCCTCGACATAGCTGGCGAAGGGAATGCTCCGACATTGGCAGACATTCAGAAAGTGGGAACGGCTGTTGGAATTTCCAAATCTACAATGGCAAAATGCGTAGACATGGTGATATCCTCAGTGGATAGGTGGAGCGAATTTGCTAACAAGAACCGCGTTCCCCGAAAACAGGTAAATGAAATAGCCTCAGTACTTTCATCTCGGCCATAGAATGAGCTTAGCCGAAGAAACAGCAATGGGAATCCTCTTTGACCACGCCCAGGAACTCTTCAATGGTCCGCGTTGATGGGCATGGTTCGTAAAGAAGCCACTTTCCGTTCCCCCGCATCCAGTATACTTTCCATTGTTTCCGGGCTTTGATGAACCGCGCCTTGGCGATAGGTATCTCGACTTTCTTGGAGGGCCCCCTGAATCGTGGACGAATTTCGAGCAGGACAACGCTCTGATTCTTGGGATCAAGCGTAAAACCCCATTTCAGCTTGTCGTGAAATTCTGGCGGCGGCCCTTGCGTCTTGCAGAACTCTTGCATAATTTTTTCGTAACGATGAAATTCAAATTCACTGATTGCCATGATTACACACTCTTTCTTTCATACCGAGTTGGACGTGTTTGAATAATACCAGACTAAGATCTTATAACCAACGGGACACAAATATTGGCGAATCTCCCCCTCTTTTTCAAGATAAAATGTCAGGAAGAATCGAAATATTCCTGCCACACGTTTTCAAACACTCGTCTCATCACTTTTCAAAATGCCTCGCAACTAGCATCAGATCACCCTCTTGACGACAGGTGTTCGAAAGGTTACTTAAACTGTAACCAAGAGAGCACTTGTGCAACCATCAAGAACTATTATCCGTGAGCTTCGACGACTTGCGAGTCCCGAAAGCTATCTTTACGCTTTGGCCGATCTCATGCCTCTTGTACCTGATCTTACAAAAGCTGCTCTCAAGGTATTATTGCACCGACTTGTACGAAGTGGAGAACTTGAAAGGGTCTGCCGAGGGATCTACCTTTATCCATTCGTGGACTATCCATCACACTTGCTACTTTACCACGTTGTCTCGATTCTGCGCCCCAAACATATAAACTACCTCAGCCTTGAAAGTGTCTTAAGTGAAACAGGCATCATCTCCCAGGCCCCATTCAGCTGGATCGGCATCATTTCAACAGGGCGTAGCGCAACATTATCGTGTGGCAAGTTCGGCACCATCGAATTTATCCATACCAAGCGAGCTCTTGAATCGTATGCCGACGAGTTGGCATACGACAAAGAAAGACGGCTATGGATAGCGTCGCCAGCACTTGCAAAAGCGGACCTGCAACGGAGCCGGTCAGCTTCGCTTGATCTTATTCAGGAGGGATGAAAACAATGAACATGCTACAAATGATCACCGCTGAGGCGGCACGGAACGCGCCTCACCTGACCACCCTACGCGAAACACTGGTGAAAGAAATCCTTCACCACGAGATTCTCCTCCAAATGAGAAACCTTGGACTGCTTCAGCACATGGTATTCATAGGAGGGACTTGCCTCAGAGCATGCTATGGAGCTGATCGCCTCAGTGAAGATCTCGACTTCACCACGACCAAGCCCTTGCATGGAAGCGACTTCGAACCTCTTGTGTCCCGTATGCCCGAACTTCTTCAGGGTCGATTCGGAATCCCGGTTTCGGTGAAGCCTCCCAAAATCAGCAAGGAAGGCGACGATGTTGTCACATGGAAGTTCAGTCTGGAAATTGAACCGCAGAATCGTGCGGCACCTAAGCAGAAGATACATGTGGATATATGCGACATGCCCTCCTTCGACATTCAGCCGATGATGCTCAGAAACCATTATGGCGTTGATCTGGGTACAAGCGGATTGATTCTCAACACAGAGTCCCTGAGTGAAATCCTTGCCGACAAAATCCTCGCCTTCGCTCTACGGCCCAACAGAATCAAGGGACGCGATGTTTGGGACATCATCTGGCTCACAAACAAGGGAGTTGAACTGCCAACAGATACGCTTCTTCGCAAAGCAGAAGCAAAAGGGTCTACGGATGAATTCAAGGACGCTCTGAGCGAAAGACTCAAGGAGATGGACTCTGGCGATGTAGCCCAAGCCTTCAAGAATGAGATGCGTCGATTCCTTCCAGGGGACATCGTCCAACAAACGATCATGAACCCTGGATTCTGGAATTTTGCCAAGCTTCGCGTCGGAGAATTAAGCACCATCTTACTAAAATCTTCCGAGGGCTAAGATCTTCATTTCGCCTGAGGGGAAGAAGAAAATACAAAAATGTGTACGCCAATTCAACGTGCGCTTCGCCCCGAGAATCGGACCACGTGCTTATAGGATGCGCTTAAATGTTTCGCCAAGCGGCTATCAACCGTTTTCAAAACAGAGTATAGTGAGATGAGTTGATTCTATTTCAGTTTCTCATTTGCCTAAAATAAGAAAGTTCGTTATTTTAGTTTAATCCTTTATCCTAAAATAAAAAGAAGTCTTATGTTAAGAAAGAAAACAGGACGAACCGAGGTCGTTAGCGTCAAGGACGAGCGAGTTGAAGCATATATCCCATACCAATTACCGCCGGAGCCAGAGGTGGAGTGGAGGAGCGATTTGCAGAAACTCTTTGATCAAGCTCACCTGTCTTTGGGCGAACTGAATGCTATCAATGAGATCGTTCCGAATACACATCTGTTTCTGTACATGTATGTACGTAAGGAAGCAGTGCTCTCCTCTCAGATTGAAGGAACCCAGTCTTCGTTGTCTGACTTGCTGACACACGAAGTGGGGGAGGCTGTCCCTGTGCCTCAAGAGGATGTGGCCGAGGTCAGCAACTATATTGCTGCTTTGAATCATGGGTTGAAGCGCATGCAGGAAGATGATTTTCCACTGAGTTTGCGTCTGCTCAAAGAGATGCATGAGATATTGCTTCGAAGTGGCCGTGGCAAGGATAAAGCTCCAGGCGAGTATCGACGGGCTCAGAATTGGGTTGGCGGGACTCGGCCCGGTAATGCCATCTTCATCCCGCCGCCGCACAATCAATTGATGGAGCTCATGGGCGATCTGGAAAAGTTCCTCCATAACGATGGTATCCCGCCGCTCCTGAAAGCAGCTTTGGCGCATTTGCAGTTTGAGACGATTCATCCTCACCTTGATGGCAATGGTCGACTTGGCCGATTGATGATCACTTTGATTCTATGCGCCGAAGGTCTTTTGAAGCAGCCCTCCTTGTATCTCAGTCTGTACTTTAAAACTTACCGCCAGCAATATTATGACATGCTGGACATGGTAAGACGGAATGGGGACTGGGAAACGTGGTTGGCGTTCTTTGCCGAAGCAGTTGTGCGGACTGCTGACCAGGCGGTTTTGACGGCCAAAGAACTCCAGACGATGGTCGCGAAGGATGAAGCAATTATCGAAGGCCTAGGCAAAGCAAAGAAGACCGCTAAGGCTATTCATAATGTTTTACTGGCACAACCGATTACCACTCCGACCAGTTTGGTGGAAGCTACGGGCAAGACGCATGCGACAGTTAACAGCTCTCTGCGCAATTTGGAACTAATCGGGATCGTAAAGGAGGTCAGCGGCAGAAAGCGCAACCGGGTATATGCCTATAGTGAATACATCCGGATTATGGATATGGGACTGGATATTCCTGGTGAGCATGTCGTGTAGAGGGCAGAGCGTGTTCTGCCTCAAAGATGAAGCGTTCAATCTTTCTTCTGTTTATTACCGTTTCTGTGCGGAGTGAAACACATTCAAAATATCAACGGTGCTCCCTTTGATCGGGTAAGGAATGGCATAGGGAGAAGCTATGATTTCTCGCGTCATAGGAACTCGACCTAGATGCCCACTATCCAGCAATTGCTTGAGTCACTGACAACTCTGCCAGATTCTGGCGTGTACTGGGGATCCAGCGAATATCAGTCAGCGTCAAGGCCTAATCCCCACTTTGCGAATTCATCCTTGATTTCAGTTTCAGTCGCGAATTTTCCGGCATCGGCCTGGGCAATGCTTTCGTTGATTCGCGCAACTTGCCATGCCTGTTCTTCGAGGAATTGCTTCAATGCGTTGGCAACAATGAACGACTTACTTCGGTTTGTAGCCTTGGCAAGCTCGTCTAATTTCGCTGCAGCATCTTCCAGTATGTGGGCTGTGACGGTGCTCATAATGGACTCCTTGATTACGAGGTATATTGTACTCATTGTAGTCAACGACTCTGTCCGAGTAAGCGTGATAACTTGAGAAGACATTGCCTCCCCCTATGTCGTCCCTTATCGAATCAAAAAGAACGCCATCGAGATTCTGAACGTTTTCCATCCAGCGCAGAAGCAATACTCAACTTATTGCACAGTTGTTACGCCGGAGGCTCTCTGCGCAACAACTTATCGTTCCCAACCTCTAAATCGAATGAGAATGTGCATCCATTAAGCCCTAAAGCGGACACACAGGGGGAAGACGCTTGTGTAACATGCTGATATTTTGACTCTTTTTATCAGAAGGACCTCCCGGGTGACAGAATAGACAAGAACAACCGGGAAGTCGCTTACCTACATGATTTCAGGAGGTTAAGAATGCCACCAATGACACAAAAAACACGTTTAACACAGGTGGAGCCACGGGCGAGCCACGAAGAAGTAGCCATATTACGCATCAGAGCATGCACTAAGCTAATCTTGTCGTTCTTGCTTATTCACAAAATATTTGGCATCAACCGCGAAGGGTATATTATAATGTTAAGGACTAAATATTATGGCCTCAAAGAAATACGAACTAACTAAATTCTTTCCCAAAAGCATCTCACCAAAAGAATGCAGCGATACCGGTATGGCCATGGTACTCATATGCCTTTTAGCAGGCTGGTTTTCCGGCACACGCGACTGGTTTCTGGGAGCCATCATTCTGTTGGTCATAAACATGACATGGCCAGCAATATACACCCTGCCTGCCAAGGCATGGCTTGGGTTTTCTCATTTGCTTGGCACTGTCATGTCCAAGATCATTCTGACTCTGGTATTCTTTATCATATTGACACCGCTGGCTTTACTTAGACGGGCCCTCGGACATGATCCCATGGCTTTGAAAAAGTGGAAAAAAGGAAACGGATCAGTTTTCGAAACCCGCGACCACACATACACACCAGAAGAAATAGAACTACCTTTCTAGGAGACAATTGTGGATTTTCTCAAAGATCTTTTGGGCTTTCTTAAAGTCCGTAAAAAATTCTGGCTGCTGCCCATCATTCTGGCATTACTCTTATTCGGCGCACTGATTGTGTTAACGGGCGGCTCGGCCATTGCTCCATTCATTTACACCATTTTCTAGGGTAATCCATGGCTGATACAATTCTTGGCATCTCGGCATTCTACCACGATTCAGCCGCCGTTCTCCTCATGGACGGTGAGATTATTGCGGCTGCCCAAGAAGAACGGTTTACTCGTAAAAAGCATGATGCGGGCTTCCCTCACAATGCAGCCAAGTATGTGCTGCAAGAAGGCGGCTTGTCGCTCTCCGACCTAACGGCGGTAGCTTTCTATGACAAGCCGTACCTCAAATTCGAGCGTTTGCTGGAAACATATAATGGGTTTGCACCCAAAGGGTTAGCCAGCTTCCTTTCCTCCATCCCGGTATGGATCAAAGAAAAACTGTTCATGCGTAAAATGCTGAACGACGAGCTTGCCAGACTCGGAGAAGGCAAACCCAAACTACTCTTCCCCGAGCACCACCTCTCTCATGCCGCCAGCGCATTTTACCCATCCCCCTTCGAGGAAGCAGCCATCCTGACAGTAGATGGCGTTGGCGAATGGGCGACGACCACAATCGGCAAGGGCGTTGGCAAAGACATCACCGTTATCAAGGAACTCCATTTCCCTCATTCTCTGGGCCTTCTCTACTCCGCCTTTACTGCCTTCTGTGGGTTCCGGGTCAACTCCGGCGAATACAAGCTCATGGGGCTGGCACCCTACGGTAATCCAACTTCCCCTCGTGTCGAAAAATGGAAAGAGGCTATTTACTCCGACCTCATTGATGTCCGCGAAGATGGTTCCCTTCTGCTGCAAATGGACTACTTCAGCTATGCCACAGGCCTGACAATGTGCAATTCTCCCAAATGGGAGAAACTGTTCGGTATCCCGACCCGGAAACCTGAAAGCGAAATTTCCCAAGAGTATATGGACTTGGCTCTGGCTATCCAGCAGGTCACCGAAGAGATAGTCTTCACTCTGGCCGAAACCGCCCGTGAATTGACCGGCTGTGAGAATCTGGTCATGGCAGGCGGAGTTGCCCTCAACTGCGTGGCCAACGGCAAGCTACTTCGTCGTGGCACCTTCAAAGATATCTGGATTCAACCCGCAGCAGGCGATGCTGGCGGGGCACTCGGCGCCGCTCTGGCCGCACGCCATATCTGGCAAGGTAAAGAACGCACTGTCCAGACCCCGGATTCCATGCGTGGATCTTACCTCGGCCCTGAATTCAGCGAAACCGACACCATGCAGGTAGTGCGGCGCTACTCTGCCCCCTACGAGAAGCACGATGACCTAGAAAACATGTACACCGAGGTCGCAGAGCTTCTGGGCAAGGGCAATGCCATCGGCTGGTTCCAAGGCCGTATGGAGTATGGCCCACGCGCGCTCGGCGGACGCTCCATCCTTGGCGATCCTCGTCACCCGGAGATGCAGAAAAAACTCAATCTGAAAATTAAATACCGCGAAGGATTCAGGCCGTTCGCCCCTTCCGTCATGGAAGAAGAAATCGACACATGGTTTGACCTCGACCGCCCATCTCCATACATGCTCATCGTGGCCCCGGTTGCCGAGGATCAATGTTCTCCCCTGCCGGAAGGATATGATTCCATGAATATGTACGAGCGCTTGTACGTGCAACGCTCCACCATCCCGGCAGTTACTCACGTCGACAATTCCGCCCGCATCCAGTCTGTGAGCAAAGAGACCAATCCCCGCTATTGGGGACTGATCAACGCCTTCAACCGCGACCACGATTGCGGCCTAGTGGTCAACACTAGCTTCAACGTCCGCGGCGAACCCATCGTTTGCACCCCCATGGACGCATACGCCTGCTTCATGCGTACTGAAATGGACTATCTAGTGGTTGGCAACATCCTTTTCACCAAAACCGAGCAACCTGCTTGGGGCGAAAAAGACGATTGGCGAAATCAGTTTGAACTAGATTAGCTCTCTATACACATCACATCTAGACATACATTTCTCTATATAACAACATTGAGAAGCATATACAGCGAAGAGATTCAGTATCATGCAACTAGATGACTCTGGACATATTACTACAAACGCCCCGATATGGTCATCGGCAGCATAGTCTACACTTTTCAGCCCTCCTAAAAATGAGGAGGGGGAGGGTGCCTGAGCATCGAACTAGGGCCAGAGGCCTATAGTAGTCATACTCAAATCACAGATAAACACGTCAGACTCGGACAGGAGAATATGATGGCAGACAATGATGATCGCGCAGGGCAACAATTTTGGGATGAAAATTGGAAAAACAGAGAGCTGCCCGCAGCAGTGAATCCCTCCCATACTAGCCTCGACTACCACGTGGATCAAAGATTCCATGACTTCTTTACCGAAACTTTCACCTCAACCCAAAACAAAAAACTCCTCGAAGTAGGCTGTGCTGGTTCTCGGTGGCTCCCCTATTTTTTCAAGCAATACGGTTTTGATGTTACAGGCCTCGATTACTCCCCGGAAGGCTGCGCTCAAGCAAGAGAAATGCTCCGTCGAAACGAGACTAACGGAACAATTCATCAAGGCGATCTTTTCCAAGTTGAGGAGGAGCTAAAGGAGAGCTTTGACATCGTCGTGTCATTTGGTCTTGTCGAACACTTTTCCGACACAACGGCCACAATTCGAGCTTTGGCAGGCCTGCTCAAACCTAAGGGCATACTTATAACGATGGTGCCTAATGTCACACATATTCCAGGCACATTGATGCGATTACTTAATCGTGAAGTCTATGACGCCCACGTTCCAATGTCTCCTTCTACGCTGGAAAAAGCAGCGGATGCTTCCGAACTGACAACCACACATGCCGGGTATTTCCTTTCCCTGAATCTGTCCGCACTTTCACTCGCCATAGTAAAAAGGCCACAATCCAAGTGGAACACTTTCATCCTGCGCTCTTTCAGCGCCCTTTCAAAAATTGTCTGGCTTGCCAACAGAAGCGGCCTTCCGGAATGGCCCAACAAGGTCACCTCTCCCTTCATTCTCCACAGTGCTATCAAGTCATGATCTAGAAAATCAGGAGGAGGGGGAGAGAAATTGAGCAAGAATGGCTCAACGGTCGTATAGTCATCATTTCTGCCTGACAGAGTCAAAAAGGAGATCCCATCGTTCCAAAATGGATTCAAGGGAAAACCGTTCCACGACATCACCAGCAGACGCAGAAAATTCTTCACGTAACGCACGATCTTCCATCAGGCAATTCATACGCAAAGCCAATTTTTCCACATCACCAGGAGGAACAAGGTAACCGTCAATTCCATGCCGGATTATGTCCGCAGGTCCGCTCGGACAATCAAAAGCGACTGCAGGAAGTCCGCATGCGAGAGCCTCGCCAAGAGCGTTCGGAAACCCTTCGGTTCTGGAGGTAAGGACAAACATATCCGCCTCACTCATCTGGCGCTTCAGGTCATCAACCCATCCTTTTAGAACAACCCTGTCACCAACGCCGCACTTCTTCGATAGGTCAATCAGGGCTTGCATATCAGGCCCCTCTCCATAGATGATAAGCTGCCAGCTTGGGTGATTTGAAGCGATGGCCGCAAAAGCATTGATCAGAAATGGAAACCCCTTTACTTCGGCGAGCATGCCAACACCAATGACCGTCTTGACGGCTTTATCTGAAGGCGTCCTGAGAAACTCCGGACTGGCTATGGTATTAGGTATGACCGCAACATTGCTAACCCGCATGTTGTTTAAATACCATTGTGCAATATCTTCAGACTGAGCAACATGAGCAGCCGCCCAAGGATATAGTAATTTTCGCAGCACGCCCATGACGCGCCCAAGCTCGTAATGCAAAGGGTGTGTTCGTTCCGCGACAATAACAGGCACGCCAAAGAAAAGCCCTCCCAACAACGTCAGGATGCTCGTTTGATCTCCGAATGTCACAGCAACATGAGGCCTGATTTCAGCTAGAGCCCTCCTGATGCTCAATGCATCATGAACAAGTCTTATTGCAGCCTTCAGGCTGTTGCTGACAGGACGATTAAGATCAAGCTGGCGGACTTGCACACGTTGGTCCAACGAGAAAGTACAGGCGGTTCCCTCTGGTGCAAAGGTAACAATTGTCACCTCATGCCCATTAGCGACCCACCCCTCAGCCAAACTAGTCGCTGCCCGCTGCATTCCGCAACCACGGACACCTTCATTGCTGTGCATAGAGCTTATCAATAACGCGATTTTCATCCGAAATTTACCCTTCTGTGCTTTATCCATGCACGGACTCTTCCGGCGCACTACCACCATGTATTAATTGCTCCCACACTCCCATGACCCGTTCCACCGAAAATCTACCCGCCACTTCCACAGACTTGGCGGATAATGCTTTTCGCAGTAAAGGATCACTCATCATCCGAGACAAGGCATGAGCCAACTCTTCGCCCCTTTCAGGCGGAACAAGAATTCCATCAACCTCAGTGCGCACGATGTCAGCAGGTCCGGTCGGACAATCGAAAGAAACAGCAGGAAGCCCTGCAGCCATGGCTTCACACAGCGCCATGGGAAAACCTTCATACCGAGACGGCATCACGAAGATGTCTGCTCCGTAGCTATAAAAGGGATTATCCACTACACCGGGCATTTGAACCCTGTCAGTTAATCCAAGTGACGCGGTTTGTGTTTCTAGTGCTACCCGCTCAGGCCCTTCGCCCAAGATGACAAGTCCCCAATCTGGAAAGTCCGGTGCAATGCGAGCAAATGTATCAAGCATTATATCGAACCCTTTTTGTCTAACCAGTCGCCCGGCACACAGCAGAACCCTAGGATATGATTTCACCACCTCAGCCTGAGAACTGGAGTCCGCCTCGACCACAGGATTCGGAATCACCGCAATCTTGTCATCACCAAGTGTGGATCGGAAATGTTGTCTCGTAGCTTCGGTCAGAACGACTACCTTGCGTGCCAGACCATAAGAGAAGGAGCGCAGAGTTCCCCATACTGGCCCGATGTCATGCATCGGAGGATGGATGTGTTCCACCAGAAACGGTTTTATGCCAAGACCGACGCATGCCAGTGCGACAAGCACATTGGTCGAATCCACATGGCTAATCACAACATCCGGCTCAATTCGACGTATCGCTGCGCGAACACCAGCCAACCTACTAACGTTGCTACGAACCTTGTTCAACAAACCATGGGAGGGGCCACCCGCGCCAAAGGAGTCAAGACGAACAAGGGGATCCAACGGATACGCCGGCTCAGCACCGTCCCAAGACAGCGTCACTAAATGTACCTCATGCCCATGGCCAACCCAATAGTTAGCCATAATGCATGTGACACGTTCGGCACCGCCTGTGCCAAGTGATGCTATAAATAATGCAATCCGCATACGCCTCCCTAAACCAGTTCAGAGCAGATCTTGTCCAACTTAACTACAGCATGCCCAAGCCCAATGCAAAGCGCACATCACACAAAATACCTAGAACTGGAAGTAGAAAAATGGCTGGAATCCGGTGGGATAAAAAATGACAACCAACCATAACAAGCTGAAGATGATAGCTGGCGAGAACCAACGGGTCGCCACGGGTGTAAACAGACCTTCCCACCTTCCGGTATATTCCAACCAGTGAATCGGCACCATGGCGAGCCATATGAAAATGACAAACGGGCTCAGCCAAGTCTGCCCTGCTTCCGGCATGAACATTTGGCGAAACATCAGCAAAGCTTGATCCATATCCTGAGCCCTCAGAATAACCGTCACGGCAACGATGAAGACTGTGGTCACAATCCACGATGCGACCTTGGCAAAGCGCGAATTGCCTCCCCCGCAGCCAGAATGGGTCCAGATGCTGTTGGCAACAGTTCCAATGCCGTGACATCCTCCCCAGAGAACGCAATTCCAGGTTGCACCATGCCAAAGACCGCAGAGGACCATGGCAAGGAACGAATTGACATACCCTCTAATGCGACCCTTTTTGCTGCCCCCCAGAGGGAAGTATATATAATCCCGGACCCATGTTGATAAAGAGATGTGCCAACGTTGCCAGAATTCGTTGATACCTTTGGAAAAAAACGGAAAGTTAAAGTTTGTACCCAGATCATACCCAAGTATGCAGGCTATACCGATAGCCATGTCGGAATAGCCGGAAAAATCGAAGTAGACTTGGGTATGGAACGCTGCCGCAGCCATCCATGTGGTCACGCAATCATACGCCCCGGCATTGGCGAAGACATGATCTGAGAACATGGCCAGCCTGTCGGCGATGAACACTTTCTTGAACATGCCGTAAATGAAAATCTGGAAGCCCATGTACAAGTTCGCACTGGTCAGCGGTTTGTATTTGAGCAATTGCGGCAGAAAGTGAGCAGCCCTGACAATGGGGCCAGCTACAAGCTGAGGGAAGAAAGCAACGAAGAGGGCAAAGTCCAGAAGGCTCTCTTGTGGTTCAAGTTTTTTGCGATAGATATCAATCGAGTAGCTAAGGGTCTGGAATGTATAGAATGAGATACCAACGGGCAGCAGTATGTTCAGGGTAACAGCATTCATGCCCAGACCTTCAATGATCGGCCTGAGTGAATCTATGAAGAAATTGAAATACTTGAAGAAGCCAAGTAGCCCCAGGTTGACGATAAGACTAACCAGCATCAACATTTTACGTTGGCGAACGTCGGAAGTTATCGCCATCCGCTTTCCCACCACGAAATCAACGCCTGTGGAGATCAGAATAAGGCTAAGAAACCGCCAATCCCAGTAAGCATAGAAATAATAACTGGCGGCAAGAAGGACAGCCTTTCTGGACGAGTTATTGCGCAGAAAATAGAAACTCGCCAAGATCGCCATAAAAAATATCAGGAATTCAAGGGAATAGAAAATCATTGGGCTCCCCTTGAAAAGTATTCATATAGCCCTTCTCCCACGAGAGCCTGTCCGTCTACGTTTAGATGACCAGCCCCTTGAGGAGTGTTGAAAAAGCCCTGTCCGAGTTTCCCATCTAGCTCATACATGTCCGCAAACTTCTGGGTAAGATCAATGAACCCAACTCCGTTCTCACGACAAAGGCGCTGGAATATCTTTTTTTTCTCAAGCTCATTGTCTCCCATGACAAGGACGCCATCCTTAAGATGAGGCCGCAAAGGAGCATATACAAATGTCAAATTCCCTTTGGTCTTCTTTTCCAAGGCATCCAACATGAATATCCAAGCACCTTCCAACTGACGGGAATCCAATCCTGGTATCACTTTTTCCACGATAGGTTCTTTGGCTGTCAGATTGCCGACTGAGAACCTAAATGAATACTCGGAAAGAGATTTATAGATGGAATGGAGAAAATCCACATGCCACTTGTTGATGGACGAAGCATACTCCAAAGCCACCTCTGACGGCGGACATTCAGAAGCTTCGAATCGCCACGGATCGGGAAGAAATTGACTGTGACAGTCAAGATGATAGCCGGGAATGATGCTGCGCATTCCCGCCAGCAGAAAAACATGCCCAACAACATCAGTCGTCAGTTTTTCATAACGAGGGATATAGAAATAAAAATCAGCCATGCTCAGTCCGCTATCAGCAACAGCAACGCCTCTGAGGCCCAAATCCACGGCCTTGGCATTGAAGACATTAACCGCTCTTTGCTCCGACTTGACCTGTACGCCATCAGCGTAGGAATCACCCCAGTACAAAAACTTGGGAACGGGAGAAAAGAATATTTTTTCACCCGCTTGCGTCAGGCCATGCGAAGCAGACGTGGAATCAGCCCATCCTTCTGCCCTAGTGCGGATAACTGTTTCAGGAGCATTGATATATCTGCCCACGGCTTCATCCCAAACCTTGGGGCTAACGCTATTTTTAAACACGGCGGATGCTGCCCAAATAAAAAGACATGAAAAAATGAAGCCTGCGCTCCAATATATAATTGTGGTGATTCTTCTGCTCATTCGGGTCATGCCTGCAAGGCTTGCTCGCTCTTCAATACCATCTGTTCAAGGGAAAATTCGTCGACAATCCGCTTTCGGGGATTGGCAAAATCACCAGTCCGAACCAAAGCGACCATTTGGAGGATAGCTACACTCAAAGCTTCTGGATCACGCCTGGGTGCGACCAGGCCCGTTTCACCTACAATGAAAGCTGCGTCACCTACATCAGTAACAACACATGGCACTCCGCAACTCATGGCTTCACCAACCACATTAGGAAACCCTTCTGTCATGGATGAAAGACAACAAATATCCAAGGCATTGTATGCGGGATTCATGTAGTCAAGTTCACCTGCCCATGTCAAGAAATCGCCCAAACCTAGCTCTTCTGACAGGGTTCTCACTTTCTCGACAAATGCGTGTTCCCCCCCGCCTACGCAAACGAAACGGACATGACTATCCGCATCTGCAACGATGCGCACCGCCCGAAGAAATGTCTCGTGATCTTTCATGGGATCGATGCGAGCAACAAGTCCCACCAGAACTTCATTTTCCGCCACCTTCCATTGCTGCCGAAGAGAGCTAACCCCCTCCTTGTTTAGTCGAAAGCAATCCGTATCAATCCCGTTGGGAACGACCGTCATGATCTCGCGGTTCATACCCCGACCAATCGCATGAGCAATGCCAGCCCTTGAATTGGCGATGATCCCATCGGCAAAACGGGCCAGCCGCGCTTCAAGCCAGTTGGAAAAACGGGCCAGCCTATCATAGTGCGAATAATCCATATCCGACGCTCGCACAGACCAAACAACACGCGTATTTTTCCAGAAAGGTTTCAAGGTGGCAGCAATAATATTGGACGTTCCAAGAAAGGAATACATGACATCCGGGCCAAATAACCTAACTGATGAAATCAAGCGCTGACAAAATCCCAGAATGTCCCACCGTCCGGTCTTCTTCAAATCAATGAGCTGAACGTTAACCAGATCATGTTCAAGAGAGCCGCCTGAATAATATTGAGCCACGGCGACATCATACCCTTTGGTGGCAAGTCCATTGGCAACGGCCACGAGCTGTCGTTCTGCGCCGCCGACATGAAGAGAACGGACCAAAAACATGATTTTCATCGCCTTACTCCCCCGCAGCCTGAAAGTCTGATGAATAAGATTCAAACAGCGGAGCTAACTCATGCTGATTCAGATTTTCCTCAACGCAAAAAGCACTCGGATCATTACGCAGGACCAGCACAGCTTCGCCATGCTTATATTTGTCGTTATTATGTGAGACAACCAACCGTCCCCCCAGAACAAGGCTCTTTGCCAGATTGCCCACAGCAGAAACAATTTGCTCACTAGTGAAATAACTCTCGTTCAGGATATTGGAACATTTAATAAAATGGACTGGTTCTTCCAGTACATCTTCAAACAGATTGAACTGGTCAATGACACTAATACCGCCTTCCTTCTCAACCACAGGATTGACGGTCTCGATTCTCGAACAGTCCGAGACGTTACTGGATTTTTCCAGTGCCAAATTCAGGTAGAAGCACAACAGTTTGATCCCCAGCAAACACCTGTCGCCATCAAAAAACATCTTGCCCAAAGGAATTTTGCGAACATGAAAATGGCTGAATCTGTCGGTTAGGATAATACTGGAGAAAATATCTTTTCGTCGCAAAAGATTCAGAGAGGAACTACCGTCGGACACTCCAATCTCAAGCAACTGTGGGCCATCCAAAGTCTTCGCCAGCCGCGACAGAACTTCATCAGCAAGGACAGTCCGCTCGCTGGTGGTTGTTTTGTAGGTGTCACCGACGTTAATAAAAGACATCCCCAATGAAAACAGACGCCCCGCTTCCGTAAGGTCGGAGGAGGTTTTGACAGCATTGCTGAGAATAGCCGGAGAGAATCTAAGGCGAAGAAAACGAAATGCCAAGACACGCATGCGATCGTGCTTAAGCAACCACTCCAGCAACCGGATTCTGTCAAAGCACAATCCGCTTTCCATGAGTACATGTCTCAACCTAGATCGGTTCATGACTCGACCTCTGCCAGCCATGCCTGGAACATCAGAACATCCCAGAGATGGCTGTTCCAGTGCAAAGTTCCATCGAGATATTCCCGCCACATCCGTTCAACCATATCGGCATTAAGAAGCCCTTGTCGGCGAATCTCATCCGGTTGCAACAAGGATTCACACCAATCCCGCAACTCGTTGCGCAGCCAATCCTGAATAGGAACACCAAAACCCATTTTAGGTCGATCCACCAATTCTCGCGGCACGTATCTGTCCAGAACTCTCCGGAGCACTTCCTTACCAGACCCATTTTGTACTTTCATTGAAGTTGGCAGTGCAGCAGCAAATTCGACAACTCGGTGGTCCAGAAGAGGCACCCTTGTCTCCAAACCGACCGCCATGCTTGCGCGATCTACCTTGGTCAAAATGTCATCCGGCAAGTACCCAACGGTATCCCATAAAGTCATGAGCTTGAGCCGATCTTCACTGACACGGTTGGCAGGATTCATCAGCTGGGTTTCAGGCTCGGAGCTTCCGAGGACAAACTCTTCTGGGTGTTTGCAATGAGAAAATAGATTCCGATAGAACTCCGAGAAAGTTTTCATGGACAAAGCATCAACACGCCAACGCACCTTCGGCCCCCACGGGCCGAATAATTCAAAAAATGGCGCTGGAATATGGGCAAGGGTTTTGGAAGCGAAGTATCGTGCAGCATAAGGAACCCGCTCTACAATACTCCACTTGTTCATATAGAAATAGCGACGATAACCGGCGAACAATTCATCCCCGCCATCACCAGAAAGGCTGACAGTGACATACTCGCGGGCCAACCTACTGACGCAATACGTCGGTATCTGGGAGGCATCCGCAAATGGTTCGTCCCAATGCTTCGGGATCAATGGGATGACGTCCAGCAGGTCCTTAGGAGAAAGATATAGCTCCGTATGATCTGTGCCGAGATGTCGCGCAACTTCCTTGGCGTACTTCGCCTCGCTATAAGCATCTTCATGAAAGCCGATTGCAAAAGTCTTCACGGGACGGCTGGATTGCTCCTGCATCATCGCAACAATGGTCGACGAGTCTATGCCCCCGGACAGGAATGCACCGAGAGGAACATCAGAAAGCATCCGCATGCCAACAGCGTTTCGCAAAAGACCATCCAACTCATCAGTAGCCTCATCGATGGTGCCGCCAAATGGATTGGCAATACCATCCAACCATGCCTGCCGAGACGACCAATATGTAATCAATTCTGGCTCTGTTTGGCCATCCTTGTAACAAGCAATCGTGCCGGGGGTCAGTTTATGAATCCCCTCATAAATTGAATATGGCGTGGGAATGCAGCTGTGACGAAAATAGAGGCCCAACGCATTTCGGTTGATACGATTATCAAAGACCGGAGCAGCTCGCAGCGCTTTTAGTTCAGAACCAAAGACAACAGCTCCACCACTCAAGCCATAATACAAAGGCTTGATGCCGAGACGATCCCGCACTAGGGACAATGATCTCTCCTGCCTATCCCACAGCGCGAAGGCGAACATGCCTACAAATCGTTTCACCGCTTCCTCAAGCCCCCACTGGCTGATGGCGGCGAGAATCGTCTCTGTATCTGATGTTGATTTGAACGGATACTCCCCGAGCTCCCGACGCAAATCCAAGTGATTATATACCTCGCCATTGTAGGCGATGACATACCTGCCACAAGCAGAATGCATCGGCTGGCGGCCCAAGGGAGAGAGATCAAGAATCGAAAGCCGACGGTGACCAAGGCCAACTCCGGCCTCCCTATCCAACCAGATATCGGAATCATCCGGCCCACGATGGTCGATGGTGTCGGTCATCGCTTTGAGAGACGCATCGTCAAGCGCGCGATGGTAGCCAACAAATCCGCAAATACCGCACATTACAAACAACTCTCCAAAATTGAAACAACTTGAGCTGCGGCTGTCCCATCCCCATACGGGTTAGCAGACCGTGCCATATCCAAATACCGGGCCTCGGAGTCAAGCAATTCAGACACGCCAGCAGTAATACCGCCGATGGTCGTCCCCACCAAACGAGCTGTTCCAGCAGATAATCCCTCAACACGCTCAGTGACATCGCGCATGACCAACACGGGTTTGCCAAAGGCTGGAGCCTCCTCCTGCACCCCGCCTGAGTCGGTCAACACCAAGTGACTTTCCAGCATGTGGGCGACAAACTCCCTGTATCCCAATGGGGATGTAAGAAATATACGCTCATGCCCCCCTAGTATGTCATACACAGGCTGCTGTACTTGAGGATTAAGATGCACGGGATACACCATGAACACGTCTGGATATTTATCTGCCAATTGTTTGATTGCCCGACAAATATTCAAGAATCCGTCACCAAAGCTCTCTCGTCGATGACCAGTGACAAGAATCATCTTCCTGCCCTGCTTGATCTGTTCTCTTATCTCGCCCGGCAAAACGGCCTTTTCAGCATCAAGGCTCGCGCGCGTAATTGCCAATGCATCAATGACCGTATTACCCACTATGAACACATCAGCCGGGTCTACACCCTCCGCAACCAAATTATCTTTGCCCTTTTGTGTTGGCGCAAAATGAATGTCCGCCACAATTCCGGCAATCCGCCTATTCACTTCTTCGGGAAATGGAGAACGCTTGTTGTGACTTCGCAACCCGGCCTCAAGGTGCGCAACAGTGACACCATTATAGTAGCCGCACATAGATGCGATCGCCACGGTTGTTGTGTCCCCTTGCACGAGAATACAATCAGGCTTAACGTCACAGATGGCCTTATCCACTGAAGTAAAGAGACGAGCGGACAACTGACTCAACCCCTGCCCGGCCTGCATCACATCCATATCCATATCAGGTGACAAACCAAAATCACCTAACGCTTGAGCAAGCATCTCACGATGTTGTCCAGAGGAACACAATACGGGCTGGAGAATATCACTTTTACGCATGGCCAGCACCACCGGGGCCACCTTGATAGCCTCAGGCCGCGTCCCTGCAAGGACCATTACTTTTTTCATGACTGCTGCCCCACCACTGTTTCCAATACCGATAAAAATTGAGAAGCGACGTGGTTCACTTCGTACAGTGAAGCCGCTTGCTGATCAATCGTGATCCCCTTTGGATCTGCCAGAAACTCCCGCAACAGTTGCGCACACTCATTGGTGCTGGATGCGTTTGCACACCGCCCGCCCACCGAGCGTATAATACCCGCAGATGTGCCAGACGCGTCACTCATACCAAGTATGGGCCTATTGGCCCCAATGTAGTCTGCAAGCTTTGAAGGGAAAAATATTCCTGGAACTTCCGCTGCATCGATCACGAGCAATGCATCAGCTCCGCGCATCAACTCCAAACTTTCTGCATAGGATACCGGCTCGCGAAATGTCAGAAGTTCATCCGGCAGCCCCACATCGGCATAATCACCTTTGATCACATTGGCGATTGGACCTATGAGTTCAAAACGACACCCCTGCAGGACCTCCGGCGTCGAATCAAGAATCAGGCGCAATGCATTAATAAGCGGTTGGGGGGTCCGAGGTGGGTAGAAACCACCCAAATACCGCACAACAACATCCCGGTTGTCGCCCCCGGCCTCAGGATAGCATTTGGGATTAAATGCGTGTCCGACATATGATGATTTCTCTTTCCACTGAGCTGGATACTTACCCATGACAAGGTCCATGGCCTGAGGAGAAGTAAAGATTACCCTGTCCGCAGCAGCGATGACCTTTTTCTCCTGAAACCGATTGATTGCCCGCGTTGCCTTACTGAACTGCGTAAATGGATTATCGATCCACGGATCACTAAAATGCGCCACCCAGGGCAAATTGAATTTTTTCTTCAAGGCAAGTCCCAGTAAATGGTCACTCATGGGCATACCAAAAGTCACGATCACGTCAGGGGATAATTCCGTGATAGCTTTCCGGGCCGCTTTGTAGGCCGCCCAAAACCACATTATAAAATAATCAGGAGACTGAAGCACAACCTTGAGGCCAAGCCGTGAAGCCCCCTCCCTGAGTGCCTTTTTCCAAAACGGCAAGAGGTAAGGCACCTCAAGTAATTGAACAGAATTTTCAGCCTGTCCAATGGTCGTATCGACCGGAAACTCCTTGTCTCCGCTGAATATTACGTGGACCTCGGCAGGTAAAGCCGAAAGGATTCGACTAACCTGAATTGCCTGAGGGCAGCTCATGGGCGGGTACCCGTATGAGATCGCAAGCACTTTCATATTGTTCAAACCCTATCCAACATTTTTAGCCACCCCATTTAATTCAGCCAGATCATCCATAATCCCACCGTACGTCGTCGACGTGGCAACACTGTTCCAGCATTTCACGGCTTCAAAAAATTCCGGTTTGTCGTAAACCTGAGACGGGTCTGCATAATAGTTCAATATCCCGACATGTCCGCGCTTTCGAAATTGGTTGGCAGTTTCTCGAGCGTGGGCATAATATCCTTCTGCACCTAGACTTGCTCCCGGTGCGGCCATATACCCCCAGGAATCCTGGATGTTGTATGGCTGTCTCCACCAGCCACTGACTGGAAATTCCACCAGCCCAAAATCCGAAAAGACCGAACCGTGTGTAAAGGCATATTCCGGGATCGTTGAAGAAGAGAACCGATAGCCCAAATCCTGCAATACTCCGTGAACTTCTCGGAGTTGCTGCTCCCTCACACACCCAAAATGTGGTGCCCGAAAACCTACAGCCGAAACACCCAGAATATCTAATATTGCCTCATGGCCTTGCTCAATATCCCTTCGAAGCTCGTCAACTGAAAGATCGTCATAAAAAAAACAACTGTCATACTGGTTAGTCGCAGCATCCCATGTTGTGTGAAGGACATAGCCATGATTGATGAATTCAGCTCCTCGCGCGGCCAGTTCTTGATAAACAGAGGCAGAGGCGGACAAGACTTCTCCCGGGACCGCGTATACAGGTTTAACCCCCATATCCCGCAACTTTTCGTCAACATCAAGCACCACAGCGGCATCTTTCACGGTATCGCAATCAAACGAAAGGACAAAATAGAGCTGGCGCAATCCTGCCTTCCTAGCGAGAGCATCGTACCACTTCCACATCGATTGCGGAAAGAGATAGCGAGACATGTACTCCGGGCCTCTCAGCGCAAAACCGATGAGTCTTTTAATCCTGTTTATTGGTGCAACATCCATAATTATTCTCTCGTTGACGGGTGCCAGTGCCAACTACCGTGAGGGTACGTCATCCACCTTGTCCATGGATTCAAATCTCTCTGATATAGCCAATAAATCTTGATACTTACCTCGAGACTCGACCTTGCCATCTTCAAATAAATAGATCATATCACACCTCCTGACCGAAGCCAGGCGATGGGTTACAATTATTATAGTAATTTCCGTGTTTGACTCCAAAACATCATTGATGATTCCTCTTTCAGTTATCGGATCAAGGGCACTTGTAGGTTCGTCCATGATCAACACTTGGGGTTTCCGGTACAAGGCTCTCGCAATACAAACCCTTTGCCGCTCTCCACCTGAAAGACGTACTCCGCGCTCTCCCACCTCGGTGTCAAGTCCCTCGGGATGCCTACCTACCAGCACATCAAGGCGTGCCTGCCTTACAGTCTCAACAAGGCGTTCTTCATCAATTTCGGCAGTAGGTATTCCAAAGGCAATATTCTCGCGAAACGTTCCATCTATAAGAAAGTTTTCTTGCGGAACATACCCGATCTGTTTACGCCAACTCATGATGGAATCGTTATTCAGCTCAGCACCATCAACTGTGATAGTTCCATGGGACGGAACAGTCAGACCGAGTAGAAGATTGACCAGCGTACTTTTGCCCGATCCGGACTTACCGATAAAGGCAACGTGCTCGCGTTTGCGAATACTTAAATCCACACCCTTGAGAGTTTGAGCCTCTGCCTGAGGATAACCGTACTGAAGCCCCACTGTCTCTATGGATTGGGCTAATTCCTCCAGTTGAAGGCCATTTGAGGATCCTTCCAGCATTTCAGATGAATCTATGTCGACGACAGCTTCCTTAATTTTTTCAAAGCTATTCCAATAGTATTGAATCGACATCACACTACTGAACAGTATAACTGCGGCAGGAAATATACGACTGAACCCAACGCCGTAAAAAATGAGATTTGGCATGGCTCCAATAAGATTATACCCATACACTTTGGAAATAAATAGTGCCATTAAGCCTGCCCCAAACACTAACAAATGAGCGATATGGGAAAAGGAAGCAGACACGGTGCCATACTTGATGCTCGTGGCCTTATAGTCCCTTTGCTGGCTGCGAAACTTATCTAAAAAAGCATCTCCACTATCATGAACTTTGATGAGATTTATACCAGTCAAAACCAAATGAGCAGTCTTATTAATCTGTGAGAATAAATCGCCACGCTGTTTTCCCCAACTGTCAATTCGGTTCTTAAGCAACTTGTTTGCGGCAAAGAACAGCCCCCCTCCAGCAAACGACGCGAAAAGTGCAACTCTATAATCGACAAGAGCTAGCGCCACTCCGACAATTACCAGTATAAATAAATTGGTTAAAACATTCAGAATACTCATCACGAGACTTGTGATGAATATTCCTGTTTCATTGACCGTATTTGTCAAAAGAATTGCACTGTTCTTGGTTAAGAAAAATTCATACTTCTTTTGCAAGTATCCAGACAGTATCTTTGTCCTGAACTCATAGAGTAAATTCTGCACAAACCAGTTTTGAAAAAAGTTCAACAGCACAAGTGACAGTTGAATCACAACATAGAGAACGCCATAGCCCAGAAGCAGCTTCAAGGTAAAAGAATCGAGACTGCCTCCCCCTAAAAGGGTATAAATCCTGTGTCCCCATTCGTTGTTTAGTAGCAAGTCTGGATTGACAAACATACTCACAAGGGGAAGTACTGCCCCTACACCTGTCGCAAGGATCAGAGCCACGACAACAGTGAAGCACAGGAGAAAGAAAAATTGCTTTTTCTCTTTTCCACTAAAAATACTGCTCAGTATAAATATCTTTCTCATATTAACCTATACCCATCACTCTGATAATCCCTTCCAAAAATACGCAGGAGGTAGATTTCGCCCAAGAGCCTCTTGAAATAGGATATTTTCTCTTAAATAAATATCACGCAAGGTCGATCCTGCAACGTTTGCATCGAGGATGTCCTCAGGTGTGCACTCAACTCTCTTAATAGGCTGCCGGGATTTACTAAAGTCACTGTTCAATCGAAAAAACAATCCACTCAATATACCACTGTGCACATGATTATACCTGTCTATTACATCATTGATCTTGTGCGCCGAAGCATTCTTATCTTTGTCCGCTTCAACGGGTATTTGATTGTCAAACTCACAATCGCAACCAGTAGCTACAATAGACCAGTCCTTCACATATTCTTCAAAGAAAAGGACTCTAACATCAGTGAACAACTTTTTTATGGCCGCGTACATCATATTGTATGAAAGCAATCCGGACAGCAGACCACCCTTCATTCCTATCCACTCTGAGTACTCAGGAACATCCCAATATTTCTGACCTAAATACCCTCTAGTGACCTCATGAGCATATCGTGAGTACAGATAACTCATCTGATTTCGGATAGTAAGCACGATCGTAGCATCAGGAAAAATATCTTTGAGTCTTGGAAGCTGACTGTACGGAGAATGTGCAATCAAACCCTCATCCGTAAAAAACATGGGCTTCCCATCGCACGCCATCTCAAGTTCCATTGCTCTCTCTCTAAACCTATCATCCCCGCTCAAGGTATAGCTTTTGATAAAGAGAGATTCCTTCTTGTTAAAATACTGAATACCTTTCAAGCGATGGAAAACATGTTTCTGCATGAATGTCGTAGCAGTTCTTCCATACCCTACATGTATATATACGGCACCCATATCACTCTCCAAATACTATTCTATTGAAAACAACTTCCTAAAGCAGGACACGGTCCTTGCTGCGGTCTCCCCATCCCAAAGATCTATCCGTTCGCCCTTGCTCCATTGGTCTCCAAGGATTTCATCAAACAGCCCTGCCACTTCAGGAAGCGTAGCAAGCTTATTGGTCCCCTTGGTCACAGTAACCGGCCGTTCGGTGTTTTCCCGAAGAGTTATGCATGGGATGCGCAGGTACGAAGTCTCCTCCTGAAGTCCACCGGAATCAGTCAGGACCAGACGAGAAGCCTGCACCAAACTCATGAAATCGCAATACCCGACAGGCTCGCTCACGACGATCCCCGGCGCAGCATCAAGCGCTGCCATAATACCGCTATCTTTCATTTGGGCCGCCGTCCTAGGATGCACCGAAAAAAACAGCATTGTTTTTTCAGAAACAGAAAGCAGCACTTCACTAATCGACTTGAGAATTTCCGGATTATCAACATTTGCAGGTCGATGGATAGTCACTACCCCGTACTCACTCGGTACCAGGTCAAATCGCTCGAAGGCCTTGCGGGAATCAATCGTGCTACGGAGCATCTCAAAAGAATCGATCATGATGTTGCCGACCCGAATTATTTTTTCTGCATCCACACCTTCGCGCAGGAGATTCTGGTCGCCATCAAAGGATGGCGTTAAAAGCAAATCGCTCACTGAATCGGTCACGATCCGGTTGATTTCTTCCGGCATTGACCTATCAAAACTTCGCAGTCCCGCCTCAAGATGGGCCACTGGGATTGTGAGTTTTTTGGCTGCCAAAGTGCATGCCATTGTTGAATTGACATCGCCAACCACAACAGTCCAATCAGGACGATCTCTGAGGCACACAGCTTCATATGCCTCCATCACCCGGCCGGTCTGAGCACCATGGGGTCCGGATCCGACCCCAAGATTAACGTCTGGTTTAGGAAGGCCGAGGTCATCCAGAAAAGTCTGTGACATGGATGAATCATAGTGCTGTCCGGTATGGATAAGCATGGGCTGGCACCACTCTTCACGGGAAAGCGCATGGTAAAGAGGGGCCACCTTCATGAAGTTGGGCCGTGCCGCCGCGACAAGATGGAGTATCTTTTTTTTCATCGTTTTATGTCCTCTTACCAGCAATCACTTTCTCTGATATTTCAACGACTTTTCTTTCCGCTATCTCAGGATCAAAACACTTTCTTGCAAACATTCTGGCCCCCTGTCCCAACTCTTTTCGGAGAACATCATCTCCAAGTAGTCTTTGCAGAGCCGAGGCGTACCCTTGAGGAGTATTGTTGACGAGAATGAGATTCTTGCCATCCACATACTCAGGTACTTGCTCACCTTCTCTCCGGTTTACCACGACAGGCAATCCCGCAAGCATAGGTTCCATAACCGCCTTAGGTATACCGTCATAGTCGCAATGGGACGCAAAAATATCATACTCATACATTGCCGAACATATCGCGTGGTTAGGCTTGGACGAGATAAAATTCACTCTATCTGCGAGACCTTCCGCCTGTGCAAGGCTTTTCAAGTACTCCGCTTTCTCACCCTTGCCAATAACATCCAACTGACACCTTTCCAGGTGGTGCAGGGCCAAAATCAGATTGTCCGGGCATTTTCCTAGCATCAGATTGCCAACCGTTAATATTCGTGGAGGGGTCCCCAAAGCATAATTCTTTTTTCCAGTTATGCCTTGTAGACTCACAGCGTTATACGCGACCACAATGTTCGGATTTTTGTATTGCTCAGTATAACGCAAGATTGATTCATACACAGGCAGCACTACGTCCGCATTTTCAATGGATGTTGCTTCAACACTGCGCATAGCGTTTGCGAACACCTTGCTTTTCCATCCTTGTGTCCACCTCTCCCGATTCTCATCAGGCCGGGTGTGGAGAGACAAAAGGTACGGTATACCCAGAACTCGTTTGATTTCAGAGGCTACATAGCCATTCAAATTATTGCTGTATGCACGCACAAGAGAAGGCTTAATTTGCTTTGCCAGAACCACCGCTTCTGATGCCCAAGAGCGAAGAAGAAACGGCCTCCATCCCAAGGTTTTGTGAAAAAAACGTCCCGGTGGGATTGGCAGATTGTGCAAATGGAGATTGGCACTTCCCACGAGTCCTTTAAGCATTGTAGCGTCAGGGCGATCATTGTTGATCATAAGAACATGCACATCATCAAACAAATCACCCGGGTTATAGTAACGAGGGGTAATCTCACCTTTTGAAATCAAATGGGACAAGGCATCGGGTATCACAACCAGCAGGGAGGACATTCTAGCCCCTCCCCATCATTTGACGTGCTCGACGAATGAGGGCCTTTGCTGCAAGGACCGGATCGTCCAAAAGTTGCTTCAACCGAGACAACAAATTGTTCCGAACCCTCCTAAACACGACATGCTCGATCAACTCACCGCCCCAGCTTTTCTTGAAGCTATGAATACCTCGTAATTTCGGGTCATCGGTGTCCGGTGTAGCACCTACATAATCGACATTGGCAAAACCATTTTCATGCGCCCACTTGAGAACATACCATTGCAAATAGTCATTACCGGGCAAAGAGTTACTGATGGAATAATCGCTAACAGCCACGCCAACCAAAGCAATGTCCTTGCCACATGTAAACAAAGTCTGCGCAGCCAGGTCATGATCATCTTTTCTGGCAATGAATATCTGGGTAGCGCTATCGCGCCACAAGACATCCCACGTATCAATAAAATGTTTCAGAGGGACAATTTCCTGCCCATTCCGTTTCCAGTTTTCACAACGCACTTTCCAATAACGCTCGACTCCCTCATGACCAGAGACGGCATCAACGATCACCCCTTCCCTTCGGGCTTTATTGACCTTAGTGCGCCGTTTTGAAGCGATCCGTTTTCTGATCTCACCCAACGATCCGGAGGTACGGGCCACAAATGTATGATGCCTTTCCGCCACGAATCCATGGCTTCCATAGATCGTTTCCAGTGCCTCCAGTGATGGGCCTTCGGAAAAGTAGGTTGGCCGGACGACAACGGAGTAATACCTCTGCTTGTCTTGCAAGGATGCCAAATACTCACTGAAAGCTTGGTGGATATCTTCTGCTACTTCTGGATTGAGAACCACAGGACCATTAAGAACCTCAAGTGATTTAAATCCCTTGATAGTCAAACGGTCCACCCAGTGGGCTGACCGTCCCCAGTAGGTAGACATGGTAAGCGGCGAACTCTCCTGCAACAAGGCATAGCTTCGTAAATCGTCACCCTCTGCTAGCCCGACCGTCCACGCATTCATACCGTAGGCTTTCCAAAGGGACTGCCATGACTCAGTCTGCCAAATCCAGGTATCGAAAGATGAGGTTGAGGAGACTGGCGTCACCATCTGAAAACTGCTGCGCATTCTCTTAATCAACCTTAATTCTCATCGAGGCAGCGCTGGTGCCAATCGACGGTTATTTTCATCCCCTCTTCGAGAGAAAAACGAGGAACGAAATCAAAAGTATTCCGTGTTTTAGACGTATCCGAGACGCGGCGTTTAATGCCATCCCAAACTCTCGGTTTGGTATAGCGCAAAACAGATTTGGAACCGGTGAGCCTCAAGATGGTGGTTGCCAACTCGCCAATTGTTGTCTCCCTCCCTCCCCCGGAATTATAATAACTACCATCCCCAATATCAGACAGTGCCATCTTGCACATCAGTTCAGCCGAGTCCATGACAAACACAAAATCTCTGGTCTCTTCCCCTGTTCCAGTGATCACCAGTTCCTCGCCATGCAACGCCTTGTGGATAAAGTTCGGAATCACATTACGATATTCCCCGGCAGCCTCATACGGACCATAGGAATTAAAAAGACGTACGGATAAGCCTGGAAGGCCATATAGCGTGGCATAGTGCATGACATACATCTCTGCAGCGAGCTTGTTGATCGCATACGGAGTCTCATGCGGATAAACCAAATTGGTTTCCGCCATGACTTCCTGACTGCCGTAAACACACGAAGAAGATGTGTAGACGATCTTCTTGAGATTTGGGAGCTTCTTCGCTGCTTCCAGAATATTCAGAGTCCCGATAATGTTACTCTGGATGTCCAGATAAGGGTGGTCCACAGAATTCTGATTCGCAAAATTGGCAGCAAGATGAAAAATGTAATCAGGCTGACATGACGTGAGTGATTTATCAACGCCAAGAGTATCAGCTATATCAAGCTCTTCAAATGAAATTCGCGGATCGTCTGGAATGAACTCATGCCGACCAGATGAGAGATTGTCCACGATGTGGATTTTTTCGGCGCCTTCCTCAAGCAACAACCGGATAAGGTTGCAACCAATGGAGCCAGCTCCGCCTGTGATGTACGCAATTTTGCCGTCGACTCTCTTCATGATTTCACTATGACTTCTATTTGGTGTTTATGACTTATTGCCATTGAGTGCGTAATTGAAAGATCTTCCTACACTCTCAGCCATGACTCCCCACCCCAAATCTCCCTGCATCGCTTGCAGAGCATTGGCGGCGAAAGATGACGCCTGCTTTCCTTGTATCAAGGACAACAACTCCCGTGCGGCAGAATGATGATTCCCCGCCTCGAAGATCAACCCGGCTTCAGACTCCATCATGATCCGCAATAGAGAATGACAGCTACTCACAAGAACCGGCTTGCCCATGATGAAATTCTGGTACAACTTGTGCGGGACAGTATTGTCCGTTTGCCCATATTTGTGGTGTGGAATTATCCCGAAATCTGCCACGTGGTAGTATGACTGTGATGCCGCGAAATCTTTCCAACCCTCAAAACTGACTCGATCAGCAACACCAAGTTTTTCGGCCAACTGTTTGCATTCATCAACAGAAGGACCTGCACCAACCACCACAAAAACAAAATCACCAAGCTGATCCCTGACCTGCCCCATGGCCCTGATGACAACATCCAACCCACGATGCCGACTGCATGATCCCACATAGAGGCCAACAGTGTGGCCTCCGAAACGGTCTTGCAGGTCTTGATTTTTAGGTACATCGGCCCATGTTTCTTCATGCTCGGTATTCTGAACACTGAAAATCTTGTCAGGATCGGTATAGTGCATACCCACCAGCCGCTGAGACATCTCCTGAACCGAGACGTTCACGGAGTCAGACTTGCTTACAGCCTCACATTCATACTGGAGCCAGCGCGACAAATCATATCGCAACCCAACTTCGCCGAGGTCGCGTCCTGCGCTCCAATAATTATACGGGTAGTTTTCCTGCAAGTCCAAAACAAATGCACTGCCAGTCCTATGAGCAATATCTGCGGCTTCACTTGCTTCCGCCAAGTAATTCCACTGCACTACGTCGTACTGTTCCTTACCAAGCAGGTCTTTGAGCACGGGGACTCGGAAAGCATCATATAATGGAACAGGACGCCCTGCCAGAAGGCGTAAACGCCCCGCAATCCGATCAGCAATGCTGTACCGAATAACAGGCCGCGGAACTCGATAGACCTCACCCCATGACCACGGAGTATCCGTATCTTCATAAAGGACTGCATCAACTTGCCAGCCTTGAGCCGCAAGAGCGCGTGCCAGTTTCCGTTGACGAAACCAGAGGCCCCAATCCCATATACAATTCAAGACTCGCTTCATAACCTACTCACCAATTATTTAACTGACTGCTGAACTGAATATTCAGCAACGCGGTCCGTTAACACTCTTTCCATCATCTCTTCAGGAGACATCTCCGCCTCGAATCGCTTCTCGACGAAGGACCGCCTGTTTCTCTCAAATTCTTCCACCGCACCATCCGCAAGCACGCTTCCGATAGCAGCAGGCAAATCAGCATACTCACTCAGATAATAGGCGACCCCCATATCAACGGCCTCCAGCAAATCGTTTTTCAGACCGCCGTCAATCAGGATGGTCGGTACGCCAAGCCACGCAGCCTCGATGATGACCGTCGTGCTGAACGAAAGATGGATCGCACACTCTGACAGCAAAGCCAACGTGTCAAAATTCTTTATTATCTTAACATTTTTAATCCCGTAGAACTCTGCCCAGCGTTGAAACTGTCCGCAGTTAACCTCTCGGGGATGCATTTTGACCACAAGGTAGTACTCATCCTTACAGGGAGCCCACTCCCTCATGAAAAATTGCGCAAAATTATGATGCCGATTGTTGGATGTACACAAAGCAATAGGCAGGTCGGAATCTATGCTAAGAACCTCTCGGACCCCAGCAGTCTCTTGGGGTTTCCTTTTGGGGGAGCCGATAACATGCACATCATCCGGGGCAAAAAAACCGAACTCTCCAGTCACGAGTTCCTTTTCATACTTCCCCCAGACACAAAACTTGGAACATTGAGGCACCAATCTAGTGTCCTCCCTCTTCGAGTAGGAGTAGATAGTATTGTTCGGATAAATGACGGCATGACTGACACCAACCGTCGGTATCCCTACTTGTGAGGCGGCGATAACCATCGAGACAGCTGAAGAAAGTTCCCCTATAAGAACAACCCGCTCAGGGGACATCGCCTCCAGCCACTGCCTGCTTCTGGCGAGTTCCCTCTTTTCCCGGGCGGCAAAAGAGATCATTGAATCGGCAAAACCATTGAGTAGCAGGGACGATAAATCAACGCCTCTGTATTTCAGCGGGCCTTTTGCCTCGGAAGACTGTGCCCACTTGTGTATGCTCTGAGCCAAGTCTCCACCACCCGTTTCTGCATCATCGCCCTCACAGGCAGGGATCGCGTCCCAAGGAATCGTCGACAACGGATAGGTCAGACTCGAGAGAAAAACTTTGTCGGGGTCGTCTGTCAGCGACAGCACGGCAGGACTCTTGCCATTCTCCCGACAGGAATCAATAAGCTTGCCCAGAATGACTTCCCGACACACCCCATTCTCCCCGAATTCCTTCTGCCAGTTGGAAACGGTCGAAACAAACAGGACGGAAGGGGTGCCGCGCAACTTCCTATAAAGGCCAAATTTGATTGCCCCGAAATGTCGCGAAATAACTCGAGCCACCTTGGGAGTGATGCTATGAGTAAAGACGTTATGCCATTTAAGAATCACTGCTCGCTTCAACTCCGGCCAGGTCAACTGGCCGCGCATCAGACGACTCGCAACACTCTGCGCAACAGGTACTGATGAGGACACGATAAAGTCGATATTCTCCTGTTTGCATATCTGCTCAATCAAATGCGGCAAGAAAGTGCCCGACGAACTGACGACAACGCGAGCCGGGCGCAGGTGGGAAATGGCGAAATGAAGGACCTCGACTTTCTGAACGAGGCTCTTCATTTGCTGGTAAAAAAACCATCTGAGAGGGCACAGCAATGAGTGCCCATCAATTGTCGCCTGCTCGATGAAACGCGACTCTTCAGCCCACTGCATGAACAGTTCTTTTGCTGTCGAAAAGAAGTCCAGCGCCCCACCATTTGCAACAAAATACTCTTGCAGGGTTAGAGCTGAATCATCGCTGGATTCGCCCGGCTCCAAATCAAGCAACACAACATCGGCTGACACATCACGACCTCCGGAAGCGGAGTCTGAAATATGGAGCACCTGACTAGCCATTAGAGATCTTCTCAATGGTTTTCACCATCTTCGCAGGAACGCCTGCAACCAACGTATTTTTAGGGACATCGCTAACAATGATTGCCCCCATGGCTGCGACACTTCCAGAACCAACAGTGACACCTGCAAGAATACCACTCTTGGCGGCAATCCAGTTGTTCCCTTCAAGAACAACTGGAGCTGCTGTGTATTGAGGATTCTTCTTGATATTTTCCGTCGTGTAATCATGATTTGAAGAATAGATATACGTACCCGGACCTATAAAGATGTCATCACCCAACGTAATTTCCCCGGTTCCAGGGTCGCTGTGGGCGCTGATGATGCAATCATCAGTTATGGAGATGTTCGACCCGATGGATATATTTTGGGGGAAATACAGGCGAACATTCTCATAAATAAGAACATTATCGCCAAAAGAATGGCATTTCCGCCGCCAATACCAGGAACGCAACCGGAAGCCGATATGAAATGGCCCGAGCCTGCCCGGGATATGACGAAAGACACCCTCCAGTACATCATCGATGAACCAGGCAAGGGCAGACGGTATACTTTTCAATCTCTGAAAAAATCTCATGAGCATATCCATGGTTTTACCTAAGCCAAACTACCGCGCAAGAATCGGGTACTTTGAATGCAAATCAAGTTTGAAGAAATGTATTAATTCTTGATTGCCAGCAGAATACATATCCTCGATCACACCATTCCACTTAGCGTAGTCCTGCTGCGGAGCAAGGTTGAACTTTCCTACCAATCCCGTCACCAGCCCCCGCCCCTGCAAGAAATCCAGTTTCGTCAAAAGACTCTTGAGCATGGGAACATTATCGAAAAAGGCACCAATTTTCTTTTGTGCATAAAAACTAGCTTCTGTATGAGATTTATTCCTGTGCTCACCAGACATGAGCGAAAAAGTCTCCTGCAGATCAATTCCAATGAACTCCGCGAGTTCATTAGAATATGATGGCAAATCATCAACCATATTTTCAAATTGAAGGATTTTTATCGAATCTCTACCAAACACATCAGCATAAACCTTGAGAGTTTCCGCATAATGCAGGCACGAAAGGAAGTAGGTGTCCTGACGTTTTTTCTGCATGGAGAAGGCCATCCAATCATCGAAAGAGAAGTCTCCATTTGGAAAAAGTAAAGTGAACTCACCCCTACCAAGGCCGTTGTAGTATGACTTAATAATATCGTACTGATTACGGATAGTTGCAACAACCTTACTCGGCCCAAAGACGCTGCGAAGCCTTTCAGCAATAATCCTTTTGTCAGTGGCGTTGTGATAAGAAAAAAAATCATGCCCAAGAACGAGCTTCCGCCCGCTGGACTGTTCCTTCATTTCACTCACCATGCTCTTTAACAATGAGTCGTCATAGCGAGAAGAGTCGCGCTGACTCAACTTGACCAACTCTTCCACAAATTCAAGCCGCTCGTCTCCGGGCAGCCCTATGTTATGCAACTGAGAGTGGTTCTCGAACAAACTTCCATGCAGCGTTGTGCTCGCTGTCTTCGCCCAACCTATGTGAATGATGGTTTCTTCCATTTTTACAGCTCTGAATCAAGATTATCTTTGTAAACAAGCTGCCCTTCTCGCAAAGGAGCTTTCAGTTTACTACCGACCACGTATTCCACTTCATCGAGGCCCATTCCCCAGGCTGGGCGTAGGAAAGTCAGCCACTCCTCTTTGATTGGTACTCCGGCCTCAACATCCTTGTTAACCGCTATAGACCTACGCATGAGATCCATGAATTTCTCCTCGGATGCCGTCCGCTTTCGCTGCTTGCTACCGAGATATACCTCGGCCATTCGAATATTCGCGACCAGGCTTTTCAAATCCTCGGGGTCGGCAGAAATGAGATGGTCATGAAAGGCTTGATCTTCTTTACGATAGGTGAAGTGCTTCTCAACGATACGCGCACCGACTGCTACAGCCAGTTCGCATGCCTTGATTCCAAGGGTGTGGTCGGAATATCCAACAGGAAGTCCGAACGTCTCCTTCAGCCACAGAAGATTGTTCACGTTAGCCTCATCCTCCGGGGTGGGATATGCAGCAACGCAATGCATCAGAGCGAGAGATCCATCGTCTTTTGCGCTTGGGCGAACCTCGAAAACAATATCAATGGCCTTACGAATTTCTTCTTCAGTGCCAAGACCGGTCGATATAATCATAGGCATGCCTGTCTGGGCCACGCGCTTAATGAGCTGGGGGAAATTCAGATCGCCAGAGGAAACCTTAAACACCGAGACGATGTTCTCCAGAAAATCGACGTCTTCTACTGCCAATGGTGTGGAAAAGAATTGTACCCCGTTTGCAACAGCCACACCTTTGAGTTTGGTGAACTCATCTTGTGAAAGCTCAAATTTTTCCACCCGCTCACGGCGCTCTGGTTGATCAGAGGAGACGTAACGTTGCGCAGCATAGGTCTGAAACTTAACGAAATCAGCACCAGCTTCCGCAGCTTTTTCGATCATCATCTTTGCCGTATCGAAATCACCTTCATGATTCACTCCGATCTCAGCAATCACCAACACATTATCAAGTTCATTAAAATTCATATCTTTTACTCCTTAGTATCATCAATCAGGCCATTCCCCACGATGGCATTTGCCAATGCCAAATCCCAATCCCCCCGAATCCTCATAGATTCCTGCTTAGAAATGAGAACATGCCCGACTCGACCGCCAATGATCGACTTAGTCTCGGCAAAAAACGTCTTGTCCACAAGCAATATCTGTCCAGAAGATCGAAACAGGCTGTCCCTTTCCAGTCTCAAAGAATAGCTCTCCCGGACCGGCTCAAGACCGGTATTAGTCGGCCTGAAAATAATACTATTTTCAGGCCGGACGCTCACAACAACATCCGCTTCAAATACTTCCATGGTAGCCACGGCAGCATCGATGGATTTTGCAGTCCTGAAAGGTGATTCTATGTATAACAGCATGAGAGAGGTTTCTCCGCTGATCTCAGTTTTTTCAATAACATGAGAAATAGTCGCTTCCAAATTGACATTGAAATAACCAAGCGCCTTATCCCGAAGCAACACGCAGACGTCTGGGTACTTCTCTTGGACATGCTCCACAACAACGTGGCAGGGAGTTGTCACCACAATTTGATCGAGTCGGGAAGCCTTACGAGCCGCATCGACAGTCCAATCAATGAGATACTTGCCCCCAACTTTCTCAAAAGCTACCGAACCAGGGTCAACACTCGGGCCACGCACCGGAATGATTGCCGTTGTCTGCAGTTGCCGTTTGCCATTGTTTGAATGCTTGGACAGAATTTTCTGTCTGGTATCGATGAGTCGGTTCTCGTTGGTGGTGAGATTAGAGCCGTGCTGCCTGTAATAGAACAATGGCAGGTTTATGTTAGCCACCTCATATTTCCGTATGAACTTGATCCAGAAATCCCAGCCGTCCTGGCATGTGAAATCTTCATCATATCCACCTATGTCGAGCAAGCATTCGCGGTTGACCAGTGTGCAGGCCCCGTGAGCAGGATGATCAAGGATGGTGAGATCATCAAAGTCATTTCGTCGGACAACATCCATCACCTCACCCTGACCGTCTGTCACGAAATAATCGGGAAAGACTAAGTGTACTTCGGGATGGCGCAACAAATAATCGTTCATTATCGTTAGTGCGTTAACATCCAGAACATCATCGGCATCAAGACGCATAATGAATTCACCACGCGCCATATTTAGGGCAATGTTGTTCGTACGATTCAAGCCCTTGTTAGACTGAAAGACACACTTGACCTTTTCATGTTCTGAATACTGGCTGATCAAATCACGCGAGTTATCTGTCGAGCCGTCATCAATAATAAGAAGCTCAAAATCACCAAAGGTCTGTTCCAAGACGCTCTGAATGGCTTTCTCGACATAAGCGGAATAATTGTAGTTTGTTATGTATACAGTTATTCTCATGGGCATTACTTCTCTTTTTCCCATTTATAACTTGCCAACACGAAACAATCCTTGCAGCAGGCTATTTGATCCAGATCTTCTTTTTTGAGGAGACTTCTGTATCGATTAAATGTCTCGCCATGCCAAATATCATAAATGCTTGTGTCGTTAAGGTTCCCCAGAACGCAACGATCTTCCCAGTCGCCGCAACACATCTTGGCATCGCCATTCCAATTGACGGAGAGTCGCCGCCAGGGATGATAACAATTACTCCGGCCGATCGGAGTGTAGGGAAAAAGACGTTTATCGCCCGCGCCTCGATTTGAGTAACGGTTGACAGTAATAACATCCACCTTGCTCTCCCACATGTGCAGATAATCATCCACCTCATGCTCATTCTCAGGCATGAGAACATACTGAAGGCGGATCAGCGGCTTGCGCAGTTTCATCTTATCTCTGATGGCCAGGGCATTCTCGATATTTTCCACAAGGAGATCGTAATCACCTCCCCTGCGAATGCTATTATATGTCTTGGCGGACGCGCCATCGATAGAGATAATGAGATAGTCGAGACCAGCCTCATACAAGTCACGGATTTTGTTTTCACCCAGAAGCTGACCATTGGTGTTAATCATGGTCTCAAGTACCCCAGCTTCCTTGGCCAGGCTCACCATGTCCGCAAGCTGTGGGTGCAGCAACGGCTCACCGCGCATGCTCAATTTCAAGGAACTGACCCCCCGCTCCTTGAACTCAACAGCCAAACGCTTGTACAATTCAAAGTCGAAGTTTCCCTTCTTCATTTCAAAGGACTCGAGGCCTTGTGGGCACATTAAACACTTCAGATTACAGGCATTGGAGCTTTCGATATCAATGTGAATCGGAAACTTGGTCACGTGATGGGTCTTATTTACAAGCCACCACCTAAACCTATACCAGAAGTATTCAGGACTCGGACCAATTCGTCTCAACTTATTAATGAAAGGCTTTATCTTGCCTATTTCATTGTAACTATCTACTATTTTTGACATAAACTACTCCACGAACTAATTCCATTTTTTACGGTCATCGACAAATTCGACAAATCTGTCATATTGGATGATTTTCCCAGCCCTATCATGGACAACGTACTTCCCATCGTCGCCCAACACAACGCTGAATACCGGGCGCGAATCCAAGTTTCTAGAATAGACATTACAATTCTTGTCTTCAAAATATTTGTTGATGAGGGCCAACTCAGGATTATCATCGAGAAACGCTAAGACATCCATGGCAGAAACGACAGAGCCTTCGCTATCAAGAGCCTCGAACACCTGCTTTAACAGGTCATAATCTTCAGGAATATCAAGAGCTAGACGGTATTCAGGACGACAAAAAATCGGATCAGCCTGAAGCGGTTTTATGCTGAATAGCTGTGGATGCTCCCTGATGTATTGAGCAATGGCAGTCCCGCGATAATGCTCATGTGTCTTTTCCAAGGCGGACAGAGATAGTATTTCATGAGCAAGCCCCGGCGTAAGAGGAGATCTGAAATAGATGTAATCCTCACCTGAATACTCACAAAGAGATTGCTCCAGCAACTCATAAGAGAACAATGGTTTGTCACAACCTACGCGGACCATAGCATCAGCACCGCACATTCTACCCACTCCAATGAAACGCTCGACAATATCTTCGTCCCCGCCCTGATAAACCCTGATACCAAGGTCTTCAGCCGCCTGAATCAAGGGCTGATTCTTGGGGTCCTTTGATGTTGCGAGGCAAACTTCATCCACGCCTTTAACCATGCTAAAGCGCTCAAGATGGCGCGCAAGTCCTGTTTTGCCAGCAAAGTCCATAAGCGGTTTTCCCGGCAAACGGGACGACGTCATTCGTGCGACAAGAACTCCAACAATCTTCATTGAACAGAACTCCGTTTTTTATATGCCTGCGCAGTGGCAGCTTCCCATTGATTAACAATCCTCTGGGAATTGAAATGCTTCCCCCAAAAACCTGAATAGTACATTTTAAATGAACCATTCGGGAGCTGTAGAACAAAGGGGAATGCAACAGCATGGCAATCATACAGTGACTTGGGCCTTGGGCCGAGAACTCGGCATTCGATCTGCCAATCCAACCCATCAAGCGACTTTGCCAAATAAATACAATTCTCTACAGCCAACTTATCCCCACCACGAAAATACATCCACCACTCTCCATTCACTGGAATGACGCAAGGATTGTTGGCAATCAAGGTCCTGCCGAGTACGCCAGCCGAAATTCGCTCACCCTGCTCCGCTTCCCAATTCAAACCATCTGATGAGAAAGCACTCATTATCGAGGTCTGCACCCCCTGTGAAACACTCAAATAGAGCCTGAATCCATCCCCAAATATTTGAACCGAGCAATCAGAAAGGCTATCAACACCATTAAAAAAGAAGCGATCTACCCGCACCCCGGACTCGACCACCCAATCCTTACCATTGTCCGAGCGGGCAGACTGCACAGTACGCTCACCACCTGCACCTTCGGCCACATAATACATCCGCCAATGCCCATCATCGAGTTCAACAATGGTTGGAGATTGGACATGACGAACAACATCATCGTTCTCGCCTCGGAGTTGGAGTCGACATCCCGTCTTCCAACGAAGCCCGTCCTTGGAAGTCGCGCTAAATACATTTCCGGCCCACACCCCATCCCTGAAAAACGAGGCATGATAGTACATCCTGAATCCGTCGGGAATCGTAATTACATGATTGAAATAAATCATGTCGCGAGACTCGCTTCCTTCAGCATCAATTCTCACGCCCCGATCACGAACCCAGTCCACTCCGTTGGCAGACGAGGCGCTAAGTATTCTGTCCACGGGCCGAAAGAATACCGCAACCTTCGAAAAGAGCCATGCTACTCTTTTCGACAATTGCGCTTTAAGGCAAGTTTTCAGGAGCATAAGCATCAGCCCGCTCCACCAGACTCTACAGGGGCCCGAGACAGCCCAATCTCGGATTTCAGATATTTCCCCCCGCAGTTGGGACAAACAAATCTCTCATCCAGCACCACTCCGCACTCACACATCCACCCTTCCTGCCGGGCCGGATTGCCCATGGTCATGGCATAATCAGGAACGTCCTTGGTGACGACTGCGCCAGCCCCCACAAAGGCAAAGCACCCGATGGTATTACCGCAAACAATGGTGCAGTTTGCCCCGAGGGTTGCCCCCTTTTTAACAAGGGTTCCCTTTATTTCACTCATGCGCGATATGTGACTCCGGGGATTGTGTACATTGGTAAAAACCATGGAGGGCCCACAAAAGACATCATCTTCCAACGTCACACCTTTATAGACCGAAACATTGTTCTGAATTTTACATCCATTCCCGATTTTCACATCTGGACCTATAATAACATTCTGACCAACCTTGCAGCCTTTACCTATCTCGGACCCTTTTAAAATTCGAGAATAATTCCAGATGTTGACCCCTTCTCCCAGAGTAGCCCCCTCCTCCACTTCTGCGGTTTGATGAACCCCATCAAACCGCGTGGCTGCTACTTTTTCTGAATGGCAATCAGCTCCAAAACTATCCAGCGAGCGTTGTGCTGCGTTTAAGACCTTTAAAACCTTGATCCCTTCTCTGCCGTCAGTAATGGGAGTCGAACTACCTTCGATACAATCCAAAAAGTGCGCACATTCAGAACGCAGTGGTTCGCTCTCAACCACCTTAACTCGTTCAGCATCAGCTTTGCTTGGTCTCGGGGTACCGTTTTCCCATTCTATTTTATGAGAGTAGACGAGGAGCTTATCATCCCATGGCTGCGTGTCGTCAAAAACAACCATTTTCTTATCCCCAACGACAACCAGCTTTTGTTCCTTGAACGGATGGAGCCACGAAACAAAAACATGCGCCTTCAGGCCTGATGGAAATTCCAAGTGAGTCGTGGTCACATCGGCAATTTCCTTATGGAGATAGTTGCCTCCAGTGGCCACAACAGAAATTGGATCTTCGTTAGCCAGCGTGAGAATCATGGATATATCGTGGGGAGCAAATGACCAAAGAGCATTCTCCTCGCGACGGATTTTCCCCAAATTAAGACGATTGGAATAAATATAGTTAATCCGGCCCAACTCACCCGAAATGGTCATCTCTTTCAAATGAATGAACGCCGGGTGATACTGAAGTAAATGCCCGACCATCAAAACCACACCATGCTTATTGGCGAGTTCGAGAAGGGTTTCACCTTCAACTTCATCCAAGGCAAGCGGCTTCTCAACAAATACGCTTTTACCTGCCAGTATCGCTTCCTTGGCTAAAAGGTAATGCGTCTCAGCTGGAGTTGCGATGACCACGCCATTGATCTCTGGATCGGCCAAAACTTCACTATATGCACAACACCCCCTGACCCCTGGATACTGAGATCGAAACTCCTCCAAGAGGGTTTCGTTTTTTTCACAAATAAGGCCAAGTGAGCCCAACTGGGAAAAATTCCTTACAAGGTTTTTCCCCCAGTAACCAGATCCCACAACAGCAATTTTCAACCCATGCATATACAAGCTCCCTATACAACTTTCCAATGCGGCCTATCCATAAAGATGCTCTGACTCTCTGTAAACTCATCAAGCGAAATAGCCATAACCCGAACTTTGCGGCCAACCTTTGCCTCACCTATGAGCCTCACCTCGTCGAGACGAAGTTTATCAACTTCGCCGACAACCAAGACGTCAATAAGCCCAGTATCCTTGCCCAAAGCATAGTCATCCAGAATGTAAATCGCCTCAACTTCCCCTAGACTACTTACAACCCCATCAATCAGTTGATCGATGCCTAGTGACTTTCTTACTATTGAACTGATTTCGGGAAAAAAAGGATGTTTCTTGTTGGCCTGGAAATAAATACTGCGCCCAGACTGCTTACGCGTAAGGTAGCCAGCCTCGCTTAAACTGTCCAACTCGACCTTCAGGGCATTAGGAGACAAATCAAATTCACCCGATAACTCTCTAAGATAACTAGAGACATTCGGGTTTAAAAAAAGTTTTAAAAGCACTTTTATGCGCGTTTTGGAGGTAAACAGTTCGGTTAACATTAATGCCTTGTACAAAAAAAATGTACAAAGAGCAACACAGTCAGACCATAATCATTGTTGATGTTGCCACGATTTTCGCCGGGTGGCTTGAAAAACTCCACCTTTTTATCGGCGATTAAGAAGATTGACCGAGAGGAGATGAAACCTCTGCTGCAAGCTGCCGAACATATTCATTCGTGCCCATCGCCTGAAAAGACCGCACTCATACAGAAAACCGCAGGCAGCAACAGTTATTAGCCGAGCAGCAATGAGAAGACTCGATGTATTCCTAGGGAAAACGTCTTCACAATACGGAAAAAAAAGCGTAACTCTCAATAATGTAAATCAATAGATAATCGGTATTCTTTTCAGACTTATGGCGAGTGAATTTGTGATGACAGGATTGAGAAAAACTTTATTTCACTGGGGAGCAGGCGCTTTGCTCTCCACGTTATTCATTTGGGTTGTGTGTATTATATTTTTAAACACATATCCCCGCATAACGCGTGATTCAATTCTTGGGGAAATTGTCCCTGTGCCTGGATCAGTGCAAAGATGGCGTAGCGAAGGATGGGGGAATACGCACTACGGGCAGCATGGCCTCTTGGCTGAGGAAGAATCGTTCGCCCTGTCTGATGCCCCCAAAGTTCTGTTATGGGGAGACTCATATGTTCAATCCTTACAAGTATCAAACGACAAGAAAATAGCATCTGTCTTCAATTCCATGTCTCAAGGAAATCCGTACTATTGCCTGACTCTGGGGCAAGGTGGTGCAACTGTTCCTTACTACTATTTTGTCATGCCCAGTTACATGAAGAAACTTTCTGGGATCAAAGGGCACGCAATCCTTCTGAGTGGAATGAATGATGTGCTTCCCTATAGGGGAAGTAACAGATTAGGGCGTTTTCTTCCTGCTCCATGGAGATTGGAGGATGGCACTTATAGGTCTTGGGCGGGGCCCAACTGGAAAGGAGCGCTGTTTGGACCAATTATTGAATATCTCGAACTCACTCCATTTCTCAACCTGTACAAAAAAATCAAAAACTATCCGTTCAGATTGCTCCCAAACATGGTTAATGGAGCAACAGCCAAGAGTCAGCCCACTCCAGCTTCGTATGATCTGGACGAAGGATGGCGTTTTTTATTAAGCAACCTACAACAGCAAAGCACTGGTTTTTTTACTTTTATATACTGCCCTGAAACCCCTTTGATCAAACAAAGCATTGTTGAATTTGAGGATCGAGAGGCCGACCTAGCTGAACAATTCAAGCGAATTTGTAAAGAAAAGGGTATAAGCTTCATAGATATGACAGACCCATTCAAGGCATTTTATCTGAAAGAAAATAAGATGACACGCGGCTTTATCAACTCGCCTCCAGGCACCGGTCATTTCAATGAGCATGGACTTCGACTTATCGCCCAGGCCCTTCACAAGCACTTTGCAGAGGTGGGCAAGTGATTTTCTCCTCTTTGGAATTCATTCTCTTCTTCGCCTTTGTTCTACTGGGATTAGCCTCTCTGCGTAACAACCATACTGGCCGCAAAGTACTTCTTCTTGTTGCCAGCTACTACTTCTACGCTTACTGGGATTGGCGTTTTCTTTCACTCATATGGCTTTCAACTGTGGTTGATTATGTGGTTGGAAAGCGCCTTGCGTTGGCAACAAAAGAAACAATTCGTCGAAGATGGTTGCTTGTCAGTTTGACCGTGAACCTAGGCCTACTTGGCTATTTTAAGTACTACAATTTTTTTATCGATTCATTTAAACCGCTCGTGGAATCCATCGGCCTGCATTCAGGTTCACTCGATATTATTTTGCCCGTTGGCATTTCCTTCTACACCTTCCAAACGTTGAGTTATACCATAGACATTTACCGGAGAAATATTAAACCCCGGGACAGCTTCCTAGATTTTGCCTTATTTGTAGGTTTTTTCCCGCAATTAGTGGCTGGTCCAATTGTTCGAGCATCGCATTTCCTGCCACAGTTGGAATCATATAAGCCATTGACGCGTGCTCATTTTTTCGCTGGGTTTCAGTTGTTCACTTATGGCCTGTTCAAAAAAGTGTTCATTGCAGATCGGCTGGCTATGTTTTCCGATAATGTGTTCGCCAACCCAGGGGCATACGACTCGCCCACGAGTTGGCTAGTAGCCGTCGCGTACTCGATGCAAATCTATTTTGATTTTTCAGGATATTCGGACATGGCAATCGGTGTAGCCAGAATCATGGGCTACGATCTTGGTGAGAATTTCAATTTCCCCTATCTTTCCAAAAGTCCGCGAGAGTTTTGGAGAAGATGGCATATTTCGCTGTCTTCTTGGATTCGAGATTATCTTTACATTCCCTTGGGAGGGAGTTGGAGAAGCCCGGCAAGAACCTATGTAAACCTCTTGTTTTCCATGACCTTATGTGGCCTTTGGCATGGCGCAGCATGGACTTTTGTTGCATGGGGAGCCTTGCATGGACTGGCGTTGGCCAAGAATAGATTATGGATGCAGAACGGCCCCAAGACAGATTCCAAGATCATTAAAATGACAGGGTGGGTGCTTACGATGCTCTCCGTCATCGTCGGGTGGGTAATTTTCCGAAGCCCAAGTTTTGAAGATGCAGGATTAATGCTTCGACAAATGTTTTTCCCAGAACAGGGGGTGTCATGGATGAACCCCTTTGTGATTTTTATCCTTGTCGGAACGGTAGCTGTTCACATTCTAGAGTACATCGGAAAATGGAACTCATGGGCGTTTCCAAGTTCAAGCAGGTGGTACTCTCCTACGCTTTTGTTTAGCTTGCTATGGCTGTCGATCATGTTTTTCCCGGACGGGTTCAACCCGTTTATTTACTTTCAGTTTTGATTCTGCTCTGTTCGTTTACAAAGAAGGATGTCATTGCTGTCCGATTAAGAAAGATAAGACAATAGGGCGTAATTATTGTTGATATTGCCACGAATTTTGTCGGGTGGCTTAAAAAACTCCACCAGTTCTCGGCGATCAAAAAGATTGACCTGGAGCAGTTGAAACTTCTGCTGGCGGCTGTCAAAAATGTCCATTAAGTGGCCTTCACCTGAAAAAAATAACATTCCTGCGGGAATCCACGGACAGCAATGATCCATTGCACTTACAGCTGGCAGGCTGAACTCGTAATTCGTCCAGATTAAAATTGCACTAATTTCCAACGATGAGCCCCTCACTATCACAACTATCTGGAATGAAATTCTTTTATCATTTTCTTTGCATTGTTAAGCAACCGCTCTTTAAAATCCGCAAGCTGATCTTCGTACGGAACGGGCACCCAAGTAGAATGGGTCACCAGATTAAATCGGCTGCCTTTCTCCAAGAGCATACGATGTTTCTTCAATCGCATGGACGTTTGCACGAAGTGTTTTATATAGCGGTTTAAGCATGCAGATCGCCTACTCAAAAAGGTAAGTCGACACTTTAAGCTGCGGTTCAGGATCGTCGCTCAAATCCCAGTGCCATGTGTCTTTTGAACAATATGCCGCGTTAATTAAACTTGTTGTCGTCACAAATAGCTCATCATCTGTTTCGATCACATCAATATATCGTGGCAAGAATGAATTCAACTTCCAAAAATCTGCACGCAAGGGATCATCTGGGCAGCCCCGCATTTTATGATAATCGGTTAAACTTAAGATCAGACTTTCTGGAACAGAGTCGACCAATAATAAATGTTGTTTATAGCCCATAATTTCTATCCTTTTCGGCTTCATGCTTTAAGGGTTTCATTGCAGCCATCATGAAGTCAATGTTCAGCAGGGGGGAAAAGTAGACTCACCTAACCACTCAATGCCCTACGAGAACTAAAAGAGTTTAACCACTCTAAATAAATGCTTATTTTCTATTGACGTCACCAGTGATCGAGTTATGATTTTGCCATCGGTCAGCCCTCAACTGACTGCTAATCGGAATCAACATGGGGGTGCAATGTCACAGGCCATCAAAGATCTTCTTCTGAAGCAAGCGGCTGAATTAATCATTTTGTCTGACTGTCAACAACTGATCAATCATCTGCCGCAAGAAGCTGACTATTATATCAGCGAAATCATCGGCCTCTCATCTACCGGGGCCATTTTTTATCATCTCCAGGTTTCCAAGCATTCCAAGACTGGTCATGTTGGCAAAGTCTTTCGTGGCTTCGACACAATTGATGTGGTCATGCAGACAAAACCAGAAAGCCCGAAAGCCATTGCCAAGAGCCGGAACGATTTTTTGGACAGACCAGAAATGATGTTGGATGTCGTTCTTAATCAAGAATGCTGAAGGAGGGCGAAATGCTTGGTGAATGCACACAAATCCGTAGGACGGACATTTGGCTGAACAGCGAAAAACTCCACAAATTTCTCGCCTCATGTCTGTACGAAGGCGATTTTCTGTCTGATGTCTTTCAGCACACAGCCATTTTTCTTGAGTTGGATGGATGCGTCACGCTTGAATATTTCGTTGAAAACGGTGGCCTCAGGCATGCGACTTTCGGCAGAGAAGAGTGGAGGCCGCGCGAAACTGCCTCAAGATGGGCTTTGAAGCTTTTTGCTAATGTTGAAAAAGGCCTTCCCGTCCCCAAGCATTCAAATGTCTACGACCTTTTTTCAAGCAAAGAACTTGATGAAGTTCAGCTGTTAACGAGAAAATTTCACAATGACAAAAGACGGCAAAGATCTTTCACCCCAGTCAGTGATCAACATGAACAATCCATCTTTTGAAGACACGCCCAGAGAAGTCCAGGAAATGATCGACATGCTCACAAAACTCGACATTTCCCCAACCGACTACAGAATCGATCCGAAAACTGGTGATATTGAATTCAACTTCGAAGCCCCCTGCGCATCTGATGGCATGAAGCAATAGAAGTAAAAGGAGAGAAAAGATGGCAAAATCGCGCCGAATGACACAGTTAGAAAACGGTGAAATAGAGAAAAATGACGCACAGCAGTGTGAAATATATTGCTCATGGCCAGAACTATTAGATGCACCTGAACAAATCGCTGAACAGATCAATAGAAGCGGTGGCTATTTGCGAATTGCAGAACCAGGAATGACCCTCAACGATTTTGCTCATCGGGTAAACCATTACAAGTCCGAGGGGCTGATTCCAGGCTCGATACGGCCACAGGATTTGCACTGGGACGGGACCGACATAATGAAGCTGGTCACCAGACTTGGCAGACTGATCCGCTGCGGAACTGTCAATATGCAGGATTTGCCTGGATATGAGCCAAAACAACGTGGTGTCCTAATATCTGATGCGGCTGGGTATTGTTTGCTGTCGAATGACAGTTACGGACAGCAGTTGGCGACTGGCAACATTGCACACATCGACCACATAAAGCACACTGTAAAGCGCATCAGTCGCATAAAGTGGCGCAATCTTGTCACCCCCGCTACTTTGGCTCGTCAGGGCGTTGAAATCTACGGCAGGAACAACCTCCCAGACGAAACCATTTTATCAAAACTTGTCCCGCAAACTGGCTTTTGCACTATCAAAACAAGGTGCCTGTTCTGCGGCACAACTGTAAAAATCAGAGGCAAAACAGTTGATGAAAAGCCGTATTATGAGATTGATACACAGCCGATCTGCGACCACTTAAAACTTGAAATGCATGCCATTGCACTGCCCGAAAATGATGGCGCTTGTCATAAGCTTTTCGTGCGTCACATTCAGCATCCTGTTCATAAAAAACAGCTATCATCATATGAAAAAAGGAAGCGAGATTTGCTCGGCAGGGGCGAATACAACAAACTGAACGGCGGCGACAATGAGTAGTGGTAGCGTCAAAAAAGACAAGCTAACTGAGTACAATACGATCACTCGCACAATTGAACGCAACGCGATGACGACGATTAATGTCAACTGCCCGTTTTGCAGCTACAGCACTTTACTTCACTGCGCACTGACACGCGACAATGAAGTTGCGATTGTCAGTGAAGGATTATGTGCATGTGCAAGCGAACGGGTAGACACGGTTGGTGGTCCTGAAGGCGTTCACACAATCACGCTCACATTTTGTGAAACGGCATCTTATGCATCAATCCACAAGCCCGGAGACGGCACATGATCATGGGCATCCCATTTGCCGGTGAGATTCTTTCAGAAAATCCATCGGCCCTGCACTCAGCAAAATCAGACTGACTACACCTGCGGCACAAAGATTTTTAACCATTTAACAAACAACGCATAACAACTCAACATAACTTGATTTCTGCGATGAGGAGGTGATCTAATAGAAGAGCCTGGAGTAAAAGCTCTTCAGGCAAGGGAGATAACAGTGAAGAAACTGGACATCAGAAACATATTTACATCACCATGTGATGAAGCCCCGAAAGCAATAATTTCCTTCGCGCCGTCAGTGCACTTTTTCCACAATGAGAAACCAGCCGATTGGCTCGGAGATGTCGAATTCGTTCGAAGCTGGGTCGGCATTCTGGAGGGGCGGGCAAAGGTAATCAAAGACCGTATTGTGGCGTGTGACAGATACCAATCCCTTGTCTATGACAGTATGGTCCATATGACTCCCCGACTGAGATCCTCACGCTAGAAGTCCCGATGAACAGCTTGATCGCAGTTGGCGTATCAGTTTATCGGCGGCACATGTCTTCGACTTTCGTTTCGAGCGTTGCAGGTCTCGCAATAGAAGAGTCCGCAGCGGAACAATACGAGCAAAGCCGACACCAACGTCCTCACCAAATTGAGATCAAGACAAAGGGGCTTCTTCCTATAAAACTGGAGGATGCAGCCTTGTTCTGCTCGCTACGCTGTCAACTTGCAGAATATGGGGAAAAGCGTCTCAAAAACGTTATTAACGTCATCAATGGACTTGGATTTCAGTTCTCATAAGAATTTACAGCTCTCCCCATCCCACAAGCTTACAAGTCTTCCCTCAAGACCATGGGCTCCAACGTGAAACCGAGCTATAGTGCTGACAAGGAGAAAGCATGGCGATCAAGATTACAAGAGACATGATCGAACATGCAGAGCGTTTGATCGAAGAAAGGGAAGCGAGGTACGGACAGGAAGAGAAAGCTGTCGCGAAACTCACAAAGATGGGGATCGATATTACTGAAATAAAAATCAGAAGTCGGCAATCATTCATTGACGAGGCGATGAAAGATACCAATCCGGTTTCTTAGAGGAGAGAAACCCCTTGATGGGGTGGGGTTTCTCAATATGCAGATGTGCGTTCCATCAGCGGGTGGTGTTCCCTAACCGGTAGTGTTCCGGCTTGTTGACAGTGATTTGGCCCAGCCCAGCCGCCGGAGAGCCTGGTGGAAAATTTCCACCATGGAGAATACGTGGACAGCGGGGTCACGGTTACCCGGACGCGGCTCTTTTCTGCGCACGATGTTGGTTGGACGGCCCTCATAGACCGTCAAGACTTTCAGCTTCTTGCCGCACTGCTGCGTAACAGCAGTGTACCCCAGCAGGTAATACTTGGTGGCATTCCAATAGCCGGGAATTGCTTCGCCATTTTGAATGCAGGCGAGTGTGGTGGCGGCGGAAATATTCCGCTCAGTCATGCGATGTTGGGCATGAACCGTCATTTCTACATTGATATTTTCCTCCTTGGCTTCTACCAAAATGTCCGATGTTTGCCACCATCATACACCGTCGGCATACGTAAATGCGAGCTTCTGAAGGAACTTTTTGAAACAAAATAAAAAGCAAAGGATCACCCCCCTTCCCTCTCTTTCGACTTCACCCATCCTGAGGGGGAAACAGCCAAGGGATGCCCTTTGCCCTGAGCGGCAACGCCGCAAAGATCATGCGCCTACAAGCTTTTTCTACTTTTCCATTTTATTTTATTTTTCCTGCTTGATCCTTACCGCCGAAGGCGGATCCTTTTCCTTCACGCCCACACACTACGCGGCACCCTCGTCACACTGGTTCCCCTACGGGGAACTGGGCCTAAATTCTCTTCTCGCTGACAAAGGGATAGCAACACCCTTAACTATGCCTCGATTTAACCACTGGCTGACGCCCTGCTGGCTTCGGCTAGACCGTTCGCACCTACGCCCTAGAAAAAGTTCTTTGAGTCTTTAGATCGAAGATTTGACCTGCTTTTTGCCAAACAAAACAAAGCTCAGAAAACAGTCATCCTGATTTTCCCTTTTATTATGCAAATTTTCAAAAATCCATAAACGACAACGCTCGTTGTTGTATTTAGAAATTGTTTTCAAGTATTGTATTTAGAGAACCATATCGCCACAAAAAGTCCCTATTAACATTGAACTTTCACGAACCGCACTATTCCAAAAAGGCGAAAGCTTTGATTGAAACAAGCGAACCGATTGCTCTCATATGGCAAAAAGAGAAAATACCCTATCCAACCAGCTCGACAATGCCTTACCCACGAGCATAAAACTGACTCAGACTTGGTGCATAGGAGGCAAAACTATTAGCATCAGGTCAGGAGTTATTTATGAAAAATATGGAAAACATTCGGTGGGATATAAATTTTATCGAAGTGTGCACATGGTCCGTTAACCGCCGAAACACCTCGAGTACGCTTGTATCAGGGGACGGTAAGTATGAAGTTTCGTGCGGAGGAGAAAAGCTGCCAACGGATGTTGACTACAAAACCCTTCTGTACCTGCTTTGCTTGGCGCAAAACAATATCGATAACAATGGGGATTGGATGCGAATAATCGACCTGACGCAATACACACCAAGCAGCCTTATCAAGGGCATAAAGGGGACCAGCAACAACCCGAATCAAGAGGCCATCGACCGCTTCTATGATACACTAAAACGCTATAGCAACATGCGAATAAAATTTGATCAAAGTTACCACGTGCACGATGCCAGTGGCGCAAAGGGGAAAGTCGCTGAAAGCTTCAATGTCCTGTCGTTCTCGAGAAATCTTGATCCACCGCGCATTGCATTTGACGAATTGTTTTTGGATCGGCTTCGCCAGTCATTACATTATCGCAACTTATCTCTGAACGAATACCAAAGGATCAGCAATCCGACTGCTATGCGGCTCTTCGAACTTTTGGAGAAATCATTCTTATACAATAGGCCGTGGAAGATTAATGCAAAGCGCCTGGCCGAAAAAATTGGCATTAATGCAAAGCATATTTCACACATCACACTAAAGCTTCAGATCGCAATCAATCTTATTAATGAAGCGACCGGAAATAGGTATGAACTGGAAATGAAAACCGCTGATGGCAAAGAGACTGTCAACGTCGACAATGGGTGCGTAACATTCAAGCTTGTCGGCACACAATATGTCCCAGCATTTCAAAAACCACAGAAAAAAGAAGAACAAAAAAAAACAAGCAAGCCAAGTCCCAGGCCCTTCGACTCAGACCTACCGACAACAATTCTATCAGCCATTCCTGCAACGGATAGGTCGGACAAAGAAGTCACCAGGATACTCGACGAACTAATCCGAATGAAGGGCGAAAATGCAGCGGCAGTCATCATAAAGTATTGCTTGTCCAAAAAGCCTAGGAGCTTTGCGGCCTATCTGGTCACCATGAGCAAAAAGACCAATCTTGCCATTTTAGCAGAGACGGAAATCGCAAATGGCGGCCTGCTATCCCAAAGGGAATTACAAATGCATTATCGTTTAAAACGGTGCCTACATTATGGCGAAGATTTCTTCCTTGAAAAATGTGAGAAGTATGAGATGGATCCGGTAGCTGTCCGTGAATGGATAGATGGCCGCGACTAAAGACAACAGCCCCCGTAACTAGGGGCTGTTGTTCGCCAGAAGGCGTAGGGTAGCGCAAGATCCGATACGGCGAATGACACATTCACATCAGTCATCAAACATTGAAGATCCAGAGCCGAAATCATCATCAGAACTACAGCTCATGGAATCATCATCGAACATTGATGAGGAACTATCATCAAACATGGACGTACTGTCACTGCTCATCCAATCGTCATCGAACATTGAAGACGAAGAGTCATCAAACATCGAACTGCTATCATCTGACGACCAAGAATCATCAGAAGTGAACATGTCATCGTCAGAGCTGTTGTGCCAAATATTGCAAATTAAGCTGGAGTAGATAGGATTCATAATCAAATCATCAGAGTCGTCAAACATGTCCTCATGCGACCATGACGAACTTTCATCGTCGTCATCAAAACTGTAGCTGCTGATAACAGTAGAATCACTGTTTGTGCATGCATTGATTGCAATTCCCGCAATAACGATAGTGATTAATAACCAGATCATTTTCTTCTCCTTGCTTCCAATTTTTCCTGTCTTCTTTTCCCACCTCCAATATCGCTCGTTTCCAGCCAAGAGCCCAGAGCTTTTTCTATCTTACTGTCTCAAGTAACTCTTTTTATTCTTTTTTTGCCATTTCACGGATACCCATTTGGTGCATCCTACCGTTCCCCTGCTATGCCATCCCACCAAGAGCGGCAGGGAACGGATGCAAGAGGATAAGAGCGCAAGACCGAGGGCGTCCCCAAATAGTACACAGCAAATTTCGGGATGATGGCGGTCAGGAACACGTGCATTCATAGCGCAAGAGGCCATAAGTGCATCCGCAGGATATTGCTCACGAGATGGGCTAGTTGGTGTAAATACTGTCGACCAATGACCCCAACTAGGCTCGACAAGTCAGGGGATAAGAAAATATTGACTGCGGTGTTATCGTCAATGATTGATCGTTTTTACCATTCCGATTTTTCGTGCTCTTGGAATATAGATGCTGTCAATATTTTTATATCCTTTAAGAGGGGAGATGCTGACATTACTTTTCTTAAAGATCCTTGTGATAGTCTCTTTCCAAAATTGGTCGTTTTTGACAAAATTAGATGATTTCACGAAAATCAGTTCATCAGAATGAAAACGAATCAAAGCCGTACGTTTCCCCGTTCGGAATCGCATTTTGGAGGAAGGGGGCGTGATCCTTGTTTTTCCAATAGCTGGCTTCGCGAATTCAATTATTTTTAACAAAAGGGAACCCATCATCAAAAAAATGCAACAAAACAAGCAGGATGGTTTGTAACTTATAATTTCTTTACTTCCAATAATTTCGAGCCATTAGAGCAATGGAAAAACAGGGCAACCAAAACCTATCTCCAATGATTACAATGAGATATTGACAACGCCAGAAAAACAGTCTAGTTTGTTTGCATGGTGAGAAGAGCTTCAAACTCAATTCTCAGCAAAAATCACATTGACTAAAACTAATTTGTGCCATCGAGGCATTTCAACAAGGTCTACAACTCTCCCCAAAATTTGGTGAGATTTCCCAGTCAATGTCGTTCGGGACACGACAATAATATAGTTCCGAATCGGTAGGCCGTTTACCCTTTTTACAAGGAGTACGCGGTGATCAACACGTCTACGCTTCGCAAGAAGCTCCTCAAAACAACGGCAATGGTTCTGGCCTTTTTCTACACGTATCTCCCCACCTGGGCGATATGTAGACTCTTCTGTGGCGACTCGTTCGAGTACATGAAAAAATGCAAGTGCGGCAAGTTCGATGCTGTCGTGACCGACATCCCCTACAACGTCCTTAAAAGGATATGCCCGGGCAGAATTTGACGAAGTAATCTTTGACATTGAAAGTTTCGTCACTTTGATAGCCAAAGTAGTGGATCAAACGAAAGGCGCTGTGGTCATTTTCTGCTCGTCGCTTCAGCTGGAAAGGCTGGAAAATGAACTTGCCAAGCACTTTGACGGTGGAGTCAGCCACGGCGTGTGGGTAAAGCACAACCCGGATCCGAAAAAGAGTGGCCCGACCAATGCCAAAGAAAACTTCGTAGTAGCTTGGCGCAAGGGATGCACGAAGCTGCAGAAGAAAAAGACACCATGGAACGTGCTGTCTTCTCCGATCTGCATGGGCAATGAACTACTCAAGCAGTGGTGTGCCGCCAAGGGAAAGATGGTCTCTGTTCACAGGACCCAGAAGCCCATCGAAGTTCTTGCGCGCATTCTCAAGCGCTTCATTCCTGAGGATGCTCATGTCTTTGACCCCTGCGCCGGGACTGGTGCCATTGGCAGGGCCTGTGTTATTACTGGTCGCAACTGCACCGGAATCGAACTTGACCCGCACTTCTTCGAGAAGGGGGCCGAGGCCTTTCAGGACGCTGACTACATGCAGCTGTGCGCAGAAAGGGCCAAGCGGGCAGACACTACTCACGGCGAGGTCATGCTCAACGACACTGAAAAAATCTTGAAGAAGGCGGGCATCCCTGCAGACCTGCTGGGTACGATTCGCACCAAAATGGAAAAGCTCTCTGGCTACAAGCTCCTTTCCAATGCTGGCAAAATTGAACTCACTTCCCTCTGGTGGCTTTTGGCAATGGGAATTGCCGTTGCGACACTCGTAGGCTTACTCCTCTCCAACCAATAGAAGCTCTGCGGAGCCATCCGCAATAATCAAGCCCCCTACCGGCACATGCCGATAGGGGGCTTTCTCTTGAAAACATCCCCACTTTCAAAAAATATCACTTTTTTCTCACAAACCCTATGAATCTCATTTGACTTTTCATCCTGCGGTAGTGTCAAACTGGAGTGTTGGGCGGCAATCTCTCGGGTTCCCCCAACAAAACCAATGGAAAGATCGCTAACATGGATGAGAAGTTAACAGTAAATGACGTTGCAAAAATATTGGGGTGTTCCCCCAGTCTTGTGAGACGCGGAGACATGCGAGAAGCCCTTGGAGGCTTCCGGGTCGGCAAGCGCGGGATTCGCTTCTACTCGCACAAAGTTGCTGAGTATATCGCCCGCAATGCGTTCAGCGCATCGGTACAACCAGAATCAAAGCCGAGACAGCGCATACGCAACAGCAAGAATTTGACCAGCGGACACGAGCTCTGGTAGACTTCATTCAGGTAAGCGACCTTCCGAAACAGGAGCATATACAATGCCTTATCGAGAAGGACGAAAATGGCGGGGCGCGGTGCGCTATACCCCGTTTGCAGGAAAGCAACTCAGGCGCACTATGCTCTTTGACAAGCAAAAAGATGCCAAATCATGGGAACGAGAAACGACCAAAGCCCTAGAACTGGCAGACCGACAAAACATGAAAGACATGAACACCGTTGGCCGCGCTCTGACAACTGGTCGATGGGCGGAGCTGTACATGGACTTTGTCCAAACCGCTTGGACGGAAAAGACCTACGACGCGAAACGCCGTGCTTTCAAGCGGCTGTTCCGCGACAGCATTAGGCCGACACTGCCAGTAGGTGAAATAACCCCGGCGATGGCTCTTGACCATCTGAGCAAGCTCAAGCGGCGAAAGAACGGCAACACCGCGAACAAGGACCGGATGAATCTGGTAGCAGCGTGGAACTGGGGTATAAAGTACCACAATCTGGACCGGCTCAACCCTTTCCAGCTTGTGGACAGGTTCCCAGAGAAACGCCACCCTCGCTATGTGCCTCCATTTGATGACTTCATAGCTGTGCTGGACATTGCTGATCGCTTGGAACGCCTCATCTTGCTGTGCACATTCTACACTGCGGCGAGAAAATCTGAGGTTTTCAGAATCAAGTGGTCGGAGGTCAACTTTGCGAAAACAACGGTAGGGCTGTGGACGCAGAAACGCCGGGGCGGTGACTGGGAGTTCGATGAAGTCCCCATGGCCGAATCGCTCAAAAAACTCTTGGCCGAACGGAAGTTGGAGGCCGGGAAATCAGAGTATGTCTTTGACCAATCCCGCTGGATGGTTCGCGACTGTCACAGCTGGTGGCTTGTCAAACTCTGCAAAAAGGCCGAGATTAAGAAATTCGGTTTTCATGGAATGCGACACCTCGCGGCGAGCATTGGGATTGATGCCGGGGCGAATATTCTGGATATCCAGCAATTGCTCCGGCACAAGTCAACCACAACGACGGAAAGATACATCCACCGGGTGAGCAAAAACAACATTGCAGTGAACGCTCTGGATGAAGCCCTGAAAAGTCGCCACGCCCTATTCGACAAGGCGACAAAGACAGCGGATGAAAACCTGAAAGACACGTCGAGCCACGAAGACGAGCCACGAGCGGCTAATTAGCCACAACAAAGAAAAAGGGTCTCAAGCTAATTGCTTGAAACCCTTGATCTTTAGTGGCGGAGCCGACGAGACTCGAACTCGCGGCCTCCGGCGTGACAGGCCGGCGTTATAACCAGCTTAACTACGGCTCCGCACTTATAATAAAGCGTGTTAAGCAACGCTTTAAGACGAAATGGTAGGCGGAACAGGGCTCGAACCTGTGACCCTCGCCTTGTAAGGGCGATGCTCTTCCAGCTGAGCTACCCGCCCGCAGGAGAGTGTCTTTAGCTTGGCTTCGGGTTTTTTGTCAACCCCTTTGTTATCAAGGGGCTACCCGCTTCAGCCTGAGACGCTCATCCGCGTTCAGCGAAGGGGATACTGCCCACACCGAAGACATTTGTCAACGCTTTTTCACGAAAAAACTAACGCATGTAACAGGCTGGAATCCATTACCTATTTTGCAGACCAAATGAGCCTTTTGCCCTTGCGGGACAACCAACCGAGGGGCAAACCCCTGTAATACAGCCCAACAGGGCCTTTTCCGACCCTGAAACCAAGGCTTTGGCCCGTTAAAAATTGCTCCAGAACATCCGAATCTTCCACATTGAAAACATCCGGCCCGTGTTTTGACGCAACAGGGGGAAGCAACACCCTGCACATTGCTCCAGGCCTGAATGTGGCATTGGGGCCTCGACCGGCCACCTTGCCCAACGGGAATCCCTGCCAGCGGATTAAACCAGGCACCATTGCCAGGGCGCGTTCATGAAGAAAAAAGACCTTGCCACCAAAATCATACGCATCGCCTGGAGGAAGATTATCAAACGCTATGGACTCTCCTCCGATCATTCTGGCGAGATTCAACTTTGCTCCCGGCAGCTCCCTTTTTTGCACATGGCCGCTCTCAATTGCACTCCCGTCATCCTTTTTGCGGAATCTGGCCAAAAAGAATCCTTGCCCTTCGGAGTCCTCGGACACTCGCAACACACCGTCCATCCCGGAAAGAAGCGGTGCACCAAAAACAAAACCGGCAGGCTCGGCAAGCGGCTCCAGTTCAAGATTCAGATGCTTCATTGCCCAGGCAACCTGATCTTCATTTTCCGCAATATTCGTCGTACAGGTGGAATACAGAACATGCCCGCCGGGACGGAGCATGGCAGCAGCCTTTTCAAGGAGCGTCTTTTGCAAAGCAACCAGTGGTGCGGTCTTGGCTTCGGTCCACAATTCCATGACCTTGGGATTCTTGTCCACGGTCCCCCATCCGCTACAAGGAGGATCGAGCTGGATGTAATCCCATGAGTTGTTGGGGAAAGGGAGATCCTGGGCCATGATCTTGGCCGTGGCAGCATTGGCCGATCCAGTACGCCGCAAATTGGCACGAAGGGTCCCCAACCTGTCCGCAGAAGGCTCGGACGCAAACACAAAGCCCTCGCGTCCGACGAGACGGGAAAGCAAACTGGTCTTGCTGCCTGGAGCCGAACACATGTCCAGGACACTCGCGCCCAGCGGCGGATCAAGAGTCAGCGGAGGCAACATTGAGGAACGATCCTGAATATAAATAAGACCGAACCGGGCGGCCAAACTTTCGCCAAGGGGGAAAGGTTCATGCGTTATTTTACGCGCAAACAGGTAAAATGGTTCAGGATCAAATAAAAAACCCTGCGACTCAAGAAGCCCTTCCACCAAAGGAACGGACTCCATGTCACACAAAAGCCTGAATGTCCGACCGCTACTCGTCATGCTCGCTCCCCGGACATCTCTGGTGTCCATTGTAATGCAGTACGACACGTATGCCGTTCACAGAGACTCAATACAGACTTGACCCCGACGAATCAACAACAGTCCGCCTTTGCATCCCGGCACGGAAACTGGTACAAAGGCCTGCCGCGTGACAAAGCACGCAAAACACAATTGACATGATAACAAGACATTTTCATTTTACGGAGGAATATATGGCAAACCGACGCCTTCACATCGTTCTCACTGCCCTGCTGGCAATCCTGATCCTGGCCACTCCGGCCATAGCCCAAAACACGAAGGAATATGCTATTCTTCCGTTTGCCTACAACGGACCACAAAAATTTTCGTACTTCCCCAAAGCATTTCAAGCCAGCTTGAATAACGATCTGGAATGGCTTGGACACGTAGAACCGACAAGCAAAAGCCTATCCGATATCCCCGCCCCCAACAGCACGGCCGAATCCCTCAAAGTCCTTCAGGGCCTGGGAATCGATTACCTTGTCACCGGCACCATTGCCATCCTCGACAAGACTGCCAACCTGGAGATGAAAGTCCTGAGCAGCGACGGCAAGGAATGGCGACAGAAAGGACAGATGGAAATCGACGAAATCACTCCCTGGCTCGATGCGCAGAGCAGAGCGGTCATGGGTGACGTTTTCAACCGCCCCGGATATAGCACGACCCAAACGTCCAAGGAAGAAGACAACCTGAAAAGAAGTGCTGCCCCGACAAGCTCCGCTTTCATCATGGCCAATAACGGCGATTACACTACAGATGCCCTGAATCCGCAATTCCGCTATGAAGGCGGCACGGAAAACATCGGTCGCTGGAGAAGCCAGACTTTGCGTTT
>JAEINO010000091.1 GCA_016342345.1 Pseudodesulfovibrio sp. | reverse complement strand
ACCAACCTCACCGACGTGGACAATGCTCTCAACATATTGCAATACCTGTCCGCCAAACCTGCCGCTCTCATTCTCAAACACAACAACCCCTGTGGAGCAGCCTGGACTGACGAAGGCGTATCCGTGGCTCTCAAACGCGCCTTTGAAGCCGACCGCATCGCCGCTTTCGGCGGAGCTGTAGTCGTCAACCGCAAACTCGATCTGGCAACTGCCGAGCTTATCAATTCCGTTTATTTCGAAGTTGTGGCCGCTCCAGCTTTCGACAAGGACGCCCTTGCGGAACTCAAAAAGAAAAAGAATCTCCGCATCCTCATGATTCCAGGCATCTCCGAATTGGAAACCCTGACCAAGACTCCATTTCTGGACATCAAGTCCCTGACCGACGGTGGCATGATTCTCCAGTTCTCCTTCCGAAATGCAATCCTCAAGTCCGAAGATTTCATCCCGGCCAAGACCGAAAAGGACGGGAACATATTCCTGGCCCGCATGCCGAGCAAGAAAGAAGCAGACGATCTGCTCTTTGCCTGGGCAGTGGAAGCAGGCGTGACCTCGAACTCCGTGCTGTTTGTCAAGGACGGAGTCACTACCGCCATCGGCACAGGCGAACAGGATCGCGTTGGCTGTGTACTTCTGGCCACAACCAAGGCCTACATCAAATATGCAGACATGCTCTCTTCAAAAGAGCTGAACATGTCACTGTTCGAGCTCAAGCTGGCGGCTATCAAGGACGAGGAAATGAAGGCAAAACTCGACGACATCGAGAAACGGACCGAGGAAGCCAAAGGCGGCCTGCCCGGTTCCGTGGTCGTATCCGATGGATTCTTCCCCTTCCGGGATGGAGTGGATCTGTGCATCAATCAGGGTGTGGTCGCCATAGCCCAACCCGGCGGCTCAATCCGCGATCCGGAAGTCATCACTGCTGTAAACGAAGCCAGCCCACAGGTGGCCATGGTCTTCACAGGCCAACGCTCGTTCAAGCACTAGACCCCATTCACAAATCCGAACAAGGGCTTTGCCGGACTCACGGTTCAGCGAAGCCCTTCTTACGGATTGCGATCCATGCTTTTCGGAGAAAATCTGCCATATCGAATCTTCATGACGAGAATGGAAACTGTCAGCAAGAACGTGACGCCATTGGCAAGGATAAGAGAAAAAGAACCTTTGTTGAAGCCATAGACAAGCCACAATATTATACCTAAGCACAAAAGCAGGTACATGCGTAGCGATATGTCTTCCACCGACTTGGTACGCCAAGTGTGAATCACCTGCGGGACAAAAGAAGCCGTGGTACAGCATCCGGCGAAGATGCCTATCATTTCCATCATGTCTATTTCCATGGCGCACATATACCCCGGCCCTCTTACGCTGGCAATCGTTTCATGATAACTAACCGTCGCAACAACACGTAAAACTGCTTAAAGATATACACATGGCGAAAACAAACGTACTTGACCCGACAATACGCCCCGGAACAGTGGTGGAATTCATGCATGGTGACCACCCCCAACTCGCTTGGGTTCTTGAGGAATCATCCGGCAAACTTCGTCTGCTGACCATCAACAAACGCGAAATGAAACTCCCGTCCAGCCGTCTGCTTCCATGGTACGGCCCTGTCAATGCCATAGACACCAACCGCCAGGAAATTCAGAATATCCTGAATTTTCACCAGGAAAAACGCGGCGTGATCCAGGCCAGTCTTGACGTCATGGACTTGTGGGAACTGGCCCAGGGGGAACTCGAATCCGCTCCCTTGAGCTGGTTTGCCGGCCTCCTCTGGGAAGAACCGGACTCGGACCAGTTGGCAGCCCTTGGCCGGGCCATGCTCTCCGCCAAATCACACTTCAAATTCCGCCCCCCGAATTTTGAAATATGGTCTGCCGAAATGGTTGAACAGAAAATGCAAAAACAGGCTGAGGAAAAGGAACGCGAGGCGATCACTTCAACCGGCCAAACTCTTCTCCAAAACCTTTGGGCAGCATACAATCAAGGCCGCAAGCCACAGCTTCCCGAAATCGATTCCGAACTTACCGACAGTCTTGAACAAATCCTCAGAAACAAGATCAGCGAAACCCTGAACGAAGCCGAACGCAAGGTCTGGACAGCAGCCAGCAAGGGGTTGCCTGAACATCCGCACCTCGCCCTGTTGCTGGCTCAGACATGGGGTGTGCTGCATGTCCACCACAACTACCAGCTGGACGAAGCCGGGTTTGAGTGGGGAAACAAATGGTCTGAATCATTTACAAATGAAATCAATAACATAGAAAAAGACTTTTCCAATCACACACAGGAAGCGGAAGCAGAAGAATTCATCAGCATCGATGCCATTACCACACGTGACATCGATGATGCATTCCGCATTGAAAAGAACGGAACCGGATACAGACTCTTCATCGCTCTGGCCCGCCCGGATGCCCATTGGAATTTCGATTCTCCATTGGACAAGGCAGTCCTGAGCCGTGCCACCAGCCTCTACCTGCCTGAAGGCACCAGCCACATGATGCCCGAGCAACTCGGCACCGGGCTTTACAGCCTGCTTGCTGGTGAAATCAGGCCAGTCATGGTCGCCGAATTTTCCCTTGATGCAGATGCCAACCTTCTTTCGGTCACTCCACGCACCACATGGGCACGTATCAAGGCAAACATCACCTATGAAACAGCCGATGCAGCCATTGAGGACAAAACCGACGAATCTCTTGTGCTGGCCCATCAACTGGCCGGAAAACTCATTGAACATCGCATCAAGTCAGGGGCCTGCGTCATCCGCAAGCCAGAACCCATTGTCACGGTTGAGGGCGAGGGGACACAATCCAAGGTGGACATCTCACTCAAGACCCCCTGTCTCCGCTCGGAGCTGGTCATAAGCGAATTCATGATCCTCGCCAATTCCGGACTCGCACTCTGGAGCAAGGACAACAATGTCCCCATACTTCATCGCACACAGGACATAGCCCTGCCCCAAGAGGCAGCCGGCATCTTCACAGAACCTGCGGAAATACTGCGCACGGTCAAGCTCCTCCTGCCGCCAGTACTGGAGACCACGCCGAAACGACACGCAGCCTTGGGCGTCCCGGCCTACTCACCCATTACTTCGCCCCTCAGACGCTATACGGATTTCATCAATATGGCCCAGGTTTGCACATATCTCGAAAACGGCGCACCTCGCCTGACCATAGAAGAACTCGACAGTCTGGCCGTCCACCTCGGCATGCGCATCAAGGCAGTCGGCGCAGTCCAGAGATTCCGCCCCCGTTATTGGAAACTCGTGTACCTTGCAAAACAGCGCAAAGCATTTCAGTCTGCGGTCATGGTCGATGATACCGGTCCCATGGCAACCCTTGCCATGCCTCATCTGCAAGTCAACATCCGGGCTCCGAAGAAAATGCTGGGCGACAAGCTCTATCCCGGGCAGCGTTTCCAAATCAACTTTTCCCGAGTCGATCCTCTGACCAATGAAATCCGATTAGGTGAAGCTCTGGAAGAATAATCTCAAGCTGGTGGAAGTAATCATACGGCACCTTCCTGAAACCTCATTTCAGGGTCTTCGACGGAAACACCGTTCATGAGCATCATTTCTCAACCAATTCTGAACACTCGTGGGGTGCGACAGCTTGCCTCTTCCAATCCCCACCTAAAAAAGATATGATATCACAACAACAAATACGTTTTTCAGGAGAACCTCAATGTCAGTAATTGTCTGGACCGTCATCGCCTATATTCTGGGCTCCATACCGTTCGGTCTCGTTATCGCCAAATCCATATGCCACATAGATCCACGCCTTGATGGCAGCCGCAACACCGGTGCCACCAACATTGCACGCCTGTGCGGCACCAAATTTGGCATCGCCACACTGGTGCTCGACATTCTCAAGGGATTCCTCCCCGTACTCATGTCCTCGGCTTGGATCGAGTCCGACCTGGGGCTCAGTCTGGTAGTCCTGGCAGCCATTGTCGGCCACGTATCTTCCTGCTTCATGGGATTCAGGGGAGGCAAGGCCGTTGCCACGACAATCGGTGCATTTCTGGCTGTTTCCCCTTGGGGAACCATCTTCTCGGCAGCCCTGTGCCTCGGCACGGTGGCCCTGTCCGGGCATGTGTCCATGGGTTCCCTGACCTTTGCGCTGGCCCTGCCCGTTTTCATGCTCCTGACTGGAAATTTCGCATATGTACCCGTTGCCCTTGTCGTCATGATCATCCTGTTCTGGCGGCACAAGGAGAACATTTATCGTTTGGCACGAGGCGAGGAAAACCCCTGGCTCAAGCCCAAGGCCTAGGGAAAACCCTGCACAATTAATTTCACTCTGTTTTAAACGGAAAAGCATAGAGTTAGAAAAGGCAGACAAGAGGATGCTGACAGACTCCCCCAGACGTTACGCAATATACTCCATCTTGGCCTCGATCATGACGCTGGCCCTCAAGTTCGGAGCCTGGGAGATGACGGATTCCGTCGGTCTGCTTTCCGATGCCACGGAATCCGTGGTCAATCTCACAGCCGGAGTACTGGCACTAACGGCACTCACCATATCCATGCGCCCAGCCGATTCCGACCACACCTATGGTCATGGCAAGGCAGAATACTTTTCCAGTGGCATAGAGGGAGTCCTGATCATCCTGGCGGCCTGTGCCATTGCCTATGCAGCCACCCGCAGATTCTTCCACCCACAGGTACTCGGCAATCTCGCCCCCGGTCTTCTGCTGGCAATCATCTCATCGGCAATCAACTTTGCCACCGCCAAGGTCATGCTGAAAGCAGCCAAGCGGTTCGACTCCATAACCCTCGAAGCCGATGCAAAACACCTGCTGACCGATGTCTGGACATCTGCCGGTCTGGTCGCAGGACTGTCCATCATACTTGTTATGCCGGAATGGAAAATTCTCGATCCGATCATTGCAATCATCATGGCAATAAATATTGTCTTCACGGGCGCAGGTTTGCTGAAACGTTCGGTGGGCGGACTGATGGACGATTCATTGCCACCGGAAGAACTGGAAATCATCGCCAATTCGATCCGCAGCTACACAGGGAAAGATTCAACATTCCACGGACTACGCACCCGCAAATCCGGCTCCAGACGATTCATCGACTTTCATCTGCTAATACCCGGAAAAACCTCGGTCATGGCATCACACGATCTGTGCGGTCTCATCGAGGAATTGATCAAATCAAAACTGGACCGGGCAAAAATAACCATCCATGTGGAACCGATCGAATGCGAATCATCCTATGACGGAAAGCAGATCGGCGGGATTTGCGAGGCATGTATAGAAAGGAAAAAATAATCCTGGCTTTTCAGACGAATCATTTCAGACCTTACCGGTTGGCAAAAAACGCACAAATTGACCACCGAAAGCCAGTCGCCATGCGGGGCACCAATCCCGCAACGCCTCACGACCAATCATATATAAGGCCGCGTCAATTGCCCTTCTTCTCCCAGGGAACCCCATCCAGAATGGCTTCGACCACCGGTTCCAACGATGCACGCTTGATGGAAGACGCAGGTATGCCCTCCGGGAAGACGTAACGCATGGCTTCGCGACCTTCTGCGTCCAACCGGTCCCACTTGTTCAGCACAAGAATGATGGGAGTCTCATCCATATCCATTTCCTGAATAATCGTCCGAACAGCCTGAACCTGCTCTTCCACTTCGGGATGTGAAGCGTCACAGACAAGCACGAGAAGATCAGCGGATTCAAGTTCCTCCAAAGTGGCACGGAATGCTTCCTTCAGGTCCGGCGGCAGACGGCGAATGAAACCCACCGTATCGGTGAGAACAACCTCACGTTCCCTGGGAAAACGAATACGGCGACTTGTGGGATCAAGAGTAGCAAAAAGCTTGTCCTCGGCAATGACCTCTGATTGTGTCAGAGTATTGAGGAGCGTGGATTTGCCCGCGTTGGTATACCCAACCAGAGAAACTATGGGCAACCCGGCCTTGGCACGGCGTTCACGAGTCTGAGTACGACGCTTGCGGACCTGCTCCAACTCCTTCTTGAGCCGTGTGATGCGATCATTGGCCCGACGACGGTCTACTTCAAGTTTCGTCTCACCAGGTCCTCGTCCGCCGATACCACCCATAAGCCGGGACATAGCCCGGTTTTTACCGACCAAACGGGGCAGGGTGTACTTGAGTTGCGCCATTTCCACCTGAAGCTTTCCGGCACTACTGGTGGCATGTTGGGCGAATATATCAAGAATGAGCTGGGTGCGATCAAGAATCTTGCGTTCCGTAACCTCGGCAATGTTGCGAATCTGCGTGGGTGAAAGTTCCTGATCGAAAATGATGATTGAAGCATTGGCCTGAAGTGCCCTGACCTCAAGCTCGGCCAGCTTGCCCTTACCCATGATGAACTTCGGATTCTGCTTGCGAACACGCTGAATCATGGTTCCGGCAGCAACAAGCCCCGCAGTGTCAGCCAACTCGGCCAACTCTTCGAGTGAGAGTTCCTGAACAGGGCGAGGAGCCTTGTCCACACTAACGAGAAGCACACGATTCTCATCCGAACCGGTATCCCGTGCATCAACCTGTCGGCTGAACTCATCCTCCAAGGCTTCGATAATGGAACCGAGATCAAGATCCATGCGATCCCACCGGACCGGCGCAAAGAGCTCGTAGCCCTTTTCCTCTGGATTGGGAGGCAGAAGATGCGCAACCTCGGCGGTTGCAGGAAATCCTCCGGGCACAGTCAAAGCCGTAACCGAATCGAGACGCAAGAAAACCATATCCATGAGATCTTCCTGCGACAAAACTTCATCACCCAGATGGGTATGAAGCAGGCGCAAGCCCCGGAGTCGTCCCGAAGACATGCGAGCACGCGGCAGTTCCGGGATGTAGATGGAACGATTGTCACCAACCAGGACCATGTATACTTTACCCTGGCGGTCAATAAGCAGACCGATCTGACGACCTATGTCCGCACTCAACTCCGCCAGTTCACGAGCCTGTTCATTGGCATAATTCCCATTGGCCGGAAATTGGCGTTGATACAGACGACTCAAACGCTTGATTTGATTGGGCTTCAACCCTTGCAGGTTGCCCGCAGGCTTCTGGGCTATGACCCGCTCCTTTGCTTACACAATCCTTGAAAAAACAGATTCTGACTCTTCAAAACGATTTGAGTGCAAGGCACAAGAAAAATCCGAGACTGGAGCATATTTCTAATACGCAACAATCTAGATTTTTCACAGCAACGAGGCAATCAAGCAATTTCCAACTCTCAGCTAAGCATCGTTCTCAGCCAGATACGTAGCAATCATGGCATCGTACTCGGACACCAATTTGAACGTCAAAGCCGCCATTTCTTTACGAAATTCCAGCGAAATGCCACCGTTCTCCGTGATTTCCTTCTGAACTCTCGGATAAAACTCGGGACTGGGAACAACTAAAATGGAATGAAAGTTCTTGGCCGTGGCACGCAGCATGGTCGGACCACCAATGTCGATTTGCTCGATGGCGTCCTTGAGACCCAGGCCCTTGTTCGCGGCTTCGGCGAAATTATAAAGATTGACGCAGATCAGATCGAATGTCTCGATACCGAACTCACGAAGGGTTTCCATATGGCCTTCGTTGTCCTTGTCGGCCAGAATGCCGCCATGGATATTCGGATGCAGCGTCTTGACACGACCACCAAGGATTTCCGGAAAATCGGTAACATCGCTCACGGAAGTAACGGACAAACCCGCTTCCATCAGCATAGCCTTGGTTCCACCGGTAGACACCAGTTCGCAGCCGTTTTCGATCAAAAATTTACCAAAATCGGCAAGGCCGGTCTTATCGGTAACAGACAGAATAGCTCGTTTGACAGGCAACAGGTTCATGCACAGTCCTCTCTTGTTGTTTTGAGAGGCTGTGCCAGATTTACCGTACAAAGGCAAGCGGCGAGCGTGCAAGATCCCACTTTGACCCCCCTTCAAACCGTGTACGCCGAGGCTGATTTTCCGCTCCGCCCGCCAAAGCCAACGGAGCGGAAAACCAACGGGGAGGGGAGACCGTAGTTAGGACTGGATCTGTTCGAGCATTTCCTTGGCGGCTTCGTAATCAGGGTTTTGCTCAAGCAAAAGATCGAGCTGTTCCCTGGCCGCATCTTTCTGCTCAAGGCATACGAGGCATCCAGCCAGCGAATAACGCACTTCGTGCTTCGCCGGATTGATTTCCAAGTAATCCTTGAGAAACGGAATGATCTCGATAACACGATCCAATTCATGGCCAAGCCTGATCAAACTGAACAGGGCTACCATGTTCTCAGGATTCATCCCGATGGCTTCGACAAACAGAGAATAGGCCTTCTCCTTTTCATCGTTCTCCATCCGGATAAGCGCAATCCCGGAAAGACTTTTATCGGTCGGTTCAATTTTGTGAGCCTTCTCGTACATGACAACGGCATCATTCAAATTGCCGCGCTGAACGGCAACCGTAGCCAAGCCAATGTACGGGTCTGGGTGAATGCCATTGGAGCTGACGGCTTTCTTGTAATACTCTTCAGCCTTGTCGAGCTCACCCATGAACAGGTAGCACTCACCGAGTTCCTTGTTAATTTCATAATCCAAATGACCACTCATAACATTTCCCCTCCATTTCTCCTTTACCCGACGAACCGGGTTGAAAAAATCTCCTAGGACCACATTTGGCCCGCTCTCT
>JAEINO010000090.1 GCA_016342345.1 Pseudodesulfovibrio sp. | reverse complement strand
GAAATATTGGTGAAAACGGCCCGTCCCATCGGTGGGTACCAATAGTCTCGACTTTGTCTGGATAATCGGCTTAAATGGCGATATGGAAAGAGTACGAAATGGAACAAAGCAAAGGGTGACAGCATGGCAGATGACGATGTAGTCCAGGATGAAGGGAAAAAGAGCGGAATGCTGAAGTGGATTATCATCATCGTGGTGCTTGCCGGCCTCGGTGTTGGTGGATATTTTGGTTATACCATGTTTTTTGCTGCGTCTGATGATCAGGCTGCCAGCGAGGAAATGGCCGAAGGCGAAGGCGCGGGCAAGGCTCTGGAAAATCTGGAGGGCATGCTTGTTCCGTTGCCGGTTTTTCTGGTGAATCTGGCCGATCCGCTTGGGCGTCGGTATCTGAAGCTCGGCATTGAGGTTGAGGTTCGTGATGTCCCGGCCCAGGAGGCTCTGGTCAAGTATGAAGCCAAGATCAAGGACACCTTGCTGTTGCTCTTGTCCAGCAAGACCTATGATGGTCTTGCTTCCATAAAGGCCAAGGTTGAACTCAAGCAGGAGATTGCGGACAGGCTCAACCAGATCATTGGGAAAGGCAGTGTCCTGCGGGTCTATATTACGGAAATGGTTGTTCAGTAGCACGCATTTTGCATAGCTCGATTCGGGCTGTCATGTTTTTTGACGGAGCCGCTGGTGAAAACGATATTACGAGGTGACTGACATGGCCGAAGATCAAGACAAGCTTGCACAGGAATGGGCAGATGCCCTCTTGGATGGCGACGGAGATGTTGCCAAGGACCCAGATGATCCTCTTGGTGGGCTTGAGAACGTGACCGATCCTTCGGATGCAGGCAGTGCCGATGTGGGTCAGGATGACGAGGCTCTTGCTGACGAATGGGCTGCCGCTCTTGCCGACACCGAGCAGGAAGAAGTCCGGCATGAAAAGGAGCAGGCGTTCCTCTCCACCCAGACCCATGATTACGATTTCAAGGATATGGGCCCGGAAGCCAAGAGTGGAAGCTCCAGTGGCAAGCGTGATCTGGACTTTATTTTAGATATTCCCTTGGAAGTGTCTGCGGAACTGGGGCGGACCAAATTGCTTATCAACGAGTTGTTGCAACTCGGCCAGGGTTCGGTTGTCGAGTTGAACAAGCTGGCTGGCGAGCCTCTTGAAATCTACGTCAACGGCAAGCTCGTGGCCCGTGGTGAAGCGGTTGTCATCAACGAGAAATTCGGTATTCGTCTGACGGATATCATCAGCCCCATCGAACGGGTGAAACAGCTTGGATAACATTGGCTCCGCAGTCAATGCGACCGTTGCTCCCATGCAACTTCCAGTGGTGGATTCCGGGGCGACAATCCTGACCACCGCAGGCTATCTTTGCCTTTTGCTCGGTGTCATCTATTTGGCGTATTACCTGTTGAAGCGTTTCGGTATTCAGGGGATGATGGGACAATCCGGCACTAATGGGCCGTATCTGGTCAGCCGCCTGATGCTCGGCAACCGCCAGTCCGTGGCCGTTGTCCGGTACAAGGACAAGGAACTTGTGCTTGGTGTAACCGAGGAGCGTATCAATGTTTTGTCCGAGGGCGAAGTGAGCGATGACTTGGAAGTCCCTGTTCCCACAAAGAATTTTGCATCATTTCTGAAAAGGAGCACAGCTGATGAGAAGTAACGGAAATCGCACGGTGACGATTTTCCTGCTTGTCCTTGCCGCTGTGCTTCTTCCTGCATTGGCCTTTTCCCAGGGCCCTGTTCTTCCGAAGTTGACCATGGAACTGGCCGCCGGTCAGGCCGAGCCTCAGGAAGTCTCCGCACTTCTCGAAATCCTTTTCCTGCTTACTGTGCTCAGCATGGCTCCGGCCATAATGCTGACCATGACCTCGTTCACCCGGATTATCATTGTCTTTCATTTTCTCAGGCAGGCCATGGGCACCCAGCAGATGCCGCCCAACCAGATTCTGGCCGGGTTGGCCATCTTCATGACGGTCGTCATCATGTATCCTGTGGGCAAGGCGATGAATGACACAGCCATTCAGCCATACATGGCCGAAGAAATCAGTTTTGACGTGGCTCTGGAGAGGGTACAAAAGCCCATTCGCAAGTTCATGTTCAAGCATACTCGTGAAAAGGATCTTTCCATCTTCTATTCCATTACCAAGGAAGATCGCCCCAGGAACAAGGAAGAAGTCAGCACGATCATGTTGGTGGCTGCATACACAATTTCCGAACTCAAGACAGGTTTCACCATTGGCTTCCTGATCTATATTCCGTTCCTTATTCTTGATATGGTGGTGGCCTCCATCCTGCTCGCCATGGGAATGATGATGTTGCCGCCGGTCATGATATCATTGCCGTTCAAAATTTTGCTTTTTATTCTGATAGATGGATGGAATCTGCTCATCGGTTCGCTGGTGAATACGTTCCAATGACCATGCGTCAGAATTTACCTAGGGAGTGGTGCGCCATATGACGCCGGAATTCGTTGTCGGATTCGCCAGACAGGCCATTGAAATAACCTTGATCATCTCCTTGCCCATGCTTGGCATCGGGATGGCAGTGGGTATTTTCATTTCCATTTTACAGGCCGCCACCCAGATTCAGGAAATGACTCTGACCATGGTTCCGAAGATTGTTGCCATCTTTTTGGCCCTGCTTATCGCCTTCCCGTGGATAATGGACAAGATGACGACCTATACGACAAATCTTTTTCTCAATCTTCCCAACTATATAAAATAAAAATCGGTTTGTTGGTGCTTTTTGTTGGCGGCCAATTTTCTGGTTTTATCCTAGGTGACAACCGCCGGGAAACATCGTATCTTGCTTATACGGTGGATTCACCGTGCATTGAAAACAACACATAAGAGCACTGAATGAAAAATATGAATACTCCTTTGACAAAAAGACTTGATGCTTCAAAGCTGCGGGCCTTTATGGACCCGGCCAGGATTCCGTACAAGGACAGTTCTGAAATTCCTGACCGCAACGTATATTCTCGGTTCCAGCCGAGGGCTATCCAGGCGTTGTCACTGGCACTTGAGATTCGTGGCAATGAGCACAATATTTACGTGTCTGGCGAGCCGAACATGGGGCGCACCTATTTTGTGAAGAGTTTTCTTAAACCAGCTGCTGCAAAGGCTGATGCGCCGTGTGACTGGATCTATCTCTACAACTTCGAGGACAGTGACAAGCCTATTGCCGTATCCCTGCCAGCAGGTCGGGGTCGTAAGCTCAAACTGGCTCAGCATAAGGCCATGACCCTCATTCGACATGAAATTCCGGCCAGACTCGAAAAGGATGTGTTTCAGAAGAAGCATGAGCGGTTGGTGAAAAAGTACAACACCAAACGTGAATCTCTGTTCAATAAGATGGATGAATCTGCCGAGAAGGAAAATTTCAGCCTGAACCTGGACGATGATGGTGTGCTCACACTGTCACCCATCGTGAATAACGAGGTTGTCACGGACAAGGATTTTGATAAGTTGAAACCTGCCCTGCGCAAAGAGCTCAAGGCCAAGGGTGAGGAATTGCTGGCCGGTGTCAGTTCCATTCTGCGCCAGATCAACCAAAACGAAATGGACATGCGAGATTCCGAGACCGATCTGCATCGTGAAACTGCCACGGCGGTCATGGCGGACTGTTTCACCAAGATTAGTGACAAGTTCAAGTCCATTGAAATGCTTGCGGAATATTTCGAAGCTTTGAACAACGAGGTCGTGGAGAACGTGGATCAGTTCATGCCCCGCGATACTGCCATGGCCGGATTGTTGCCCGAAGGCATGCCCGGAGGTGAGGATTTCTTTACCCGGTTCGAGATCAATCTCTTCGTGGACAATGGCAAGACCAAGGGTGCTCCTGTCATGGTCGAGGACCATCCCACGGCTTTCAATCTGCTTGGTTCCATTGAGCGTGAAGCCGAAATGGGTGCGCTTTATACCGATTTTACCTTGATCAAGGCCGGTTCCCTGCACAAGGCAAACGGCGGCTTTCTGATTCTTAATATGGAAGACCTGCTGTCCAATCCCAATTCATGGGAAGGACTGCTTCGCGCCCTGCGATCGGGCAAGTCCCGCATCGAGGACCCAGTGGACCCGGAACAGGTCCGCGCCCGTACCATTCAGCCCGCGCCCATTGCTCTGGATATCAAGATTGTGCTTACCGGCACGGATGAGCATTACGAAATGCTGTTGTACAGTGATGATCGATTTGCCAAGTATTTCAAGCTCAAGGCTCACCTTCAGCATGCGGCCACCCGTAACGCAGCCAATATAAAAAATTATCTTCATGTCATAGGTCAGACCGCACGCGAGATAGGCGTTTTGCCATTCACCCGCGAAGCCATGGCCGGACTTGTGGATTTCTCTTCTCGTCTGGTGGAGGATCAGAAACGGCTTTCCCTGTATATTTCGCTTGTTCGCGAACGCATGATCGAGGCTTCTGCCCTGGCCCGTATGGCGGGCAAGAAAAAAGTCGATCTGGCCGTCCTGAATGATGCCGTGGCCGCCAAGGATTATCGAGTCAATCTCTATGAAGAGGAGTTCATGTCCGACTATGACCGTCAGGTCATCAAGGTTGCCACTGAAGGCTCTGCCGTGGGCCGGGCCAACGGGCTGTCGGTGACCTTGTTCGGGGAGTATGAATTTGGTTTGCCCCATCAGATTTCCTGTACTGCGGGCGTGGGGCACGGCGGCATTCTCGATCTGGAGCGTGAAGCCCAGATGGGTGGCCCCATTCATACCAAGGGAATGATGATCATCAAGTCCTATCTGGTGCGCCTTTTTGCCCAGGACAAGCCCATCGTGCTGACCGGGTCACTTTGTTTTGAGCAGTCCTATGCAGGTATTGAGGGCGATTCCGCTTCCGGGGCCGAACTTGCTTCGCTTCTGTCTGCCCTGTCTGGTGCGCCGATCAATCTTTCCTATGCCTTTACCGGTGCGGTCTCGCAGACCGGGGCTGTCATGGCCGTGGGCGGGGTCAACCGGAAGATCGAAGGATTTTTTGAAGTCTGCCGTCGTCGCAAGCTCACGGGAAAGCAGGGCGTGATTCTGCCTGCCGATAACGTGGTCAATCTGATGCTCAAGGACGAAGTTGTCCAAGCCGTGGAAGAGGGCAAGTTCCATATCTTCCCGGTCAAGACCATAGAAGAGGCCATGTTCATCCTGACCGGAATGCATGCTGGCAAACGAGGCAAGGACGGACAGCATCCCACCGGCTCTCTTTATCGCCTTGTTGACAATCGTCTCGTCGAACTCGCCCGCCTCGCTGCGCCTGGAGAGGTCGCAAAGTAATACGAACAGTTTCTTGAGGGAATCCTTGTAATAGGGGATTCCCTCATGTTCTCCTTTTGAACTCCCTGTTTTGAAATATCAGAAAGTGTGACGAACGCGAACATTCCCGTGACAGCGTGGTGCGCGATAATCTGTTGCGCGCGTTGACTCGGAAGAGGTTGGAGTCTAGGATTCCCCCATGTTTTTCCTGTCACATGAACGTTCGGAGAGAGTTGAATGTATTGGATAGCCTTTGGGGATGTGCATGAGAGCACAAGTGTACTTGGTTCCATTCCCGGCCTGAGCGGGGCCGAAGCCGTGATAATTACCGGGGACATAACCAACCGGGGCAGCCGGGATGCGGTGGATCGGGTTATTCGGGCCGTGGCCGGGATCAATCCGAGGATATTGGCGCAACCAGGAAACATGGATACGGACGCTGTCCAGGCATATCTCTGTGAACAGGATATGGACATTCATCTCAAGGTGCGTGAATTGACGTCCGGGATAGGTATCATGGGTGTTGGCCTGTCTACACCCACACCATTTGGTACGCCGGGCGAGGTGCCGGATGCCACTATCGGGAAATGGCTGGACGAGACCTTTGCCAAGGCCGGGAGTTTTGACAAGCTCATTGTGGTCGTACACGAACCCCCTCACGGAACCAATGTGGACATTCTTGGCGACGGAGAGCACGTGGGCAGCCCGTTGGTGCGGGCGTTCATTGAGCGCGTTCAGCCTGATCTGGTCCTGACCGGGCATATTCATGAATCAAGGGCAATGGACATGCTCGGGCGTACTCGGGTCATTAATCCGGGAATGCTGGCTGGCGGCGGATTCGTTCGCATTGAATACACCGATGGTAATCTTTCAGCCGAACTCATGAGTGTCTGATGAGCAAGATCGGATTCATCTGGGTGGGCAAGCTCAAGGAGCCGTTTTCAAGAGATGGCTGCGCTCATTACTGGAAGAAATTGTCCCGTTTTTTCAAGCTTGAAGAGTCCGTGGTCAAGGACGCACCCGGCAAGCTTCCGGCTGCGGACAAGAACAGGAAAGAGGGTGAAGGCATTTTGGCCAGGGTAAAGCCCGGCGATGTTCTCATCATTCTGGACGAGTACGGCACACGGTTGACGTCCCGTGAGCTGGCGAAATATGTACAGAAGTGGACGGACGCACCTAACCAGCGGCCTGTTTTCGTCATTGGAGGTCCATTTGGGTTGTCCGATGAAGTCAAGGCGGCTGCGCGGGTTAAAATCCGCCTGAGCGACATGACATTGCCCCATGAATTGGCGCGGCTTCTGCTGCTGGAACAGTTGTATAGGGCTGGAACGATTTTGAAGAACATGCCATATCATCACGATTAACGGAGAGAGAACATGCTGGACATCGAGTATCTCAAACGTGTGGAAGAGTATTTCAAGAACGGCGATTGCAAGTTCGAATTCGAGAATGGTGAGCAGGATCGTCGGCTTCTGATCATAGAATTTCTTGAGCAGCTTATGGAATTGGGGGAACAGGCCGATGATCTGGCGACCAAGTTGATTTTCAAGGATACCTACGCGGCCATGACTGTCGCGGAAAAATAGATTTTTTTTAACAATTCGGCCACCCAAGTGGCATGGATTATTTCAGTGAAGGACCTAGGAAAGTACTGATTAATTCAATTTTTAGGAAGTGCTGTAGAATTATTCGCTGGCAAGGCGCAAGAAAACCTCAAGGCCGACGCGTACTTCCTGTACGCTAGGATTTGAGGTTTTTAAAGCAACGAAGCCAGCGGACAATTGTGCAGTGCTTCCTTAGAGGTTCTCGCCGCTTTTCTTGTACTCGTTGAGCTTGTTTCGAAGCGTCCTGACGGAAATGCCGAGCAGTTCGGCTGCACGCGTTCTGTTGCCAGTGGTTTCTTCCAGGCTTTTGAGAATAAGCCTTTTTTCCATTTCGTGGAGGGGCATGACCGAGAGTGCTTCGCCCGGAGTTGAGGGGGGGCCGGCTTCGCTGATCGCCTTTTGATCCGCATCAAGAGAGGAAAGGTCGTCCGGGGTCCATTGTTCGTCGCCCATGAGAAAGTGGCGAGGCTGGATGGGGCCTTGTCCTGCCAGGAGCACGGCGCGTTCCATGAGGTTCTGCAATTCTCGCACATTACCCGGCCATTCGTATTCCATGAGCCACTTTCTGGCCTCTTCGGTGAAAGCCAGTTGGTCCAGCCCGTAGGTTGCGGTAAATTTGCCCGTAAAAAAATCGGCCAGCAGGATGACGTCGTTGCCGCGTTCCTTCAGGGATGGAAGCTTGAGCGGAATGACATTGAGTCGATAGAACAGGTCCTGCCTGAATTTGCCTTCATCCACGGTCTTTTCGATGTCGCGGTTGGTGGTGGCCAGCACGCGAACGTCTACTTTGACCGTTTCCACTCCGCCCACGCGATCAAATTCTGATTCCTGTAGCACCCGCAGCAGCTTGGCCTGAAGGCCTGCGTCCATTTCGGTGATTTCGTCGAGAAGGATGGTGCCGCCATGGGCCAGCTCAAACTTGCCGAGCTTGCGGTTGATGGCTCCGGTGAACGCGCCCTTTTCATGCCCGAAGAGTTCGGATTCCAGAAGGTGCTCCGGCAATGCCGCGCAGTTGATGGCCACAAATGGCTTGTCCCCGCGGTCGGAGTTGTGGTGCAGGTAGCGGGCAAACATTTCCTTACCAGTACCGGATTCCCCGGATATGAGAACGGTGGCCTTTGATTTCGCCACTTGTTTGGCAAGGGCGAGAGTCCGCAATACGGCATCGTGACGGCCAATGATCTGATATTTCCCGGCTGCGGTTCCGGTTGGCGTAGAGTGCGATGTGGCGGCGGCAGGCTTTGCAATGGGTTCCGGCTCAGGCTCCGGTTTTTCGTCTGGGAGCACAACCTTGATCTTGTCCCAGACCAGCGGCTCGATCCAGTAGTCTCGTGCTCCGAGATTGAGATATTCCGTGGCCTCTTCGGCATTGCCTGAGGCGGTAAAGATCACCACAGGCGGAAAATTGTCCAGTGTCCGGGCGTGTTCGAGCAGAGCTCTGGCATTGAACCCCTGGAGATTGGGGCGGCAGAAGATCAGGCAGGGATCGGATTTCTTGATGAAGCCCAGCGCACCGGTAATATTGTCGGCCAATCCAGCCTGAAGACCGGCCTCCTTGAGGGTCGGAAAGATGGCTGTGACGGATTGTGGTTCCGCGATAAAGAGAACTGTTCTGGCAGACATGATTCCCTCTATTAACGGTAAGTTGAACTGTTTACAAGGGGTTCGCCGAATCGAAGTCTTTTCCCGCCTGTTTCAAAACTCCGTCAAACACTTTCTAGTGGTCTTTTTGTATCCATTTTTGTCCGATTCTGCCCGTTATCACCCTTTATCAATGAGCACCTAAAAACCCGTGTTAGGGTTTCTCGCAAATATATCTCTCTGTCGTTGGACAGAGAAAAGGAGAAACTAACATGGCACAGAAATCAGTACAGCACATCGGAGACGATCAGTTGGTATATGGTCTGCCCAAGCGCATGGCTGGGACATCTTCCCAAAACAACAGCAAGCAAAAAGAGAGTACTCAAAGTATAGACTTGGATGATCTTGACGGAGAAGACTACTGGACAGTTCATCCAGGTGGAGGTCTCCCCGTTTTAGGGCCCGGCGCTATGCGAGTTTTCGGCTCTTTCCTGGTTCATCCATGCCGGGCAATTG
>JAEINO010000011.1 GCA_016342345.1 Pseudodesulfovibrio sp. | reverse complement strand
ATCAATGGAATTGAGAATTTTTGGAACCAGGCCAAACGTCACATGAGGAAATTCAATGGTATTCCAACCAAGCATTTTCCTCTGTTTTTAAAGGAATGTGAGTGGCGTTTTAATAACAGTAATCCACAAAGCCAGTTTAAACAGCTGAAACAGTGGGTTAGAAAACATATGGGCTAGTTATCTGGTACAGCCCCAAATTGAATTAATCAGTACTTCCCTAGCGTACAGAAAATACGCGTCGGCCTTGAGTTTTTCTTGTATATTGTTTCGAATTTTTCTTGCAGTCTGCCAAATCGATCTTGTCAGTATTTTTACGCACAACAGGAAAAGGCCCGCTCCATGGGGAGTGGGCTTTTCTGTTGCATGCGTGCGGTTGGTTATTTGAAGATCTGGACCATGTCGCGGGTCATTTCCCGATAGAGGTCGGTGACGTAGACAATGCCCATGACCTTGTTCCCTTCGACCACCAGGGCCCAATCCCGTTTGGATTTGAGGAAGAGGTCGAGCATGAGCAGGGTTGGCTCGTTGGGTTTGAGAACGGGCGGATTCTTGATGATGTAGTCGTCGAGTCTGAGTTGGGTACAAATCAGGCAGGCGTTTGCAAACTGCTGATCCCAATCGATTTCGCCATCGGTCTTGAGATTCTCGTCCTTGAGGACTGATTGCTTGACGGCCTTGAACAGGTTCCAGAGGTTGATGACTCCGACAAGTTTGCCCGCTTTGTCCGTGACCACGACGACTTGTGAGTCAGGAGCTTCTTTCATGGCCGAGCGCATGATGCGAATGGCTTCAGCCAGACTGGCGTCATTTCGTACTGTGGGATATTCGTCGCGCATCATGTCCCAGGCGCGCTTTCTGAGCATCATAATATTTTCCTCCGTGAGAATGCGGGTTTCAATCCTTTTTTCATTTTTACGTTTAGCGTCTCATCAGTTCTTTGTCCATAGCGATAATCAGTACTGCAAAGTCACTTGACTTGTGCGGTAAAAATGACAACCATTTTTGAAATGAGAAAAGCTGTTTACCTCTTGCTGATTTGGTCAATGCTCATGCTTGTGCCCATTCCCCCGGCCCATGCTGCCTTGACCATGCCCTTTGGTCCGGGCGAGAAGCTGACCTACGAAATTCACTGGACATTCATCCATGCTGGCGACGCTGTGTTGGAAGTCATGCCTGACACCGAGATTGATGGTGTCCCTGTCCGTCATTTCAAGGCTACGGCCACGACGGTTCCCTGGGTGGACAAGTTCTACAAGGTCCGTGACACCATGGATGCCTGGACTAATATGGATGTCACTTATGCCTTGCGATACAAGAAGGACCAGAACGAAGGGACGTATCACAAGGATGTTGATCTGATTTTTGACAAGGAGAAAAACCAGTCGCTGCGGTATGTCCGTGGAGACCTGAAACATGTCATTGACCAGCCTGCTGATGCTTTTGATCCCATGTCCGTGCTGTTCAGTTTTCGCAAGCAGATATTTTACAAGACCATGAAATTCGGAGCGAACGTTTCCGATGGAAAGAAAAGTGTTGTCGGTGAGGCATATGTCGAGGATTTGGAGAATGTGGAAACGCCCATGGGCATTATTCGTGCCTTTCGCGTCCGACTTGATGTCAAGCATTTGTCCGGTGTGTTCAACAAAAGCAAGGATGCTGAACTCATTGTCTGGTTTTCTGCTGACAACCGTCGTATTCCCGTTAAAGTTCGTTCCAAGGTGAAGGTTGGTCATTTTACTTTGGAGCTGGTGGATTACCAACCTCCAGCCTTTGATCCCGTTACGGTAGTTGATAGGTAAAACGATACTTCAAACTTGACGGAGCCCTGTCCCCATCCCCTTGGAGACAGGGCCTTTTTTTGTCTGTGCAAAATGGTGTGCGGGCGAGTCTTTCAAATGATTATTATATACTCAATCTTGTCAATGAGTTGTTGGCTACTGTATAGTAGTCGTAAGACTCAAGTGATCACGTAATAGATTTTTATATATCTAGAGGTTGATGTGGGCAAACTTTTTGGTGATTACATACGGAAAAAACGAGAGACCCTGCGTAGAGACAACTCGGAATATTCCATTCGCAAGGTTGCCAAGCGAATGGGGATTCATCATTCCTATCTGAGTAAGGTGGAGCGGGGCGAGCCTGCTGCTTTGACCGAAAAACGGATTCTTGCCTTGGCCGAAGAATTGGGGGAGGACTCAGAGCTTTTGCTGGCCATGAGTGGCAAGGTATCTGAAGATACCCGTCGGGCCATATTCAAGAGTCCTGATTTTTTTACGGCTGGTGCGTCATGCCAAGAGTGAGGTGGTGCCGGACAGCGTTATGGTCAATGATGAATTGGCTGTGTTGCGGAGTTTGCGAGACATGTCCGTCATGCATCTGGATACGGAGTTTCGCGTTCTTTCTGTGCGGTCGGACTTTTTCGGGGCCACTGGCATTGAGGGGCGCAAATGTCATGAAGCCCTGTTCGAGAGAAGGGCGCCGTGTCCCGAATGCCCAGTTGTGCTGTCCACGAGATCCAGGACTTCGCAAGTAAAGGAAATCATGGGCCTTAAAGGCGAAACATGGCTGGTTGGCACGACTCCCCTGGTTGTTGGCGATTCGGCTCCTGACGGTTTCATCAATGTGGGTATCGATATTTCTCGTGGACGTGAATTGGAGCGGTCCAGGTCCGAGATGGAAGGACTCATGTTTCACGATATCCGGTCTCCACTTTCCGGCATTATAGGCATGGCTCGTAGTCTTCAGCAAGATGAGAACCTCACCAGAGAACAGGTTGCCTGCCTTGCAGCTCTTGCCCGGTCGAGCGAACAACTCATGGATCAGGTCTCCAGGTCCATGGACATTCATCTCATGGAGTCCGGGCGACTGGATTACATGCCGGTCAAGGTGGATGTCGCGGAGCTTATCCGTGATCTGGGGCAGAGAGTTACCTTGGAAGATCGGTTTGCGGGTATTGATCTGGAGCTTCGCATTGATGGTCGGCCTCTTATGGATCACGACACTGTCTGGGCCTTGGCCAATAAGGTCATGGCCGCACGTATGCTGGGTAATCTTGTGGTCAACGCATTTGAGGCTTCCGTTAAGGGTGACGTTGTCCGTCTTGTCATCAATGTCCGCGAGAGCGTGTCCATCAGTATAAAGAACCGGGAATGCATTCCCGATTCGATCATGGACCAGTTCTTCAAGAAATACATTTCCAGCGGCAAGCGTGGTGGCTTGGGGTTGGGAGTTTACGGAGCCAAACTGATGGCCGAGGTCATGGGTGGGAATATCTTCATGGACAGCCATGAGGAACTTGGTACTGTCATCAATGTTTCGCTTCCACGGTAAGCATTGTTGAGAAGCTTCATTGTCGGACTCGGTCAGGATTGCCACGGCTTGCCAAGTGATCCGATCAACTCGTTCTGTCAGAACACTCTGTGTCCAGTTCGTAGACGCGGATTTTGTTGCTGCGGGGAAATTCCCGTTTCAGGAGCATCTTGAGAAGCTTGCGCATGCCGTTGATGCCTGTCGTGAATGTTTCGGAAAGAAAACCGTTTTCCGTGACCGTGAACACATCCTCATCATTGCGTCTGATGATTACTGACCGGTCGCGCTTGAAAGTGCGCAGGTCGATGCCGGAGCCCTTGGGCAGTTTTTTGAGTCGGGTCAGGATGGATGGAATGGCGTTGGCTTTGTCGAGCATCTAAATTTTCCTTCGGACAATGTGAATGTCCGTTTCGGTCGGACCAAGGTCGTATATCCTGATCTTGGTGCTTCGGGGAAATTCTTTTTTGAACAGTACCTTGAGGAGTTTCTTCATCTTGTCGAATGGCGTAAGGAAGCGTTCTTCGAAGAATCCTTTTTCCACCACATCAAATTCGTTGATGCTGATTCGTTTGATGAGTATCGACCGGTTGCGTTTGTACGTGCGCAGGTCGAGGGCATGCCCAACGGGTAGTTTTTCTAATTTGCGAAGCACGGTTTCAAGTGCTGTGGCCTTATTTATCATGGAACCAAGGATAGACAGTCGTTACAATCCGTGTCAAATGAGCTTCTCGCTACGCAGTCAGTAAAGTGCCGCGTACTGTTTTTTTTGTACAGCCTGCGGAAACAAGTTTTTCAACGCCAAACGCGCCCGGAGTACCCATGTCATTGAAGAAAGATACTATCATAGATTGCACCATTGAATCCCTGGCTTTTGGTGGCCGTGGTGTGGCCCGCGTGGACGGCATGGCTGTCTTCGTGGCTGGCGGGTTGCCGGGTGATACCGTGTCTGCTCGCATCGTGCGCGCCAAAAAACGGTTTGCCGAAGCTGTTGTCGAGAAAATTGTTACGCCGTCAGAGCATCGTGTAAAACCTGCCTGTATCCATTTCGGAGAGTGTGGCGGCTGCCAGTTGCAGGATCTTGCCTATTCTGAGCAACTTGCCCAGAAAGGGGCTCAGGTGGAGAGCTCACTGGCTCGTATCGGCGGAGTGGAATCTGTTGCCATGGATGCCCCCGTCGGATCTCCTGAGGTCTGGAACTATCGAAACAAGATGGAGTTTTCCTTTGAACGGCGCGACGGCAGTCTGCATCTTGGCTTGCGGAAGAAGCTTCCAGCCGGGGAAAAGGGTCTTGCTCCGGTGCATGATATTGAGGAATGTCATCTGTGTGCCGATCGGGATGTGACTATCATGAAAGCGGTCCGTGAATTCTGTCGCGAATCCGGTATTGCTGCCTATGATCCCAAGGCTGACAGTGGTTTTTGGCGGCATCTGGTCATTCGCCATACTTCGGCCGGAGAGATCATGGTTCATGTCATTACTACGCCTGAACGACAGAAATTCAAGCAGGTCGAGGGACTCGGTGCGCTGCTTGTGGAGCGTTTCCCGGATATGACCTCCTTTGTTCACTCTTCCCGTGCCAAGCGCAGTCTGGTTGCTACCGGTGAATTTGTCGAGTTCAGGCTTGGCACCAAGTTTGTGGAAGAAAAACTGGTACACGGTGATCGTGAGGCCAGATATCATATTTCTGCCAATGCATTTTTCCAGACCAACTCGGCTGGTGCCGGTGAATTGTTAGGCACAGTGGCTGAATTCGGTGAATTCACCGGGGCCGAGACATTGCTTGATCTCTATTGCGGAACCGGAGCCATCGGTATTTTTCTGGCAGACAAGGTGAAGCGCGTCATCGGGTACGAGGTTAGCGAAGAGGCCGTGAGCAAGGCATGGAGCAGTGCCAAGCTCAACGAATTGACCAATTGCGATTTCGTCGTGGGAAGTTTGGAAGATGGATTCAAAGCACTGAAATCTTTATCTTCTCCTGACGTGGTTGTTGTGGACCCGCCAAGGTCTGGCATACACGAAAGTACTGCCGAAGCCATTCTCAGGCTTGCGCCCACCAAGGTTATTGCCGTGTCCTGTGATCCCGCAACCCTGGCTCGCGATGTGAAGCGACTGGCTGACCGGTACGAGGTCAAACGCGCTCGCGCCGTGGATATGTTCCCGCATACCCACCATATCGAAACCGTGGCATTGCTTGTGCGTAAGGATTGATTTTTGGGGTGGGCACGGAAAGCAGGATGCTTTCCGTGCCCACCATTTTTTATTTTTCCCCGAGATTGTTGACCGTTGTAACGGTTTCCTCTTATCCCATTGCATTCCCCATATATTTTCGGCTACGTTGTCCGAGTGATTGTCGGCGTTGTTTTTTTCGAGGCAGCGTTTCAGCCAAAAAAATTAGAAAAGTATCACGAGCCTTATTAAAGAGGTTCCTGAGTCGCCGGAGGCATTTTCATGTCCGTTATTATCAGAAAGAGCTTGCTTGAACTCATTTTCTCTGGCGCGTTCATGAAACGTTGGAATGACAAGTTGCGTCCCATGGAACTGGTCGAGGTGGACAAGCAGGGGCACAAGATGATTGTGGCCTGGCTTCTTTTTCTTCTCAATTCGCGTGACATGGATCTGGACGACAAACGTGCTCTTGGTGAAGCCATTGTCGAGGGCGGGCTGTTTGATTATCTTTACCGGTTGGTCATCACGGATATCAAGCCGCCGGTCTTTTATCGCATCAAGGAAAATCCTGACGATTACCGCACCCTGACCAGTTGGGTGCTCAAGCAGCTCAGGCCGCGCATCATGCCGTTGGGCGAGGATTTCGTGGATCGCATGAGCGAGTATCTCATGCAGCCGGAAGACAAGGGGCTGGCTCGACGTATTCTTCATGCGGCTCATCTTTATGCCAGCTATTCCGAGTTCAAGCTGCTTAAGTCCATTAACAGCATGGATCATGAATTGGTCGAGATCGAGGCCAGCTTTATTGATCGGTTGAATGGGATGCGTGACTTGGTTGGGGTTTCCGAATTGCTCGATGAGGATTCCAATGTGCTGGGCAGGTTTGCACGTATGTGTGGTCGCCTCAGATTTCAGAAGAGATGGTCCCAGACGCCTCGTGTGCCAGAGACATCGGTTCTCGGGCATATGTTTATCGTAGCTTCCTATTCATGGTTTTTCAGCATGGAGGTTGGTGCTTGTCGGGCACGTAGCCAGAATAATTTTTTCTCTGGTCTGTTTCATGATTTGCCTGAACTACTGACGCGCGACATAATTTCGCCGGTCAAGGGATCCTCTCAGGAAATCGGTGATCTCATTCACGAATATGAAAACCGGGAACTTGATCGTGTCGTTCTTGCTCCTCTCAAGGAGGGCGGATACGGCGAAATTGCGGCCCGTCTCGAATATTTTCTCGGTCTGGAGATCGGCAGCGAGTTCAAGGCGACAGTGACTATCGATGGAGTTATTCACGAGGCTTCGGACGAGCAATTGGCGGGAGAATACAATCAGGACGCTCTGGACCCCAAGGATGGTCCGTTGCTCAAGGTCAGTGATTCCATTGCCGCATACATTGAGGCCCACACCGCTCTCAAGAATGGTATTTCCTCGGATCAGCTGCATCACGCATTGTATAGAATCGGTTTGCGGTACAACGAAACACCGGTTATTGCCGGAGTTCAGGTAAGTGCTTTGCTTGCCGACTTCGGTTAGGGAAGCACTGCATAATTGTTCGCTGGCTTCGTTGCTTTAAAAACCTCAAATCCTAGCGTACAGGAAGTACGCGTCGGCCTTGATGTTTTCTTGCGCCTTGCCAGCGAATAATTCTACAGCACTTCCTGAAAATTGAATTAATCAGTACTTCCTTAGTCAAAATTGCAGGCTGGTGATAATGGCCCGATTGCGGCGTTGCTTTAAAAACCTCAAATCCTAGCGTACAGGAAGTACGCGTTGGCCTTGCACCTTTTTTTCTTCCTTGCACTCGAACCATTCTCACCAGCCTGTTGGTTGGCTTTGTGAATAAGTTTGGAAATTTGATGGGCTTAATCATCTTTTCGGCCTTGTCCTTTCCTTTTATTGATTATCGTGTTGGATACAGCTTGAACAAAGTTGGTACAGGCTGTATACGGATTTAAAATTATTAACACGAAGTCGCGGTTGGCATTACAACCTATTGTTGCGATGTCTTCTGGCTGAAACTGAAACGGAAGTGTGCATGCATATATCTGAGGGAGTGTTGTCTGGTCCGGTTCTTTTGGGGGGGGCTGCTCTTGCCGCTCTGGGAACGACCATCGGGTTGAAAAAAATTGATTACGATCAGATCATGACGGTCTCCATCATGTCTGCTGCTTTTTTTATTGCGTCCCTTGTCCATGTGCCCATTGGGCCTGCCAATGCTCATCTCATTTTGGGAGGATTGCTTGGCGTAGTACTTGGTTGGGCTGCTTTCCCTTCCATCTTGGTGGCTCTGCTGTTGCAATCCGTACTTTTTCAGTTTGGCGGACTGACCGTGCTGGGTTTGAATACGTTCAACATGGCGGCTCCGGCTGTGCTGTGTTTTTATTTGTTTCGTCCCATGCTCGCCAAGGGCAATGGCCGTCGGTTCATGGCGGCTTTTGGCTGTGGGTTCCTGGCCATGCTGCTCAGTGCTCTTCTTACGGCCATGTCCCTGACCTTGTCGGGTGAGGCCTTTGAAAATGCCGCCCGTGCGCTGTTTTACGCCCACCTTCCCCTGATGGTGGTCGAAGGCGTGATAACCGGTTTTGCGTATACTTTTCTTGCCAAGGTCAAGCCTGAAGCCCTGGCTGTTTAATTATTGAAGTAAAATGGAGAACCCATGACCCGTCTGTTTTTAACCACCTGCATCGCCATGATAGCGACTCTTTGTCTGGCTACGGTCTCATCTGCTCATAAAGTGAATATTTTTGCCTACGTTGACGGCAACACTGTTGTCACGGATAGCGGCTACAGTCGAACCAAGCGAGTTCAGGATGGCATTGTCGAGGTTTATGATGTTGCATCGGGCACGTTGCTTCTATCCGGCAATACAGATACTGGAGGCAACTTTGTGTTCGAAATTCCCGATGAAGCTCAAGATGGTAGAATGGATTTGCGTCTGTTGCTCAAGGCCGGTGCTGGTCATCAGGCCGAGTGGGTAGTGAAGTATGCGGAATATGGTGGTAAAGAGGCGTCCTCTTCTCTGAAATCGAATCAATCCGAGGTTGTGGTTATTTCGGCTGATGCCGATAAGCAGATTGTGTCAACTCCAGTAGAGACTGCCGCAATCGAAGCTATTGTACGTCGGGAACTTGCGCCAGTGAAGAGCATGCTTGCCGATCTGAGCCAGTCCGGTCCTGGAGTGACCGAGATTATTGGTGGCATTGGCTACATCTTCGGCCTTTTTGGAATCGTGGCCTATATGAAAAGTCGAAATAATAACGGCTAATAGCTGTAAAATCCTAAATCCTACCAAAAAAGTCGTGATTTGTTGTCGCGACTTTTTTGTGTTAATTCCCCTACAAACGGTATCTGTTTGTTGGAATACACTTTTGTGTTCAAGGTTGTTCTACAAGACGATTGATCGTGGTGTATGGCATTTGTCGGCCAAATCCTGGGCGACAGTGTGCCATGCTTACGTAAATCAAGGATGTTTTTATGAAATTGACCACGCGAAGTAGGTATGGAACGAGAATGATGCTGGATATAGCTCAGCATTGCAGTTCCGGGCCTGTGCGAATTCAGGATATTGCCGATCGGCAGGGCGTTTCTGCCAAATACCTTGAAAAGCTCATTCGCAAGCTCAAGGAAGCCGGATTCATAAAGAGCAAGCGAGGGCCTCGGGGGGGGCATACTCTGGCGCGTTCCACCACCGAGATTCTCATTGGTGAGATTGTCCGTGCTTTGGAGGGCGATGACTCTTTGGTTGAATGCCGGGCTGGCAAGGACACTTGTGCTCGGATTGAGGTCTGCCTGACCCGTCGTCTCTGGAAGGAAGCCTCGGATGCCATGTATGCCCGACTTAATAGTATTACCTTGGCCGATCTCCTGGCTGATGCCGAACAATGTTGTGATCCCGAAGCTGTTCCCATGTTGATGGATTAGAAGAAGGGGCGTGGCACAGATTGATTCCGGGTCATATATTCAAATATTTATTTGCATGAAGTCGGCCATGGAAGAAGAAATGAGGTGGAAATTATCCGCCGGGGAGTTTCTATGAGCATGTGCTTTCGTGATCCTGTGAGTGGCTTGACTCATTGCATAGCTGCGGTGTTGGCCGTGGTTGGCACGGTGATGCTGATCATGCGTTCGATAAACCCGGTCATGCCTTGGCATATCGTTACATTTTCCATCTTTGGTGGCGGAATGATTCTGCTCTATACCGCCAGCACGCTCTATCACTGGCTGCCTTTGTCCGAGAGCGGGACTAGGTGTTTGCGTCGGGTCGATCATTCCATGATTTTTGTTTATATCGCAGCTACATATACGCCCATTTGTCTTATCCCTTTGCGTGGGCCGTGGGGATGGTCAATCTTTGGAGTCGTATGGGGTTTGGCTCTGGCCGGGGTCGCGCTCAAGGTTTTCTGGCTGCACGCACCGCGCTGGTTTTCCACTGCCATTTATCTTGCCATGGGCTGGCTTATGCTGGTGGGTATTTATCCGTTGATGCAGAATCTCGAGGTAGCCGCTTTGGCCTGGCTCGTAGCCGGTGGTATTGTCTACAGTGTGGGGGCTGTGATCTATGCCGTCAAATGGCCCGACCCTCTGCCTGGACTGTTCGGATTTCATGAAATATTTCATCTTTTTGTCATCGGAGGGAGTGCGTGCCATTATGTTGTGATGTATTGGTATGTCTGATGAATGCATTCGTGAAATGACCAAAGCCGACACTGATTTCAGTGTCGGCTTTGTTGTTTGTGGAGAGAGATGTTTCAATTTCACATGCTGTCTTTTTATATAGGATTTGAGGCATCGGGGGAAGTTGGACGGTCTATTTTAAAAGAGTGTCACTGTCACATAATGGCAAGTGATAGATGCAGAAGAGGTGCATTGTAGAAACTGCTGCGAAGAATCATATAATCAGGAGTTTTGGCATTCAATGAAGTGTACTTGGTTGTTTGAAACAATATGGAATGTATTTGCGTGTAAGGTGCGGTCGTGCAAGGAATAGATGAAGACTTGTCTTTTGCAGAGTGAATTAATTAATCTATATAGAATAAGTTTCCAGAATGGGCCGATTTGCATTGTGAGTGAAGCTTGCCTTGCGATGGAATAATTGCAAAAGTATTTCAAGTAATGAAAACGGTTGGGTTCACTCCATTTTGATGAAGCTTTCAACTAGTGGTCTTGGGACCGAGATTAAGCATGTCAGAACATGATCCATATAATGAAGATTCCCTCTCCCTGATCCTGCCTCATTGTCAGAAGGGCATTAGTTTTGCCGAGTCTCCCTTGAATATTCTTTCCATTGCCTGTTTCATTGTTTCACTGGATGGGCATGTGTTGCGGGCGAATGAAAGCATGGTTGACATGCTTGGCTTTGCTTCCAGTGATGATTTGCTGGATTTTTGCGCTGACGGGGTAAAGGTCCTTTTGCATGAGCCTGCCGATTGGGAGAGTCTTTGCAAGGCTCCACTTGTCGGAGAGGGCGAGGTGCAACGGGTGCCGACGGTCTTGCGACATCATGATGGCGGGGCCTTGCTGTGTATTGCTTCTGTTCGGTTGGTTGCATGGGAGGAGGCCGAAACCCCTGTCTTGGAAGTGCTGGTTCGAAATGAGGCCAAACGGCATCAGGGTTTTGCGGCTTTGGTCAAGGCATTGCGTCTGAACAGGGACATGATGGATTTCATACCGGTTCCGCTCGTGATTCATGCGGCTGGCTGTATCCTGTTTGCCAATCCTGCAGCCGAGTCCTTTTCCGGGGCTGGACGATGTTCTCTGGAAGGGAAGCATGTATCGGATATGATGGATATACAAAATGTGTCCCATATTTCCCGAAGCACGTGGGCCATGGAGGACAGAAGTCCCTTGTCCGGCGAGTATCAGGCGGTGCTGGCAAACGGTCAGGTCAGGTGGTTGAGACTGTTTGGCACGAGAACCACATTTCACGATCAACCAGCCATACTTTCCTTGTTTCAGGACCATACCGAGGATCGTCGGTATGAGCTTGATCTGGCAAAGGCGGAGCAGTTTAATCAGATTGTCGTCGATAATTCACCATCATGCATAATGATGCATGATGGTGAAGTTGTTATCAAATGTAACCCTGCATTCGCACAGTTCATTGGATATGAGACGCCGGAAGCCTTGGTCGGAAAGCGTCTTTGTGATCTGGTTCATCTGAATTCGCTTGCAGTGCTTGTTCCCCGATGGAAAGGCCCTATCGCCAATCAAAAATCTTCCACTGCTGAATATTCATTTCAATTACCCAGTGGCAAGACAAAGTGCGTTCGCAGTTACACCATGCCGATAGAGTTCAAGGGTCGCGCTGCCGCCATTGCAATATTTCAGGATATTACAGAGACCAATCATATTCTTGTTCGTTACAAGAATCTTTTTGATACCGCGCCTTTGGGGATTGCCCTGGGAGACATGGAAGGCCGTTTGGTCAAAGCCAATCCGCGCATGGCTGAAATGTTCGGGTATTATTCTCCCGAGGATATGGTTCTGGAAGTTTTGGAAATGGGTTCACAACTGTATGCATGCGCCGAGGATTCCGTGCGACTGAATTGCAAGGCTTTTACAGCCGGAGAAGCACATAACCATATGTGCCAGTGCCGCCGAAGGGATGGGAGTCTGTTCTGGACAACTCTAAGCGTCCGGGTCATCTCGGATACTTTGGGACGAAGGGTTGGCTACAAGTTGTATGTGCAGGATATAACCAAACGCCGACAAGCCGAGGATGAGGCTGAGGAACGTGGCCGCAGGATTCGGACGCTCTCCTCGGAAATGCTTTTGGCCCATGAACAGGAGCGGAGCAATCTGGCTCGTGAACTGCATGACGGCCCGGTTCAGCTTTTGGCCTTGGCCACCATGATGATTGATGGCATGGCCGATCCCTCCGGGAATTTCTCCGGTCTGGAAAAGCCCCTGGCTTTTTTGCGGGAAGTTGCGACTCAGCTTCGTTCAAATATCGTCGAGCTTGTTCCTCCTGCTCTTTTTACCGGTGGACTGGATGAGGCCTTGGACAGCCTGGGGGAAGATTTTCGCACTCGTTATTCTCTGGTTGTTGATGTTGACTGTGTGCTTGTTCCGAATCTCTCCAGAGAGGGGGCTGCTTTCCTTTTCCGCGCAGCACGGGAGCTTCTGACGAATGCTGTCAAGCATGGCGATGCCCATTGGGCAGCAGTCCAAGTGAGCGTTGTTGATCATAATCTGATTTTGCTGGTGGAAGACGATGGTCAGGGTTTTGTTCCTGAAATGTCAGGGAGTCACAAACCCGGCTCAATGGGTTTGATCGATCTGCGTAGTCTGGCTCGTGATCTGGGCGGAAAACTTGAAATGGGGTTGTCTTCCGGGGATGGCGCACGGGTGGTTCTCCTGATTCCCTTGGACGCCCTCTGCGAGGTAAAGAGTGATTCTGCCTGATGCATGCGTAATCATTAATCGCGTTATCCGTGGTTTTACCTATTCGGACTCGATTCTTTATGCGTATAGCCTGTAATAATAGGTGAACAGTATATTTTTACCAGTAGGCATTTGAGGTACCATGATTCGTATACTTATAGTTGACGACCACACCTTGGTACGGAAGGGTCTTGGTTCCATGATCATGGCCGAGGCGGATATGCAGGTGATTGGAGAGGCGGCAACTGGCCTGGAATCGCTGGAATTATGTCGTTTGCATAAACCTGATGTGGTGGTCATGGACGTGTCCATGCCGGACATGAACGGAATCGAGGCCACTGAACGCATCATGGCCGAGTGTCCGGGATCGCGGGTGGTCGGCGTGTCCATGCATGCTGACTCCTTTTTTGTAGAGCGAATGCTCAAGGCCGGGGCTTCCGGATATCTGCTCAAGAATTCAGCGCGTCTTGAATTGCTGACTGCAATCCGGGAAGCCTCTGTTGGTCGGTGCTATCTGAGCCCGGCGGTAACGGGTTCGGTTGTGGATCGTTTTGTGCGGCATCCTGACCCGGATCAGGAAAGCTCGATGCCTCAGTTGACTCTGCGAGAGAGGGAAGTGCTTCAGCTTCTTGCCGAAGGAAACAGTTCCAAGGAAATAGCCCACCATCTTTCCCTGTCAGTACGCACAGTGGAACATCATCGACATCAGATCATGGCACGCCTGGGCCTCAGGAGCGTGGCCGCTTTGACCAAATATGCGATCAGGTCGGGCCTTACCAGTCTTGAATTCTAGCTTCGTTTCTTCTGAATCTCCTGAAGATACAAATTGCAGTGACGTTGAATATGTAATTCCCCGGCGTAGGGGAATTATGTGATTTTGTTGTTTGTCCAATCGCCCGGCAACCATTTGAGTTGTTTTGGCACGTTCATTCAGTAAGGGAGTTTTTTCCGTTCTGAAGTAAGTGTCATGGGAGAATTCGTAGTTTTTGTATGTACTTTGGGTAATTAGCCCTATGGAGATTGGTCCGTAAACGTGATTAAGGTTTAAAATGAGAAGTTCGTTTTAAAAATGGTACAAGTGCTGATGCAAAAGAGTAACATTTGCAGACGTTTATTTGAAACGTGGTTCAAGTTGAATTGCCAAAGGATAGGAATCTGACTGAATTATATCTGCTTGTGAATGTGTGCCACCTGTCGATTCCGGCTGGCTGGATTTACCAGAGAACGCCGGGAATGAGACTTTTGCATCGCATCATCCTGATTATTGTTTCTTCTGGTATTGCTTTAACCGGTCAAGATTTCGAATATGACAGAAAAGAGCGTTGGTCAGGAGTTCGAGCAGTTTTAGGGGTGGTCATATGGACATGATACTCGTTTTATTTTCGCGGATTCTTACAGATTTCTGCATTGATAAATCGAGTCCATAAAAGACTAAAGGTGTATTCATGAATGAAAACAAACTCAAGATTCTCGTGGTAGAAAATGAACGTATAGTGGCCTGGGAATTGATGTCGCGTCTCAAACGACTGGGGCATGATGTTTGTGCTACTGCGGCTACCGGTGAGGATGCGGTGCGCTTGGCTTTGGAGTGTCTGCCAAGCTTGGTGCTCATGGATATTATGCTTGATGGCGAGATGGATGGTATCGAGGCTGCTCGGGAAATTCGTTATCTTCTGAATTTGCCAGTGATATTCTGCTCTGCCTTTTCCAAGGAGATGCAGGTTCGTGCCAAGGAGGTCAGTCCCTTGGGGTTTGTTGAAAAGCCCATGAACTGGAATGTGTTGGAGAATTTGTTATCCGGGGTTGGCAATAATTAAACAGGATGCAGGGTATGCTGATACAACGAATCAGAAAGAAAGGGCGTATCGGTCCGGCCGTTATCTTGATCCTGGTACAGACTGGATTTGCGATAGATTCGGTCTGGGCAGGTTCCAAAGGAATAACGGCTGGTTCGGTCGTGTCCTGGGGTGCATTGAGTTTGACGATTCTGTCTCTGTTCATCGCGATGCTTTCCTGGTTTTTCTGGAAATTTAAGTATGGAATTCCGAAAACACAATCTCGACAGGAAGTTAATATCGAAGCCTTGCGCCGGTTGGAAGAATATTATCACTCGTTTTGTGACAATGCGCCGGTAGGAATATTCCATACCAACCCCGAAGGATCGTTTTTGTACGCCAACGCCAAGATGGCAAAACTCTTTGGGTATGCTTCGTCCAAGGATCTCATGGATCAGGTGAAGGACATAGGCAGTCAACTTTATGTCAATCCATCTGAGCGGGCCGACTTTTATCGTAGAATAGTGGTGGAAGGAATAGTGAAGAATGTGGAACTGCGTTTCAGGCGTCTTGATGGTGAGGTCCTCTGGCTCGCCATCAGTCTGCGTATCGTGCCGGATACCTGTGGTGGAGTGCATCATCTTGAAGGTTTTGCCGTGAATGTGACCGACCGCAAGCGTGTCGAAGAGGCCCAGGTCTCATCAGAACGCATGCTCCGGCAAATGTTGGTGTGGATGCGTGATATTGTTTATCGTCTGGACCCGGAGGGCCGCATCCTGTTTATCAACCCAGCCGTGACCCGGTATGGTTTTTCCGAGGAAGAGTTGCTTGGCAGATCCATTCTGGACCTTGTGCATCCCGATGATCGTGAACGGTGTTACAGGAATATTGTTGAACGGCGTACTGGCGAACGCAGAACAGAAGGGGTTGAGTTCAAACTGGCTTGCAAGGAACCTGCAGATTACGGGAACCCTCCACCGATCATGCTGCTGGAAGCCGAGGGTGTGTATGAAATAGATTCATCAAACAGTTTGAAGTTTCTCGGGACCAGCGGAAGGGTACGGGACATTACACGAAACAAATTGGCGGATGCAGAGCTTAAGCACACTCTTGAGACCAAGGATTTGCTTTTGCGGGAATTGCAGCACAGGGTCAAGAACAATATTCAGATTATATTGAGTCTCATATCCCTCAGTCGGGGTAGGGTTAAATCATTGGAAGCTGCGACTGTCTGTCGAGAAATTCAGGGGTATGTGAGTTGCATGGCAGCAATGCATTCCCTGCTTTCACGGGCCTCCTCCGGGGATATGCTCAATCTGGATGACATGGTGAAGGATGTTTTTGCTTCTGCTGATACTCTTTTTGGAAAAAGAAAGATTACTGCGAACTTTGATTTGGAGAATGTGACCCTTCACATGGACCGGGCTTTGCCTTGCGGAATGATCATGAATGAATTGTTTACCAATATTTTCAAGCATGCCTTTCCCGATGACAGCCCTGGGCAGGTGCGTGTGAAGTTGACTCGTCTTTATGGTGACAGGGTCATGATTATAGTTACGGATGATGGAGTCGGTTTTTGCGGCCAACCCCGGGCGGATGACGGGAGCATGGGGATGAACCTCATTCACCTTCTGGCCAATCAGCTTGACGCCGAGTTGTCTTTGTCCAGTGATTCCGGTGTACGGATCAAGTTGATTTTTGATGTTGCAGTATCCAGGCATCAGCTAAGAGGGCGACTCGTTCCTGACGATCTCTTTAAGGGTGATGTGAATGAGAGCGGGTTGTCTCATCCTGAAGGGTGCCCTGATGGGCCGGTGTTGCCATCGTGACAAAACGCATGGAGTTCCAATGATTTTGACCTGTTAATGTCCTAGGGAAGTACTGATTAATTTAATTTTTAGGAAGTGCTGTAGAATTATTCGCTGGCAAGGCGCAAGAAAACATCAAGGCCGACGCGTACTTCCTGTACGCTAGGATTTGAGGTTTTTAAAGCAACGAAGCCAGCGGACAATTATGCAGTGCTTCCCTAGTGGATTGGAAGGCATTTAGTGAGAGGTGATTTGCAGTCTGGGTGAGACCTTGGGTCGTATCGTCTCGCCATTGAAGTCATGCGGATGGTTCGTGTTACGCCACTGTGTCCGGGTGCACCAATCCGGGTTCTGAGATGTCCAAGGCTTTTCTTGAGTTGATAGCCCGCCTGTGCGTTTATTCCTCCCACTTTATTGAGCAGGAGGAAATGGTAACTGCATTACGAGGAGTCGGTTTTGACGACTTCAGGTGCCAGAAGGTGTCTGAACGTGGACTGGGATTCATTGTCGCAGTTGGGGAAAAAGTCAGACTCCTATTCGGACGGTTGTTTTTTTCGCTTTTGTTCAACATTGGCTGGCGGAACAGCCACTTCTTCTTCATAGCTGGGGAACATGGACTTGAATCCCCGCTTTAGCAAGTCACGGGGATTTTCTTTGCTGTTGATAGAAGTACGAAAAGTCATGTATTTCTCCTTGTTAGTTGTTCGGTGAGCAGGCTGTGTCCACGGTTTTCTGGCATGGATTTTTGCTGCATTCGCAGCATATGCCGTACAGGACCGTCTGGAAGCGGAACAAGGTAAAACCCTGTTGACGTGCCGTTTCCTGTTGGAGGCAGTCTATGTAGGGATTTTTGATGGGGATGCTTTTACCGCACCGTTCACAGATCATCTGAGTGTAATGATCGCCCATGGATTCGTAATGAGTCGAGCCGTCACTATGGTGGATGCATCTGGCGATACCCGCATGGTGAAGATGCTTGACGGTTCGGTAGACGGTTGACCGGCTAACTGCCTTGTCGACTTCCTGCACCGCGTTCAGTAATTGTTCAGGGTTTACTTTCCCACCATCACTCATGAATACCTTGAAAATCAAAAGCCTCTGCTGAGTCAGTTTGAGGTTGTTGGTGCTAAGGTACTCTTTGAATAATTTGAGGGCATTTTTCATTGTTGTGTAGCCTGCTGACGGTATTTCCCGCATTGGTTTGACATTTAATTTCAAGTGTGGGTTTCATTTTCGCACCTGTTCAGACTTGGATGACACAGAGTCTCAACAGGATTTTTTTGTTGACTTGTTGTGCCTCCGTCTCCATAGTCGATAACGAAATTCATTATCAATTGCAACGCAAAATGAAACATAAATGGAGAACTTCATGTCTGTACATAAAACGCTCAAATCAGTTTCTTCCGGGGAGACCGCTTTTATCATTGGTGTGGCTGCAGGGAGGCGGGCCAGATATCGGCTAGAGTCCATGGGGATATTCCCGGGTATCAAGGTGGATGTTCTGAACAACGGTAACGGCCCCATGATCGTTTCGGTTGGTGAGGGGCGCGTTATGGTTGAGTGCGGCATTGCGCAGAAGGTGTTGGTGGCCTGATTCGCGAGTACCCATTTCAGGGAAGAGATGGGCATACATAATTTGTGATACATTGAAACTGGGGTCGCTGTGCGTGATGAATGTCACTGCTTGGGGACCTCTCTTGGATGGAGATTGTCCGCAGTGTGCCGTTGGTCGATCCGGCGGATGCGGAACATGAAGCGCGAATGATATTCCGGTCGTCCTGCTGACCAGCATGCTCTGTGGTGCAGCCCTCCTTTTTCGAAATAACATGGCTGTGAGTTTTCTACGTCCTATCCTTGCGGTCTTTTTTTGTTCCACCATCTTTCATGGCAGTATGATTATCTGTTTCAGGCTCTGGTTTGCAGGTGCCGTTGTGAGTGAACCTGCCCATGGTTTCTGGGCCATAACCAGTCCGATTGAGAGTTGATGCCATTTACTTCCTTATGATTTAATACACACCCCGTTATACAAATGAGGCAGATGGATTGCCTTTGGTGAAAACCAAAAGTGTCTTATCAAGCACGGCTTTATTTCCTTTCTGTAAATGTTTGGTTCAGTGGATCGGGAATTCGAGGTCGTTATCCTTGTATCCAAATTTTAAGTGCAAATATTCAATAAAAATAGTATGTATTGTCTTAAGTTAGCAGAGCCAAAACGTAATTAAGTCACCAATTTGAATGGAGCCAATATAAATGAAGGCCTTTTTCCTCAAGAAACAAACCACGTGGATAGTGGTACTGCTCATTGCTTTACTTCCACTGCCGACCATCTTCAACTATATGCAACGTTTTGTTGTTCGTAACGGTGTCGTGACTGCATTTCGCTATGACGTCAAAGCCCCTATAGATGGAGTGGTTGGGAATCTCACCGCTGAGCCCGGTACAATTCCCGGGGAGAAGCCGGCTTTGAGGCTGAGTAACAAACGTAATATGGGCCGGTATACTACGCTCGAAAAAGAACTTGTTTCACTTGAAGAAAGTCTGAGCCAAAGTCAAAGCAGTCTCGCAGAGTATCTTGATAGGATCATACGCGATCTGGAACAAAGTGTCGCTATTCTGGAAGCTCGTCACATCGGAGAAAGGGCCGCCCTGAAGGAATCAGGACAACGTCGCAAACGAACGTTGCAACTGGTGGAGGCAACCGTGGCAACGGAAGAGGATGCTGATCGAGTTGAGACCGGATACCGGCAGGACGAAGCTCAGGTGCAGACCACCAGTCTTGAAATCAAACAACTCAAACACCGTATCCGCATGTTGGCTCAGGGAATGTTTCCCAGTGATTTGTCAGATAGCGTCATACAGGTTCAGGAACGGATCAACACGTTGCAATTGGATATTTTTGCATGCAAAAGGCGAATGAGCGAAGCTGAAACTGGTTTTAGCGTCCAGGCAACACCGTCGCCTCTTCCCGAAGGGGGCATGAACAACAGGTCTTCCAAGGCAACGGTGCTACTGCCAGAGACTTCCGTTGTATGGGAAGTTGATGTGCAGGACGGTATGGAAGTTGCCAAGGGTGATCGGCTTTTATCCTACATTGATCGAAGTCAGCTTATGGTCATGGTTGCTGTCGATGATGCAACCCTCGAATTGATATCACATGATCACCCTGTTCGAATTCGTTTGTTCGGCAGAAAAGGCTTTATTGACGGGAAAGTCAGTCGAGTAATGGGGTCAGCTGGGATCTGGCATTCCAATCATTTTGCCGCCGCAATCATGAAAAAATCATTTCGGGATGGTCGGGTTCTTGTGCGGATTGAGGATGATCAACTCTATGATGAAGTAGAAAAATTCTGCGGTGTCGGACGGGCAGTCTATGCGGAGTTTGAAGGAATTGGTCTTCTGGAACAATATTTTGGAGTATTCTTGCGATGAGCCGTTCAGGACTCTCTCCGCAGAATCTGGAAAAAGAGAGAGCTGTACTACTGGCGATTATTCTGGATACGGTGCTTTTGCTTTTTCTCGGGACTGTCGGGTTGCTTTCCGGTTCCATGACTGCTCTTTCCGAGATCATTAGATACGTACTTTTGTTGGTTATTGAATATGTTTCTTATATGGTGTTGCGGCGCGCTCACAGGGGAGAGTTCAATGAATATGAATACGGAACCGGAAAAATAGAACGAATCACAAACCTGCTGGTTGCTTTTGGCCTTGTATTAAGCAGTCTGTATATATTCTCAAAGATTATTTCTTTGGAGGACAGTGCTCCGCTTTCCACAAACAGCCTGATGCTCACAATGATTGGAGCCAATTTCAATCTCATTATTAATTATTATTTTTCCGTAGCACTTATTCATTCCAATCGTAGAGACAGTTCTGTGATCATCTCTTCTCAAATCGCTGCAAGAATTGCTAAAACGGTAGCATCCGTTGTCGTCTTTGGCGTTTTGGTGCTTGCATTGTGGCTGCCTGATCCCAGGTCAGCTCGAATTGTCGATCTTTTTGGTTCAATATTTCTCGTAGGGTACATGATTGTCATTGCCTACGGGTTGGTTAAGGAGAGTCTTCCCGAAATTCTCGATCGCACCATACCTGAGCCAGAACATTTTCAGATATTGAGAATACTTACCGAGCATTTTGAACAATATGACGGATTTTCCGGGTACAAGGCCCGCAGATCAGGCAAGGATCTGTTCATACTCTTGAAATTGGGTTTTCTCCCCGAGCTTACGCTGGAACAAATTGATACCCGCCTAAGGCCTCTCCGACATGCCTTTGAAGCCGAACTGCCCGGCTCAACAATTACTATTGAGCCAGAAATCATGGATGAGCGGTGAGGCCTCTTTTGGGCAAGCTGCATCCTTCTGTATGCGACGACGATCAGATATTTTTCAGAGAGAAAGGAATGTGGTCATAACCGCCTGATTATACAAAATTAATGTTGATAGTTCGAAGCCTTTATCAAAATAACCAATCTCGCATGTCGTTATTTTTATCAAAAGAAACAATGATTTTTTAATGAAAATCGAATAGTTAAATCCAAGCGAATTTTGATTCACCAGAAGCTGTTAAGAATACTAGTACGAAGCCGGAGGGCGGTCATGAAAATAGGAATAAAGCCGAAAATATTTTTACTGGGGCTCATTTTGCCCATTTTCGCCTTGATTTTTTTTGCAGGATATATGCTTACAGAGACGAAAGAACTTTCTTTGTCCGGAGTGCATAAGGCGACAACTTTGAGCAATGATGCTGCCTTTGAAAGCCGCGCTGCACTGGAAGAGCATGGAAAACGCCTCATAGTATTTGAATCAAGAAATAGAGCTTTGTTCTGCCATCAGGCTTTGGCCAGAATCAGCGATTTGGCGTCATTATTGGCCCTTGAAGCTTCGACTGTCTGGAAAGGGAAAGTCGTTAACACCAATGAAAAAGGGTATTTGCGCACAGAGCAACCTGCGGCTCCCGGACAAGAGTCCGTGATTCGAGTTGCGCCTGGCAGCAACACGGCTGCGATCAATAAAGATGTATCCTTGGCAGCGCATCTCAATCCCTTTTTCAGGGATGCCAAAATTAAAAATTCGATCATAAAATCAATATACATAGGCACAGAAGCCGGCTTGCAGTTCAGGATGCCATGGGTCTCGGCCCACAAGAAGGGGTACGACCCCAGAAAACGTGTTTGGTATACCGAAGCTGTCAAGAATGGACAGACTGGTTGGACCGATCTTTATACCAGTGCTTCCGAAGGTGTGCTCATGATCACTTGCTCTGCGCCCGTTTACGGTGCAGGTGGAAAAGTTGTCGGTGCCATAGGTATCGATGTCTCCCTTGGTACCCTCAACGAAACCCTGCTGCAAACCTCATATGAAGGCGGGGTTGGTGTTTTACTGGACCGCAATGGTAATGTTGTGGCCCATTCCGAGCAAGGTGATGCCCTTGCCGCCAAGTTTAAGGCCGGGAAAAATTTGCCCGGCATACGAGAGGTCTTTAAAAATATTTCCATAGGACAGGAAGGCTTAATCCAAACAAAACTGGATGGGGCTGACACCTTTATCATTTATACCCCCATTGCCCAGACCGATTGGGCTCTCTGCCTTCTTGTACCAGTGGAGAGTGTCAATCGCATTGCTGTTGAAATTGGTGAAAAGATACTCAGGGCAAAAGACTCCACCAGCTCCGAATTGACGCAGCAATTTGCCGTGACCCGAGATAATTCCCTGATTGTTCTTGCTCTGATCTTGGTGGTTTTTTTGGTCATCGCAATACGGATCTCACGTGCAATCATTCATCCTATTCGGGCACTTGCGGATGGGACAAAGGTTATCGGTGAGGGTAATTTCGAAACAAAACTCGACATTCGAACAGGTGATGAACTTCAGGCTCTCGCCGAAAATTTCAACACCATGGGCGACGCGCTTCTCGCCTATATGAAGAATCTGGAAAAAACCACAGCGGAAAAAGAACGTATCCAGAGCGAGTTGACAATTGCCACGGATATCCAGGCATCCATGCTGCCTCGAATCTTCCCGGCTTTCCCGGACTTGGAGAGTGTTGACATCTTCGCTTCCATGACCCCGGCCAAGGAAGTGGGCGGCGATTTCTATGATTTCTTCCTTCTTGGTGAAGATAAAGTCTGTATCGTCATTGCAGATGTTTCGGGCAAGGGAGTGCCTGCAGCCCTGTTCATGGTCATTTCAAAGACGTTGTTGCAGAACTGCGTTCGCAACCAATCGGACAATCTTGGTGAGGCCATTACCAGAATGAATGCAGACCTCTGCAAGGACAATGACCAGATGTTGTTTGTGACGGTCTTTTGTGCAGTCGTTGATCTCAAGACCGGTCACTGTGAATATGTCAATGGTGGACACAACCCGCCAGTGCATATCAGGGGCGAGTCTGTGGAATATGTTCCTGCCAAGCCGGTTTTCCCGGTGTGCGGTGTCATGGAGGATATGGAGTACAAGTCTGGTTCGCTTCATCTCGAACAGGGCGATAAGCTCTTCCTCTATACAGACGGCGTAACCGAGGCTTTCAATAGGCAACAAAAACTGTATGGCGATGAACGGCTCCTGACAGTTCTCAAGCAATGCATTGCCCAGCCTATTGAAGAAACCGTTGGGAGTGTCACGGAAAGCATACATCACTTTGCGGAAGGTGCAGAACAATCTGATGATATCACCATGCTCTTCTTTGAGTACAAGGGCGATAAGTAGCAGGATAAGGCATAACAAACTGAAATATGAATCCGAAGGTTATACCCATGCGCGAAACAGTATCTGCCAAATCCATCATGAAGGGATTTCTCGTGGCAGCGTGTTATTTTTTCTTGATGCTTGTATCCCCTCCCCAGCTTTTGGCGGGGACGCCGGAGAAACCTGTCCAAAATCTCTCGGAAATAATACAACGCGGAACCTTGCGAGTCGGTCTTTATTATAAAGACAAACCCCCATTTGTCATGACACGAAAGGATGGTTCCCTTTACGGACTTGATATAGAGCTCGCAAATAACATCGCGCAACAATTGGGCACGAGCGTCTCTTTTGATCGCACCTCGAAAAGTTATTCCGAGTTGATCAGCCGGGTCTCCACAGGAAAGGACTTTGATGTTGTCATTTGCAAAATGAGTTCCACCATGAAAAGGGCGACCAAGGTGCGTTTTACCAAACCATACCTTGTTTTTCATCAGGGACTTGCGCTCAATAAAAAGTTCATTACGACAAATAAAATCAGGAAGGAATCTCCCATTGCCGATCTGAAGGGCATGAAATTCAAAGTGGGAGCACGCATTTCAACGTCGTACGTTGAGTATGCTCGAAATCTATTCCCGAAAGCTGAAATAATTGAAGGCGGCTGGGATGATCTGGTGGAAATGCTTCTCAAGGGTGAAATAGATGGACTCATGCGTGACGAATTCACGCTCATGAGTCTCATACGAGAGAGACCTGATATAGCACTTCATCTGAATGTCTACCGTATCAAGGACAGGACGGACCCCATTGCCATAGCAACACCACAGGGGGATTCGATGCTGCAGTATTGGCTGGACTTGTATATCGCTGCCAATCATCAGGAACCATTGACCTCTGATGCCTTGATTGCCAAGTACCCGGAACTTTGGCAAAAATAACCACCAACCCACACGATTTATCATGAGAAAAATACTGACCCATCCATTAATGATACTTGCTGCCTGCGTAGCTGGTCTTCTTACAGGTTTATACGCTCCCGATCTTACGGACACGATCAAACCCGTAGGCGATATATTCCTGGCATTGCTGAACATGTGTGTCATGCCCATAATTATCTGCGCCATCATCAGCAGTGTGGGGTCACTTTTCAGCAACACAAGTGATGGCGGTAACATCAAGAAGATGCTCTCCCTCTTTTTGGGTTTCATAGCAATGGCCTGCCTTACGGGGCTCATTTGTTCCTTGGGTATGTTCAAGGCCTTCAATATCGGCGAAGATCTGAGCACCACTGTCGGCTCATTGATGGTCAGCAATGATGCACAAGGCAATACCCCCGGTGGTCTCGGTTTTCAGTCGGTAATTTACGACATAAGCTCCACGGACTCTCCGGTGGCTGAAGAAGATTCAGGCATAGAGCTTTTTGTAAAACAGCTTGTCGCTGAAAATATTTTTGAGGCACTTTCCACAAAGAGCTTGTTGCAAATCTTAACATTTTTCCTGCTCTTTTCCATAATGCTCAAGTTTGTCGAAGAAAAAAGTCGACATTTAATCATTTCTGTTTCCGATGCAATTTTTGAAGTGATGCAAAAACTCATAGACGTCATTATCTGGTTTTTACCATTGGGTCTGTGGGCTTTGCTTGCCAACCAGTTCAAGAGTGTCAATACGGAATTCCTCTTGGCTCTGGGCAGTTTCGTGTTGATGATCTGGGTTTCATCGCTGGTTGTTCTTGCGGTTTCAGTCTTTTTTTTCTGGACAGCAACCGGCCTTGGACCACTCAAACAGGCTGCCCTGTTGAAAGCACCTATTTTTATCGCGCTTTCGACCCGAAGCAGTTTCCCCACATTGCCAACGGCACTGGCAGCCCTGGAAGAACTCGGACTCGACAAAGGGAGCAGCAACCTGACAGTTTCTCTGGGCCATTCCCTCTGCAAGTACGGGAAAAGCATGGTCTTTTGTATTGGCTCAATATATTCCTTCTATCTGTATAATATTCCGCTCAGCTTCATGAATCTGGCGAGTGTCTTTGTCCTTTCCATTTTGGCAGGAATGGCGGCATCAGGCGCGCCGAGCATCATTTCACGCACCATGATTTCTTTGGTCCTCGCTCCTTTGGGCGTTCCGTCCGAGGCCATAATCATCATCCTGCTCACGGTTGACCCCATCACTGATCCAATCATTACCCTTGTTTCGACCTATCCAAACTATACAGTCGCCGCCATGCTCTCGCCTACAAAGGGCAAGAATCTCGTTAGAGACAAAGCGGAGTCCTTTTCCTAGGGAAGCACTGCATAATTGTCCGCTGGCTTCGTTGCTTTAAAAACCTCAAATCCTAGCGTACAGGAAGTACGCGTCGGCCTTGATGTTTTCTTGCGCCTTGCCAGCGAATAATTCTACAGCACTTCCTGAAAATTGAATTAATCAGTACTTCCCTAGAAGAGGCTTGTCTCTTTAATTTTTTGTTTCGGGAAAGTCCGTCCCCATTTCTTCTCAAGCACAAAGCAGAGAATGGAAAGGGACTCTGTTGTAAAATGTTGCTTAGACAAATCCTCAAACGATGAATTCGTCGTGATTTCACTTCATAAGGTATGGAAGAAGTGGAGTGGGGTGAGTCTCTGAAAAGAAAAAGCAGACCAAGCCAAGTGTTTGGTCTGCTTAATTGTTTACGGGTCGGGGCGAAGAAATTTGAACGAGTTAAATATTAATCGCTATCATCTCAACATGTTACCCTTGTCTCTTGGTGTGTTGAATGTACCACTGTTCTGTACCAGTTTCAAGCAGCCTACGCTTAATGTTCAGTGATTTTAACTTTAATGAAACTATTCTATCTGATACAGCATCTACTACTTAATGAAACTCAATTCCTCTTGGTCAATGCACACTCTATAAGGAACTCTTGCCCATGACCCCACCGAACAACGCCCGCGCACTGTACACACAAATAGCAAATGACCCTGACTTCCGTTCGAAGCTAGCAGGAAGTTCCTCGCCAGAAGCCCTCATTGCTGAAGTTCAAAAATATGCTGAGGCGCGTGATATACCTGTAAGTATTGAGGAAATTCGTCAGGCTTTGACGCCTCCAGAGGGTGAGTTATCTGATCAGGAATTAGAGCAGGTGGTCGGTGGTAAGACGCATAAACTTTCTGCTTTTAGTGAAAACGATATTACGATTGATAGTTTACTTGCACCCAGCAACTGCTTGGATGGCGGAGACGGGCATGACACGCTGTATGGTCTGTCTGGCGACGACTGGATAAGAGGCGGGGAGGGGCATGACAAGCTGTATGGCGGCAGCGGCAATGACAAAATGGAGGGCGATTTCTGGGGTGAGTCTTCTGGTGAAAGCAATACTTCCAGCGATTATATGGATGGCGGTTCTGGCGATGACACAATGCGTGGTGGTTCAGGTATGGACATGATGAAAGGAGGCACTGGAAACGACTCCATGCTTGGCGGCGATCACGATGATACAATGGATGGCGGTTCTGGCAATGACTTTATGGATGGCGGTCGTTGGGACGATTCCCTCGATGGCGGGGCTGGCCACGACTCTATGTTTGGCGGCACTAGCGATGACTATATGCATGGTGGTTCTGGGAACGACTACATGGATGGCGGTGCTCACGCTGACACAATGCATGGCGGCGTTGGTAACGATAACATGAATGGCGGCTCTGGAGATGACGAGATGACTGGCGGCGATGGCAACGACACGATGAATGGTGGTCGTGGCAACGATACTATGAATGGCGGTGCTGGTAACGATGTTATGAAGGGCGGCATGGCGCACGACGAATCCTACACGGGCTGGGACAACGATGCCGACGACACGATGAATGGTGGTGCTGGTGATGACACTCTGTATGGCGAAAAAGGCAACGATTTTCTTGTGGGCGGAGAAGGAAGCGATGTCGTCGATGGCGGCTCTGGCAACGATACAATAGGAGGCGACGCTGGCGATGACATTCTGAGTGGCGGCGATGGTCATGACTTAATGTATGGTGGTGATGGCAACGACACAATGGATGGTGGCACTGGCAACGACATCCTCACGGGCGGAGCGGGAAACGATATCTTCGTGTATGGAGCTAATGATGGTTCAGATACTATTACTGATTTCAATCCAGCAGAAGACACACTCCAGTTTCAGGGGTTGACGTCGCCTGATCAGCTTAATGTGTCCTCAGATGGCGGCAATACCGTTATTTCATATGGTGAAACAACGCTCACTCTTCAAGGCGTAGAAATGACCGCCAACGAAGTCTGGGTTAGTGCGGGAAATGAGCTGTCATCCAGCCAGGTGGATGGCTCTACCGAATTCGACCCCGCTTGGTTGAACGAAGACCACTAGGGAAGTACTGCATAATTGCCCTCTGGCTTCGTTGCTGCAAAAAAATCAAACCCTAGCGTGCAGGAAGCACGCGTCAGCCTTGACTTTTTTGCGCGCCTTGCCCGCGAATAATTTTACAGCACTTCCTGAAGATTGAATTAATCAGCGTTTCCCTAGAGCAAGCGAGACGGGTAAAAGTGTATGGTTAAGTGGCGGCTGTGAAGTCCGGTATCAAGGATGCCTGCTACGGAAATGACCCCAGAACAGGTCTGGGCTTGTACCTCTCAGTAATAGTGAGAGAGTGACAACAGAGGGGTTCCAACGAGTAGCTTCAGCTGAAATTAATCTGAAAAGATTTTCTGTGACCTCTTGTACATATTGTTCATGGGACGACTTCCCCCATGGCCTTCTTTCTCCTATCTGAGCCAAATCAATCCGGCTTTACTCTCTGATCCATCCATATATGGCCTCGATTCTTCGGACTATTGAGCGGCGAATTTAAGGTGGACAAGTTTACAGGTTACGCTGCCTTTTGGTTCCAAGCCAGAGGGGGGAGATTGGGAGCACCTTAATGGTGTGGAGTTGGTTTTTTTAAGTCTTGTACTCTCCTTGTACGAAATGCAAAAACAAAAAAGCGATTCCAAGCAAGTGCTTGAAATCGCTGTTCTTTACTGGTCGGGGCGAAGAGATTTGAACTCCCGGCATCCTGCTCCCAAAGCAGGCGCGCTACCAGACTGCGCCACGCCCCGTCAGATTGTTGAAGATTCTTGCTGGCTGGGTTGCTGCGTCTTTCAGGCATGTGCGTATCGGAATACACTGTGTTCCTGAAAAAACTTGCGCCTTGTCAGAGGATATCCTCAACTATCTGACAAGGGCCTTGGTGCGACAACTGCGCCGGAGGGATTGATCTCTACTGGAAAAAAACAGTGTTGGCAAGCTCTCTCACCCCATATTTACGCCGGAGATGGGTTCACCGCATTTTATGCATTTCCCATTGCGTATGGCCGGGGGTGTGGAGGAAAATCCGGATCGGTCGATGAGCAGTTCTCCGCAACCTGGACAGTTCGTGTATTGATGCTGTGCGCTGGGCATGTTGCCTATGTATACGTATTTGAGGCCTTTGGACTTGCCTAATTCATAGGCTGCCTCCAAACTGTTGCGCTGGGTCACATCCGCGTCATTCATCTTGTAGTTCGGGTGAAAGCGGGAGATGTGCCATGGCGTGTCCGTACCAAGTTCCTTGACCAGAAAATCCGTGAGCTGATCGAGTTCGTCCGGCGAATCGTTCTTGCCGGGGATGAGCAGAGTGGTCACTTCAAGCCACCACTTGAGGGTGTGTTTGATGTATTTGAGATTCTCAAGTACCGGCTTGAGGCGCGCGCCTGTAATGCTTTCGTAGAAGCCTTCGGTAAAGGCCTTGAGATCCACGTTGATGGCATTGATGAACGGGGCAAGTTCATCCAGGCACTCCCGGCTCATGAAGCCGTTGGAGACCATGATGTTTTTCAACCCCTTTTCCTTTGCCAGCCGGGCTGTATCCTGCATTGTTTCGAAAAAGATGGTCGGTTCGGAGTAGGTATATGAGATGCTTGCGGCCTTGAGATTGAGGGCTTCGTCAACCAGAGCTTCAGGTGTCATGGCTCTGCCTTCGATGCGGTCATGTTCATGTGGAGCTTGGGACAGTGACCAGTTTTGGCAGAAGGCGCATGTAAAGTTGCAGCCCATTGTGGCAAAGGAATAGGTGCGCGTTCCTGGCTGGAAATGATAGAGTGGCTTTTTTTCGACCGGGTCGAGGTTCAGGGCCGCAATTTTCCCGTAATTGAGCGAGTACAATACGCCATCCGTGTTTTTACGGACGCCGCACTTGCCGCGTGATCCTGGCTTGATGGCGCAATAATGATTGCAGAGACGGCATTGGACTGCACCATCCTTGAGCTGTTTCCAAAGTCTGGCTTCATGCATGATAACTTCTCCCGTCAAAGTAGTATGCCAGATGGAACGGCCTACGTCATCGGTTGAGCTGTTGAAAAATGCGTATGATTTTTTGTCAGTTTGTATGGTTGCGCTGATCGATGTTTTTTATTAGGGCCAGGTTGTATCCGGGTCTACCGTGATGATGATTTTGTCATACCAGTCAACCGGTTCCTTCTTGTGACGGGCCTTGGTCTTGATGGTGGTGTCGTCAGTATTGTTCGTGGCGAATGTCGTTGTGCTCGTGTTTTCGCCTGAGTCGGTGCCAAAGGTGTTGTTTTGGCGATTGACCGCTGTGTCTTCATTTTTGAATTTTGTTCCGGCCAGAGCCAGTGCGGCTGTCAAAAGAACAACGGTCACGATGAAAATGGCAATTTTATTGAAACGGCGCATTGTTCCTCCTATGCACTGTGCTTTTTCCATGTATACCAATACTAGATATCAGGATATGGAAAAGCAATGCAAATCGCGAGCCGGTAAAGTCTCCACTTGAACTTGAGCGGGCAACAATCTATAACCCTTGCATCTCGAACACATTTCAGGAGCCAGATATGAGCGACAGTGCCAAACGTTCCCAAGCATATACCGCAGCCGGTGTTAACATCGAGGCGGGCAATCTTTTTGTCAGCCGCATAAAAGACATGGTGAAATCCACCTTCACGCCCGGCGTGGCAACAGATATTGGAGGTTTCGGAGGGTTGTTCAAGCCCAACGTGACCGGTATGGAGGCTCCCATGCTCGTGGCCGGAGCCGATGGCGTGGGTACCAAGCTCAAGCTTGCCTTCATGTTCGACAAACACGATACCGTGGGTATCGATTTGGTTGCCATGTCCGTGAATGATGTGCTTGTTCAAGGGGCGACCCCACTTTTCTTCCTCGATTATTTTGCCACCGGCAAGCTCGAATCCGGCGTGGCCGAGCAAGTTGTTTCCGGTGTATGCCAAGGCTGTCGCGATTCTGATTGCGCACTTCTGGGCGGAGAAACCGCCGAGATGCCCGGTTTTTATCCTGACGGCGAGTACGATCTGTCCGGTTTTGCAGTTGGTATGGTTGATACGCCCAAGGTTGTGTCCGGCAAGTCCGTGACTCCCGGCGATGTGCTTATCGGCCTTGGTTCATCCGGTGCCCATTCCAACGGGTATTCACTCATTCGCAAGCTTTTCGGCGAATCCGGTCTCAAGGCCGACGAGTCCTTTCCTGGTTCCGACAGGACCGTGGCAGAGGTGCTTATCCAGCCGACCAAACTCTATGTGAGGCCGGTGGTCGAGTTGCTGAAATCCCTTGAGATCAAGGGCATGGTCCATGTCACTGGCGGTGGTTTTTACGACAACGTGCCGCGTGTTCTGCCTGAAGAGACTTCCGCCAAGATCGAGTTCGGCTCTTGGCCCATGCTTCCAATCTTTGATTGGCTCAAGGCGCAGGGTGAGCTTTCCTGGCCCGAAATGCTTCAGATTTTCAACTGCGGGATCGGGTACATTCTCATTTGTGATGCGGACACAGCCGACAAGGCCTTGGAAATGCTTGATTCCATGGATGATATCGACGCTTACCGCATAGGTGAGATTGTCAAGCGCAAGCCAGCTTCCGAGCAGGTGGAAGTGCTGTTTCCGTAAGAAATTGCGAACGTATTCTTCAGGCCCCGATTGCATTGCAGTCGGGGTTTTTTTATGGGGAGTCCCAGTGGATTATAACAGTGCTTCAAGTCTTTTTGATGTTATCTGAGAGTATCTTTCAGGAAGATTTCAAGGAGAAGACTCATGAAAAGTAAAACGCGTGTTATCGGCGGAGCCATTGTGTTCCTGATCCTGTTCTCGTGCTGTCTGGAAGTCGTGACATCGGCGCTGGCTGGAGCCGCATTCATTGGGGACAAGGTCCCGCGCATGGAAGCCAGTGAGTTGCTTTCTAGGATTGATTCCCCGGATATCATGATAATCGATGTGCGCCGCAGTGCTGACTGGACGGGCAGCGAGATCATGATCAGGAATGCGGTTCGTAAAGCCTACAATGATGTTGACTCGTGGGTGGGAGAACTTCCAGAAGACAAGACGTTTGTACTGTATTGTGCCTGACCCAATGAGTATACCAGTGCCCGTGTGGCACTGCAGCTTGGTAAGGCCGGATTGACAGATGTTTACGCGCTCAAGGGCGGATGGGACGAGTGGGTGGAACGTGGATACCCGATGCAAGAGAAATAGTTTTATGGCCAAACAAGAAAAGACCACCAGTTATTGATGGTCTTTTTTTGTTTGGTGTGTGGAAAATGTGTGCGTTTTATCCGAGGTATGGATTGAAATATCCGTATTCAATCCAGGACAGCGCTGTTTTGAGGCGTTTCTTGAAATTTAAGAATCCCATGCTGGGGGAGTGACCAAAGGGCCTCATGAGGTTGAGATAGAGTTCCGGGTCGAGGTTGAGATTGCGTAGCTGAACAAAATCATATTTGCAGGTCTCGCCGAGTTCTATGAGTGCTTCCAGTTCTTCTTCGGTGTCGGTTATGCCGGGAAAGTAAAGCAGATTGAGGCTGACGTGCAGCCCGACATCGTGTGCTTTGGAAATGGTTTCACGCACATCGTCAAAGGTAAAGCTTTTGGGGCGGTAGTATGCTTCATACGGTCCGGGGCGGGCAGAATTGAGGCTGACCCGAATGGAGTTGACCCCTGCAACCTTGATGGCTGGCATGACTTGGTGTCTGGAGCCGTTGGTGTTGATATTGACTGTGCCGGTACCTCCATCTGCCCTATATTCCTTGATGGCATCGCATATGAGCTCCGCTTCGAGCAGAGGCTCGCCTTCGCACCCTTGTCCGAAGGAAAATATGGGGCGGCGTTCGCGGGATTCGTGGCGACGCATGACCTCCACGATTTCCTTGATAGTGGGGGTGAAGGTTATCCTGCATTGCGGGGATGGAAAGCCGGAGTCCTCGGGCTGATATGAAATGCAGCCAACACAGGCTGCGTTACATGCTTGGGCTGTGGGAAGCGGACACTCGAAACGGCCCAGCGCGAGATTTTTGGCTGCCGGGCAACCGCTTGCCAGGGCACAACCAGCCAGATGATTGATGAGTCGGTTCTCCGGCATTTCATTGATGAGCTGGTGTGCGCCAGCTTCGATGCGTTCTTGTGGAATATGTTTGAATATCTGTCGCTTATCCTCATCCACCTTCTTGGCGCAGACCCAGAATCTTCCATTGGCATACCCAATGGCTCCGTAGGAGAGCAGCGGCAGAGTCGGGGCATCATCGTCGGTCTCGTAGGCTGCAATGCCTGTGAGCGTATGGCCTGGACTTGCAAATGCTGCCACAGCCAGATCTTCCATGACTTCAGCCTGGCCTGTTTCCTGACTGTAGCCCATGGCATGTCGGCCCGGTAACAGGAAAAACTCGGATTCGGGAGGAAGTGGCGTGATTTCATCCGGCCGGGGGAGTCCGAATTCATCTCCTCTGCGGCACATGAGTAGTAAATCGGGGTGATCGTAGATTTCGCCATCTTTTGAAGCGAAAAGCATTCGTGGCTGGGGTTTCTTTTTTGACGACATAGGGAGGATATAGCGGAATAGATGGGCTAAGGGCAAGAGGGGATTCTACTTTTATAATCTCAGGAAGGAATGAATCTTCTTAGGGGAGTGCTGTTTGAGATCACAATCATTCCTGTACGAGTTCTACGCAGGAATCCAGCGTGGGATACAAAATCATAATTGTCGTACTACATTTGTTTCGAATTGCCGCATGCCGGGTAGCAATGAAAAATGAACGGAAAAAGGTCGGCACCTTTCGGTACCGACCTGTAGAGTCTGTCTGTTCCAGGGTCTCGGCTTAACGCTTGGAGAACTGGAAGCTGGCGCGTGCGCCGCGGAGACCGTACTTTTTACGCTCTTTCTTACGAGCATCGCGGGTCAGGAGACCGGCGGGCTTGAGAATGGCGCGAAGGTCAGGATAGATTTCGCAGAGGGCGCGGGAAATGCCGTGGCGCAGTGCCTCGGCCTGACCTGATACGCCGCCGCCTGTACAGGTGGCCTTGATGTCGTACTTGTCGAGCATCTTGACCAGCTTCAGGGGCTGCTGCACGACCATTTGCAGGGTCTTGCGGGGGAAGTAGTCCTCAAAGGGACGACCGTTAACGGTGATCTGCCCGGTACCAGCGTAAAGGCGGGTACGGGAGATGGCGTTCTTTCTTTTACCAGTGCTGTAAGTAAAATCGCTCATGATAATCCCCGATTAAATATCCAGAGTTTTGGGAGCCTGGGCTGCGTGCGGGTGCTCGGAACCGGCATATACCTTCACCTTTTTGAGAAGCTGTGCGGACAGGCGGTTCTTGGGCAGCATGCCTTTGACTGCGGCAGTAATGACGTTTTCAGGCTTTCTTTCCAACATTTCGCGCAGAGTCTTTTGTTTCAGACCGCCGGGATGGTTGGTGTGCTTGTAGTAAATCTTTTTGTCGAGCTTCTGGCCGGTTACCTTGATCTTTTCGGCGTTGATAACGACGATAAAGTCACCCATGTCCATGTGAGGGGCGAATTCAGGCTTGTGTTTGCCACGCAGACGAACAGTGATCTCTGTGGCCAAACGGCCAAGGATCTTGTCTGTGGCATCGACGATGAACCATTCGCGGTTCGCGTCTTCCGGCTTCGGGCTATATGTCTTCATGATAAATGCTCCTTGCGCAAACTGAGAAGGGGACTTTTACGGACTTTGAGTCCGTCTGTCAACCCTCATGCGTCGTATTATTAATATTCACGCGATCAGACCGCCTAGATTCTCAGAGACGCTGTAACGGGGCGCTCTTGAAATGTCGGTGGCCGCAACCGGGAGACCGTTGATACACAAAAAATCATCCGGCCACAAGCTCTTTTCTTACAGTGTCGGTAAATGCACGGTCGTTGGGGCGGCTTCGATAAAGTCACCCCCTCACGAATGGGACTGCGCTCCGGTCTTGTCTTTATCTCATGCCTTGCATTCGTATACTGTTTTACACTGTAACAGCGTGGCTAAGCTGTTTTGACAAGTTCCTTGAGCTTTGCAAGGGCATTGGGGATGCCGGAAGCGTTTGTTCCGCCAGCGCGGGCCATGTCCGGGCGTCCACCACCTCCGCCGCCGACTTCTCCGGCAACGGGTTTGATCAGATCGCCTGCCTTGTAGCGGCCATGCAGGTCCTTGGTCACTGACAGGGCTACTGACACCTTGCCATCCTCGTGTCCTGCCACCAGACAGATGATGCCCGATTCGATCTTGGAACGCAGTGCGTCCATTTGTTCGAGCATGACATCCATGTTTGGTGCTTCAAGTTCAACGGCCAGTACTTTTACGCCGTTGATTTCTTCCATGTCGCTCATCATGTCACGGCCTGCGCCGGACGCGAGTTTGGCCTGAAGGGATTTCATTTCCCTGGTCATGTCCTTGACCTGCTGCTGCAACGCCTTGATCTTGACGGGCAGTTCAGCGGGTTGGGCCTTGAGCATGGCGCCGGCTTCGGTCACAGCCAAGCGGCGTTCATTGAGATATTGAGTGGCGTTGCCACCGGTGGCAGCTTCGATGCGGCGGATACCAGCAGCCACGCCAGCTTCGCTGGTAATGATAAAGGAACCTGCGATTCCGGTGTTGTCCAAGTGCGTTCCTCCACAAAATTCCATGGATACGCCCGGGACTTCGATGATCGAAACAGTGTTGCCATATTTCTCGCCGAACAGTGCGGTTGCGCCTTTGCCTTTGGCCTGTTCGATGGTCATGACTTCGCGGGTGACCGGGATGGCGTCGAGTATGCTCTGATTTACCAGAACTTCGACCTGCGCGATTTCATCAGCGGATAATCTCTTGATATGCGTGAAGTCGAAGCGCAAGCGGTTCGGGCCTACCAGGGAACCAGCCTGTTTGGCATGATCGCCCAAGACCTTTTGCAATGCGGCATGCATCAGGTGGGTGACGGTATGGTTGCGCATTGTGGCCAGTCGTTGCCCCCGGTCCACGTTCAGGAATACGGAGTCGCCGGTTTTCATTTCGCCTTCGGCGATCATGACTTTGTGCGCGGTGAGATTCTGGGATGGCTTGACCGTGTCCGTGACAACTGCCTTGCCCGCAGATGAGGCTATCTCACCGGTATCGCCAAGCTGTCCGCCGGATTCTCCGTAGAAGGCGGTGGACTTGGAAACCAGCCAGCCGGTTGCACCTTCGGGGAGGGTTTCAATCACTGTGCCGTCAAGTTCCAGCAGATAGGCGATTTCGGACTGGTCGGCCATCATTTCGTAGCCGGTGAATTCGGAGGTGATGTCCTGCTCTAGCAGGGTCTGGAAAATTGATGCCACGTCCTTGTCGCCGGACCCTTTCCAGGCGGCCTTGGAACGTGTCTTCTGTTCCAGCATGAGCTTGTCGAATTCCTGTTCGTCAACGCCCATGCCATGTTTTTCGGCTACGTCACGGACGATGTCGATGGGAAATCCGTATGTGTCGTAGAGTTTGAAGGTGGTGTCTCCGGGAACGTTGGAAACTCCGATCTTCTTGAGTTCGGCCAGTTCGCCTTCGAGCATTTCAAGGCCCTTGTCCAGAGTCTTGGCAAAGCCTTCTTCCTCTCCCTGAACAACTTCAATCATGAAGTCCCTGGACTCTTTCAGTTCGGCGTAATGGTCGCCCATGTCGTCCACAACCTTGCTTGCCGTTTTCCAAAGAAAGGAATCGGTCAGCCCCATGAGTTTTCCGAAGCGATAGGCCCGGCGGATGAGGCGGCGCAGGATGTAGCCCCGACCCTCGTTGGAGGGAAGGACCTGGTCTGGAATCAGGAAGGCAATGGCGCGACTGTGGTCGGCTATGACCTGGAGCGCGGTATCGATTTCCTCGTTGTCGCGGTATTTCACGCCCGCGAGATCAGCTGTATACTTGATGATGGACTGGAATAGGTCGGTCTCGTAGTTGGAGCTGACGCCCTGAACCACGGCAGCGATACGTTCCAGTCCCATGCCTGTGTCGATGGAGGGGCGAGGCAGGTTCGTACGGGTCCCGTCCTCGGCCTGGTCATACTGCATGAACACGAGGTTCCAGATTTCAAGGTAGCGGTCGCAGTCACATTTGCCGATGCCGCAATTCGGGCCGCAACCAACGTGTTCGCCCTGATCGTAGTGAATCTCGGAGCAGGGGCCACATGGGCCGGTGTCACCCATGGACCAGAAGTTGTCCTTGTCGCCGAGGCGATAGATGCGATCCTCAGAAATTCCCGTGATTTTTTGCCACAATTCGCCCGCTTCGTCGTCGTCTTTATAAATAGTAATATAGAGGCGGTCTTTTTCGAGCTTCAGTTCTTCGGTCAGGAATTCCCAGCAGAACTTGATGGCGTCTTCCTTGAAGTAGTCGCCGAACGAGAAGTTTCCGAGCATCTCGAAGAATGTGTGGTGCCGTGCGGTACGACCAACATTCTCCAGATCATTGTGTTTGCCGCCCACGCGCAAACATTTCTGCGAGGTGGTGGCGCGGTTGTAGTCGCGTCTTTCCTGTCCCAGAAAGAGTTTCTTGAACTGGACCATCCCTGCGTTGGTGAAGAGCAGGGATGGGTCGTCCTTGGGGGTCAGGGGCGAAGACTCCACAATGGCGTGGTTGTTTTTTTCGAAGAATTCAAGGAATCTTCTGCGGATTTCAGCGGCTTTCATCGTTCGGTTTTCTCCAGAAAAATGTACATAAGACGATGAAACGCCCCGGTATGGGGCCGAGGCGTTTCATTTGGGTAATAAAAACGTTCTATTCGTCGATGTCCTTGGCTATTCCGGCGTTTATGGCATCTTCCACCGGAGCATCGCGGAAACCGAGATGGATCATGAGTTTTTCTTCTATGGCCGCGGCAATGTCTGGGTTGTCCTGCAACAATTGGCGGACATTTTCCTTGCCCTGGCCGAGTTTTTCCGAGCCGTAAGCATACCAGGAACCGGATTTTTCTATGATGCCGTGTTCTTCGCCCATGTCGATGAGTTCGCCCATGCGGCTGACGCCCTGACCGTAGATGATGTCCACAAGTGCCTGCCGGAACGGCGGGGCTACCTTGTTTTTGACGACCTTTATGCGGGCGCGGATACCGTAGGATTCCTCCTTGTCCTTCAGGGTCTGGATGCGGCGGATATCAAGGCGTATGGAGGCGTAGAATTTCAGTGCGTTGCCACCGGATGTCGTTTCCGGGTTGCCGTAGCCGGTCATGCCGATCTTCATGCGAATCTGGTTGATGAAGATGACCACACAATTGGACTTGTGGATTGTTCCGGTCAGCTTTCTGAGCGCGTGTGACATGAGGCGTGCCTGTCCGCCCACCTGGGTTTCGCCCATCTGGCCTTCCAGTTCGGCCTGGGGGATGAGCGCGGCAACGGAGTCGATGACCACAACGTCAACTGCGCCGGATCGAACGAGAAGATCTGCTATTTCAAGTGCCTGCTCGCCGTAATCGGGCTGGGATATGAGCAGGTCATCGGTTTTGACTCCGAGACGTTTTGCGTAGGACGGGTCCAGAGCGTGCTCTGCATCGATGAATGCGGCATCGCCGCCAGCTTTCTGTGCTTCGGCGATGATGTGCAGGGCCAGGGTTGTCTTGCCGGAGGACTCCGGGCCGTAAATTTCGATGACGCGACCACGTGGAACGCCGCCAATACCGATAGCCATGTCAAGGCCAATGGAGCCTGTGGGAATGGCCGGGATGGTATGAGATGCTTCTCCATCCAATCGCATGATGGAACCCTTGCCGAACTTGCGTTCAATGCTGGTCAGGGCAGTGCCGAGTGCTTCTTTTCGTAAAATATCTGGATCAACGGCTTTTCGTGCCATGAATACATCCTCCGGGAGTTACAGGCCGCAACAATTGAGCAACACGCTTGGATACCAGATACGCGCTGTGCGGGCAACAGTGATGTATATAGGTTAAAGGTTCCGGTTTTCCAGTGGCTTGCATGGTTGGGCTGTGGCTTTCGCAAGGAGATTAATGTGAAAATGATAAAAAATTCTGGAATGCAGGAGAATGTGATCATTAAATCCGGCTATTCGGAAGCTGTTTCCTGTTTCGGTTTTGGTTTGTTTTCCTTTGCTTTCTGTTCATGGATGAACCGGGCAAGTTCCCGGTCGAAAGACAGGATGTGGTGCAGAAGCCACTCTTTCATGAATTCGAGTACCATGTCCGAGGTCAGGGTCTCATGTTTATATAAGTTCCGTTGAAAATCCTTGATGCTTCTCTTGAGCCGTGCGTGTTCGTTGATGTGTTCGCCGCGTTTGTTGTAGCGGACTTCTTCCATCAACGCCTCTTCGGAGTTGAAGTGAAAGACGGTATATTCACGGAGTTTCTGGAGTACGTTTTCAAGAGTTTTCTTGTCGCGTCCGAGGTCAACGGCATTGATGAGTCCATTGATAATGCGAATTAGTTCCTTGTGCTGGTTGTCGACCTGTTCGACACCAACGTTGAGTTCTTCATTCCATTTAATCTTGGCCATGGGTAGCCTCTCATATCCAGCAGGTTTATCGTATTTTTTTCGTGTCGAGCAGTTCCATGCTTTTGTTCATTGCATGGTTTGAATCCTTGATGTGATGAAGGAGTGACTTTTTCAAGAATTGTATGTCCTTGACGGTCACCTCTTCGGCTTTACAGAGACGCTTGTGGAATCCTTTCATGACAACCTTGAGCCGTTCATTTTTCAATACATGAATTGATCTTTTGTCATATCGTACAGAAGTCATGATGGTTTCTTCGGTCTCTAAATGGGAGACGGTGTGTTCCCGGAGTTGTTTCATGAGATGTGTCAGGGTTCTGGGTCTGTGTCCCCTGTTTGCGGCATCGATGAACTCATTGGCAATGTGAATCAATTTTCTGTGATGATCATCAATGAATGTGATGCCCATGTGCAGATCCTGATTCCACGGTATTTTTTTCATGTGTCCGGTTCCTTGTCCTTTTTATAAGGAAACACATACCACACTGCACACGGTTAATCCATCGTCTCCGAGATTTTTTGCATTATTCTCCATCAGTCTGCATGGCGGTCATCTGGGGCTTGCCCTTCGTTCAATTCTCAAATAAGGGTCGCACCCATGACACAGAAATATGATTCCCTTGCGCTCTTGTCCGGTGGTCTGGATTCGATCCTGGCCATGCGGACCATAATGGATCAGGGCTTGACCGTCCTTGGTCTGCATTTCATCACGCCTTTTTTCGGCAAGCCCGAATTGATCCCGTTCTGGAAAGATCACTATAATTTAGATGTAGTGGGTGTGGATATCCGGCAGGAATACGTGGACATGATTCTGGATGGCCCGTCCCAGGGGTTTGGCAAATGGCTCAATCCGTGTATCGACTGCAAGATCATCATGCTTTCCCATGCAGTGAAGCTCTTGCCGGAATACGGTGCCAAATTTCTCATTTCCGGCGAGGTGGTGGGGCAGCGACCCATGAGCCAACGTGCCGATGCCTTGAACCTGATCACCAAACGGGCATATGTTCGTGATGTCCTGCTTCGTCCCCTGTGCGCCCTGAATCTTCCGCCTACTCCCATGGAAGAGTCCGGGTTGGTGGATCGTGAAAGACTGCATGACTGGCGGGGCAGAGGCCGCAAACCTCAGTATGCCATGGCCGAACAGTATGGCTTTACCGAAATTCCCACTCCCGCAGGCGGCTGTTGCCTGACAGAGTCGGATGGTTCTGCCCGATTCGTTCAATTGCTTCGGAATCGTATTCGTCCAACGCTTAATGATTTCAGTCTGGTCCGGGCCGGGCGACAGTATTGGACTGGGGCGCACTGGTTGACATTCGGTCGTACGGCAGCAGATAATGATCAGATTGAAAGTTGCATAGAGTCAACGGATTACGTGTTCAGACTGGAGGATTTTCCTGGCCCCCTTGCCATAGGGCGTCCCTTGGCGGGTGACTGGGCAATGGATATGGTGAAGGATGCTGCGGCTTTTGTTGCTTCCTATGCCACCAAGGCCCGTAAACATGCTGAAACCTCTGGTGAGCAGGTCAGGGTTTCTGTCCGGCGCGGTGAAGTTGTGGAGGAAGTCAAGGTTACGCCTGCCCGCGAGACCGATATGCACTGGATCGAACCGAATCCCGAGGTCGTCAAGGAATGGAAGAAGGAACAGGCCGGGATTGAGAAGTAGCCGGTTGCAAACGATAATTTCCAATGGTCCGTTACCTTGCTTCATTTCTTCCCCTGATTTAAGGACTTAATAATGTCTCTCAATATTTTTATTTTTTGCGCGTCTGCCGTCCTGCTCTGGTTCGGAGCTACCAGGATTGTGACGTCTGCCGCACTTATCGCTCGGAAATTCAATGTTTCCGAGTTGGTTATCGGTCTGACAATTGTTGCACTTGGCACGTCCGCGCCTGAATTCCTGGTGACAGTCAATGCGGCTCTGCGTGGGCACAATGACATTTCATTGTCCAACGTGGTTGGTTCCAATATTTTCAACCTCGGCTTCATTCTCGGTCTTATGGCCATGATCAAACCGCTGGTTTCCAACCGGACCATAGTCTACCGCGATGGGGTGCTGCTCTTTCTGACCACGGCAGGCATCCTGCTGGTCTCCTTTACTGGCGAATTGGGTCGCCTGTTCGGTGGCGGCTTGATGGCACTCCTTGTGGGCTATCTCATCTATCTCGGCATTAAACGCGAGTCTCCGGGTGAGGGTGAGTTGGAGGAGATCGAGGGCAAGAAGGCATCCTGGCGTGATGGCATGTTTCTGATTTTAGGGTTTATATCCATTGCCGCAGGCGGGCACCTCATGGTCACGGCAGCTACCAGTATTGCCACGACATTGGGTGTTTCTTCGTGGGTCATAGGCGTGACCATCGTGGCCGCAGGAACAAGCTTGCCTGAATTGGTCACCTGCCTTGCCGCTTCAGTCAAAGGCAAGAACGAGATGTTGCTGGGCAACCTGATCGGTTCTGATTTTTTCAATTTTGCCGGAGTGCTTGGCCTGACCTGCATGCTCAAGCCTCTGACTGTCTCGCCTGAGGCATCCTCCGGGCTCATCGTGCTTGTCGGCATGGTCGGGCTTGTGTTGATTATGCTGCGTACCGGCTGGCGGGTGTCCCGACTGGAAGGTGCGTTGTTGATCGGGATCAACCTCCTGCGTTGGGCACGCGATTTCATGGCCTAAAACCGACTACCCTGACGGAGGAGTCATGTTCTCATTCCTTGGCAATGTAATCTGGTTCCTGATGGGCGGAGTACTTTTGGCCCTTGGCTGGTTTCTGGCCGGGTGCATCATGGCCCTTTCCATTGTGGGCCTGCCGTGGGCGCGGTCCGCTTTTGTCATTGCCGAGTTCGCGTTGTTTCCCTTTGGACGCACGCTTGTCCGGCGAGATGTCCTGACCGGTCAGAAAGATGTCGGAACTTCCGGTTGGGGCTTCGTGGGCAATGTGTTGTGGTTCCTGTTTGCGGGCTGGTTGCTTTGTATCGGGCACATTATGGCCGCGTTGGGATGCTTTATCACCATAATAGGTATCCCGTGGGGCTGGCAGCATCTCAAACTCGCCGCCATTACCCTGGCACCCATCGGGCTGACTGCCGTGACTGTTGATGAGGCGGAAAAGCTGTACGGGATCAGGAACTAGGTGGTGTAGTCACGAGACAGCCGCCCATAATGAAATACACCTGATGTGAACAGCAGCAAGAAATGATAATGTGTTTTTTGCATACCGAGTTGCTATGCCGCGCCAGCGTTTCAAGTGGAGAAATGCATTCTCCACCAAGTGCCTAGCTTTATAGAGATGTTCGTCGTAGCTGCGAGGCTCTTTTCGATTCTTTTTCGGCGGGATGACAGGCTTCATACTTCGCAGCTCGGCCTGTACGATAATAATGTCAGTGTCGTATCCTCGATCTGCCAAAAGGTGCTGGGCAGTAAATCCATCAATCAGCGCAACTGCCTGAGTGCAATCTGCTGTTGTACCTTGTGTAACAATAGCCCTGAGCGGCATACCATGCGAGTCCACGGCCAGATGTAGTTTTGTGTTGAGCCCCCTTTTGTGAGGCTCATGTCTTGATTGCCGCCTCTTGCTCCTGCCGCATGCGGATGGACTTTGCAGTGGCTGGCATCAATCATCAGCCACTCATAGTCAGGCTCATCAATCAAAACCTCCAGCAGCTTTTCCCACACTCCCTTGTCACGCCAACGGATAAAGCGACGGTGAGTGTTACTCCATCCTCCATAATCAGGAGGAAGATCTCGCCATGGCGCCCCAGTGCGCATGATCCAAAACACCGCATTGATAAACTGGCGATTGTCACACGCAACGCCACCCCAACTCCCCTTTCTGCCAGGTAGATGAGGTTCAAGATTTTCCCAAGCGTGGTCCGAGATGTCGTGTCGTCGATGTGCTGGAATCGTCAAAATAGCCTCCATTGGGGTAGGTTTCTTGACGAACTATGGCACAAAATAAAAATTTAGACAATCTCGTGACTACACCACCTAGGGAAGTACTGATTAATTCAATTTTTAGGAAGTGCTGTAGAATTATTCGTTGGCAAGGCGCAAGAAAACATCAAGGCCGACGCGTACTTCCTGTACGTTAGGATTTGAGGTTTTTAAAGCAACGAAGCCAGCGGACAATTATGCAGTGCTTCTCTAGCTGTTTGCCGAGAGACGCGGCACAGGTTCATGAATTTTGTCCGCTTTTCCTTGCCAGCTCACCAAAAGCTGCTTAAATAGAATTAAACACGGGGATTCAATCCCGATCTCGTCACGAGTTGAACAGAACGTTGAAAGAATGTTTTTTTGCGGACTGGACGAAATGATTCGAGAGCACAGTGTAAAAGAGAGCAAGCCTGTTACGTATCTTCAATACGACAGGGTATAAGTTCCTTGTAGCATTGGTGCAATCGAGCTTTTCACGACAGGCTGCCAACCATTTTGGAGGAATATCAATGGCAGAGTATCCCAGCATGCGGACCGGTCAGATTTCAAAATCTGAGGTCGTTAATGCATTCATGCGTGGCGTATACGGCTGGATGAGCGCAGGCCTCGGCCTTACCGCGTTGATAGCGTATGTCGTCTCCAACAATCAGTCCCTGTTGCAGATTCTTTTCACAGTCGATCCCGCCACTGGCGCAGTCGGCATGTCCACTCTGGTCTTTATCCTGTTCTTTGCCGAACTGGGTATAGTCTTTTATCTGGGTGCCCGTATCTCGACCATGAATCCAGCCACGGCCACAGGGCTGTTTTTGCTCTATAGCGGCCTGAACGGGTTGACCTTGACCCCGATTCTTCTGGCCTACACAGCAGAGTCTGTGGCCGGAACTTTTGTTATCACGTCCGGAATGTTCGGAGCCATGTCCATTTACGGCCTTGTGACCAAAAAGGACCTCACGAGCTGGGGCAGTCTGCTGTTCATGGGCCTCATCGGCATCATTATTGCCATGGTCGTGAACATGTTCCTGCAAAGCTCTGCCATGGCCTTTGCCATCTCGGTCATCGGTGTCATCATTTTCCTGGGGCTGACTGCGTATGATACGCAAAAGCTCAAAACCATGGGTGAAGCTGTACCGAGTGGCGACACTGCAGCCATCAGGCGCGGCACCATCCTGGGTGCCTTGACCCTTTATCTCGACTTCATCAATCTGTTCCTCATGCTGCTCAGGCTCATGGGAAACCGCAGATAACGCCCAATCGGGAGGCCTTCGGGTCTCCCTTTTTTTGCCATGGCTAACACCATCACCACATTGCAACGTTCGTTTGCCCCGATTCTGAAACCGCTGTCATGGCTGTATGGATTTGGTATGCGTGTGCGCGAAGTGTGCTATGCCCGCGGGTTGTTTCCCGGCTGGGAGCCGCCCGCACTGACGGTCTCGGTAGGCAACATAGGCTGGGGTGGTTCAGGCAAGACCCCTGTGGCAGGCTGGCTTCTTGGCTGGGCCGAAAGCAAGGGCTTTCCAGCTGTTCTGCTCACTCGTGGGTATCGAGCCAAACCAGTATCGTATCCGTATCTTGTTCCGCCCGGTGCCCTTGTAGAGGAGGCGGGCGACGAGCCGCTCATGCTTGCCAAGATGTACCGCAAGGCACACGTGGTCGTGGACCCCAACCGCACTCGGGGTGGTCGGTGGATAGTGGACAAGGTCAGGCCCAGGCTGGTGGTTCTGGACGATGGTTTTCAGCACATGGCCGTGAAAAGGCATCTGAATCTGGTTCTGCTCAGGCCTGATGATCTGGACGAGCAGTGGAACAGGGTGATTCCCGCTGGGTCCTGGCGCGAACCCATGGCCGCACTCAAGCGTGCTGATGCCTTTCTCATCAAGGTCGGTCCCAAGAATTTCAAGAAGTTGGAGCCATTCATTGCAGAACGACTCGAACGTTTTCACAAGCCGGTTTTCAGTTTTCAGGTTCTGCCCACCGGTATCCGTCACGTACTGCATGGCAATGTCGAGCGTGATTTTGATGGCGGCAAGTATTTGCTGGTGACCGGCGTGGGAGACCCTGCGCAGGTACGGCGCACGGCCAAGGCCTATCTGGGGTATGGACCGATCAGGCACATGACGTTCAAGGATCATCACGCCTACACCAAGCGCGATGTGCTGGAGATGCAGACCGTTGCCCGAAGGCTCGGTTGTGAAGCGATTCTGTGCACACCCAAGGACGCGGTCAAGCTTGGTCCCATGTGTACCGAGGAATTCTGGCAGTTTGATTTGCGTATGGATTTCGGTCCATCCACCATTGGCCCAAATACTTCTTTCGATGTTTGGTGGGATAGGCGTTATGATGCTTTCAACCTCAGGCGCACCGATGATCTGGCCGATCAGGCTGCGGCCTCGGTGACTGAAGACTCAACCATGTCCGGCGATCAGGAAAACAGCAATGGCTAAGACAAAGCGCAAGCAACCCAGACCTTCATCTCCTCCCCTTTCACCACCTGTTCTTCTCGCTCTTTTCAAGCAAGAGAAAAAACCCTTGTCGAGAGCTGAAGTCGTTCGTCATCTCAAACTCAAGAAGAGAGACAAGCGGGTGGTCAAGGACATGCTTCACGAACTGGTGGAGTCGGGCAAGCTGATTCGTATCCGCCGGGGCTATGGGCTGGCCGAATCCATGCGTTGCATTACCGGTCGGCTGGAAATTCAGCGCGGTGGTTTCGGTTTCGTGATTCCCGAGGACTCCCGACGCAAGGATATTTTCATCAACCAGCGCGATATTGGCGAGGCGTGGCACGGTGACAAGGTCGTGGCGGCAGTTGTCGGAGAGGGCAAGGGCGGAAGGAACGTCGAGGGGCGTATTGTCCGTATTCTTGAGCGTGGGCGCAAAACTCTGCCTGTGAAAATTTTCAAGAAGATGACTGGTGGCGACTGGCTTTGCCGGCCTTCGGACCCGCGTCTGGGATTCGGGATTATCGCCAAGCTCAAGGACGAAGCCATCAATTTGACGATAGGCGACATCGCGGTGTGCGTTCCGGGTGAAAAGATCGATCATACCATGTGGGAAGGTGAAATTATTGGATGGCTCGGCCAGGAGGCGGACATCAGCGTGCAGGAAGCGTTGGTCAAGTCCAATCACAATATTCGGACCAGGTTCCCGTCCGCGGCAATGTCCCAGGCCGATGCCTTGCCGCAGGAGCCTTCCGAAAATGATATGGCCAATCGCAAGGACCTTTCGGATAAGCAGTTCGTGACTATTGACGGGGCCACGGCGCGCGATTTCGACGATGCCATCCTTGTGGAACGCATGGGCAAAAGATACCGGCTTTGGGTGGCCATTGCCGATGTGGCCCACTATGTGCGCGAGGGGACTCCGCTTGACCGGGAAGCTTTGGAGCGCGGAAACTCCTGCTATTTTCCCCAATCCGTGGAACCCATGTTTCCTGAACGACTTTCCAATGGTCTGTGTTCGTTGAACCCTGATGTGAAACGGTTGGTCATGGTCGCTCGCATGGACATGGATGAGAACGGAACAACCCAGTCCACGAAACTTTTCCCTGCGGTCATTACAAGTCACGCCCGGCTGACCTATTCACAGGTGAAGCGAGCCGTTCTCGACAAGGACGAATCAGAGCGTGAAAAGATCGCCAATGTCCTTCCCATGCTGGAATTGGCCGAGAAGTTGGCCCGGAAGATCAACGCGTTGCGGAAATTTCGCGGAAGTCTAGATTTTGATCTGCCGGAGCCGGAGATCCTTTTTGATATCCAGGGAGAAACCTTGGATATCCGGCCCAAGGAACGCCATTTTGCGCACCAACTTATCGAGGAGTTCATGATTGCGGCCAACGAGGCCGTGGCTCATTTCCTCATTGAACGCGATTTGCCGTGCCTCTTTCGTATCCATCCGCAGGCGGACGAGGAAAAGCTCAAGAATCTGTTTCGGTTGTTGTCACAGACCGACAGGAATATTGTCATGCCCAAGACAATGACTCCCAAGGTTCTGCAACGGCTCATTGCTTCGCAAAAAGGTACTGACAAGGAATATGTGGTCAATCGCATGTTGCTCAGGTCCATGAAACAGGCCAAGTATTCGCCTGATAATGAAGGCCATTTCGGATTGGCATCCGAGGAATATGCGCATTTTACCTCGCCCATTCGTCGCTATGCAGATCTGGTGGTGCACCGATTGGTCAAGGCGGCTATTTCGCTTGATGGCGAGGGGGTTCCGACCATGGAGTATCCCGGTCGGAAGAAACTCTTCAATATCGCGGGGCACATTTCAGGTCAGGAGCGGGCTGCGATGGTCGCAGAGCGCGAGATCCTCAAACGGGTCATGGTGCTGTTCATGCGTGACAAGGTCGGCGGCACATTTGGCGGAATTATTTCCCATATTACGGATTATGGATTTTATGTGGAATTGCGCGAAGTCATGGCCGAAGGCATGGTCAGGCTGTCAACCATGAACGATGATTATTATGCCTATTGGCCTCAACGCGAGATGTTGGTTGGTGAACGCACCGGTCAGGCTTTCAAGCTTGGTCAGGCGGTTGAGGTCATTCTTGATGATGTCAGTCTGGAACGACTGGAACTCAATTTTTCCCTGAAATCCGTGACCGAATCTGCCAGGGACTACAAAGATCTCATCTGATATCCGGTTCAGTATTGGAAAAGGCAATTATAGGTTGACGAAATAGTATATTAATAGTAAACATTTTTTACTAGAGCAACATTTCATTAACTAAGGCGCAACAATGAGCAACGGATTCGAAGAGTTTTTTACGAGGCTTTGTTCGGAAACGGAAATAAGAAATCAATCGCAACTCTCTCGTGAATTGGATGTCGGGCGAGCTGCAGTCTCTCTTGCCAAGCGCAAGGATTCAGTGCCTGCCCGATGGATACTCGATTTGGCAGCCCGGTTCGGGCTGAATCCGCTGTGGCTGGAGAAAGGCATAGGTTTTCCACGACCGGAAGCGGCTATTTCCGCTGCCCATGAGGAAGGAGCTTCCTACGAGGAAATACCAAAGGTTCGCGCCAGACTTTGCGCTGGCGGTGGGTCTTTTGAGACGGGTGGACTTGTGGAGGGGTATTACTCATTCAGGTCCGATTGGCTGAAAACGCGTGGTAGCTCTGCCAATATGGTCCTCATGGAGGTCATAGGTAACTCCATGGAACCCGAGATCAAGGAAGGCGACATGGTCCTTATCGATCAGTCGCGGTCCGATGTTCTTTCGGGTGGCATCTACGCAGTGGGTGTTGAGGATACGGTCATGGTCAAGCGTGTGGAGCGGTTGCCCGGCACTTTGGTGCTCAGGAGTGACAACAAGGATTACACGCCCATTCATTTGTCCGGCGACGAACTTGATAATGTTCGTGTTATTGGCCAAGTCCTGTGGGCATCAAGGGAATATCGCTAAGGAAGCACTGCATAATTGCCCTCTGGCTTCGTTGCTGCAAAAAAATCAAACCCTAGCGTGCAGGAAGCACTCGTCAGCCTTGACTTTTTTGCGCGCCTTGCCAGCGAACAATTCTACAGCACTTCCTGAAGATTGAATTAATCAGCGTTTCCCTAACAAGATTGTTACATGCAGGCTCGGTTAGTCTGCAAAAGTCCGGTTATAGTGTTTGGTTAATGGCTGGTGAATTTGTATTTATAAGTGCTTTTCGCCTTAGGCGTGCTGCATGAATGATCAAATCTTAACGTACATCAAGTGCGTGTCGGGTTTGGTTTTTTTTGTTCCTATCTTGACCCAGAACAGTCTGCTGATTTTTTTTACCATTTTTTCAAATAGGGTTTGCCAAATCATTTGGCCTTCACAAAAGCTTGTGAAGTTTTTTTTAACCGTTTGGAATAGTGTGGGAAATTATTTAATCAAATATTTATGTAAAACAAATTGATACAAAATGTAAAAATATAGTTGACAAAATGTTGTTGTGTTGTTTATTAAAAGATCACGTTGATACGAAGATGAATACAATCGCGTTGCGGCGCGGACAAGGAGAAGAGATATGCAGGAACGTTATTGCAAATGCGGTCACAGGCTGATGGTCCAGTACACTCTTGATGGTTTCATTCCCTGGGAAGCTGTCATCGTGCAGGGGCGGGGTGTCGTTTCTCCTGTCAAGGTATGTCCCTGTTGCGGTAGTTATCTGAGTATTCATTTCCTGAGATAATCGGAAAAAAATTTTCATAGGCAGAAGTCCGATTCCCACAGGACTTTCCCTCTGCCTATCAATCCCTGTCGAGCATGGGCCGTACGCACTACCCGGAGCGTGCGGTCCATGTTCCTTTTTTGAGACAGGTATTATTGGCGCAAATCGTTCGGGTCAGGCAGGCGGATGATTTCAGTTCGGTTGCGACCGGCCTGTTTGGCCTGATACAGGGCACAATCAGCGGCATGAATAAGATTTTCGGGGGTGGTCTGACATGTGGGAATTGCTGATGTCACTCCAATTGAGACTGTGACAGTGCAGCCAACCGAGGAATTGGGGTGCCGGATGCACGTTTTTTTCAGGTTGGTATGGATAGTGTCGGCTATGGTCCTGGCCCCCCTGTAGTCCGTGTTGGGCAGGATGACCGCAAATTCCTCACCGCCGTATCGGGCAACCATATCGCCCGGTCGATGCACTGCAGAGCTTATGGCTTCAGCTACGGCACACAGACATGTGTCACCATCCAGGTGGCCAAGGGCATCGTTGTAATGCTTGAAATGGTCGATATCGATCATAAGAAGCCCCAGTTCCGTATCAGCTCTTCCATTGCGGACCCATTCCTGAACCAGAATGTCATCGAAACAACGTCGGTTGGCGATTCCGGTTAAGCCGTCTCTGTTGGACATGCGTTCTAATTCTCTTGCTAGTTGCTCCAATTCCCTTTCTCGTTCCATGCGTTTGGTCATTTCAAGTCGAAGTTGCAGTATGGATCTTGCCCTTGCCCGGAGTTCGATTCTGCTCACGGGCTTGACAATATAGTCGGAAGCTCCGGCTGCAAATGCGCGGTCGAGAAGCGTTTCGTCATCGTGCCCAGTAATGACTATGATCGGGATATTTTCGAAGTCGTGCTGGGACTTGATGGTCAGAATGGCTGTTGTACTATCGATTTTGAGTAGGTCTGGGTCAATGAGCACCAGATCAATTGCATTGATTCCGATGGAAGTGGACAGGGTGTTCATGGCCAATTCGAAAGTATTGACGATGGTGGTGTCAGGATATCCGGCACTGGTCAGCTTGTCTTGAAGATCAGCGGCAGAAACCTTTGAACTATCTATAATGAGAATTTTCATGAGTGAATATTCCTTAGCAAAAATCTAGACTTTTGACGAGGGGGACCTGTAAGAAAGTTGCAGGAGTTCCTATTGAATGAACTATGCAGAAATGTTCCTGTTTCTTTCTTTGAAATGAGTTTGACCCATGCGATGCCCAATGATGAATTTGGGCACTGTGGTCTGGAAAAATTTCGTTATTTTTTTGCAATAATCAATATGGCTGTGTAAAGTCGGTGCTATCTACTGAGTACTATCGTCTGAATGAGCACATGTTGGAACCTCGGAGGCCTGATGAACCGGCTGAAATTAACTATTTTGTTTGCTCTTGTCTTTCTTGTCTCGATTATGGTTGGCCCAGTGCAGGCCACCGGAAAAGGCTCGTTTGTTGCCATTTACAATTCCGGCAGGGCCTTGGTAAAAGAGGTCCGTTCCGTGACTCTGCCCAAGGGGTTGGCCAGCGTTGTTATCAAGGATGTGCCGGCCACGCTCGATCCAACCTCGGTCCGTGTCATGGCGCGAGATATGGTCGTGTATGATCTACAGTACAGCTACAATCCCATTACATCGAAGAATCTGCTCGACAAATATGTGGGCAAGGAATTGACCGTCATTTTGCCCGATCCGGCTGACGCCAATGCACGCATCTTGCGCAAGGCCAAACTCGTTGCCAACATTGACAAGCCTATATTTCTCGTGGGCAACGAAGTGTACGTGGGTGATTACGAAGCGCTTCTGCTTCCTGAATTGCCCATGGGACTTGATGCCGAACCAGTCCTGACCCTGACGACGAAAAACAAGGCCGCTACCAAGAAGGACGTTGCATTGCAATACCTTATGGATGGCCTTAACTGGCGTGCAGATTATACCCTGACTGTCGGTGCCAAAGGCGATACTGCCAGTCTCGAAGCGTGGGCAACCTTGACCAACACCTCTGGCAGCGATTTTCAGGGGGCAGAAGTCCATCTGGTGGCGGGCGATGTTCAGCGTGCTCCATCGGGCAGAACGAATTATCAGGCAAAGCGCATGATGGTGATGGAATCTTCCGACATGGTGGGTGGTTCTGCGCAGTCGGTCGAGAAGTCTTTTTCTCAATATCATGTCTATGACGTTGCCAGACCTGTTACGCTTGCTCCTATGGGTACCCGGCAGATAAGCCTGTTTTCTGCGTCCAATGTCAAGGTCGAGCAGGAGCTTGTCAGTCGTTTTACGACAGGTGGAGGTCAGCAAAGCGGTGAATTGAAGCAGGATGTTGAGTCGGCTCTAAAATTTGGGAATGTTGCCAAAAACAATCTTGGTCGTCCCATGCCCGGAGGGTTGGTGCGCGTGTTCATGCCCACTTCGGACGGGGTTCAGTTGCTTGCAGGCGAATCGGGATTATCCCACATAGCAACAGGTGGCGAGGTTCGATTGGCTCTTGGTCGGTCTTTTGATGTCGCTGTGGAGCGCAGTCAGTCGTCCTATCAGAAAACAGGAAAGAATTCCTATGAAGTCGCGTGGAGCATCACTGCAACGAATGCCAAGGCGACTGCCCAGAGTCTCACGTTGCGTGAGTCGTTTCATGGTCAGTGGAAAATACTTGAGGCAGATCGGAAATTCAAGCAGATTGATTCTGGAACCATAGAATTCGATCTTGCTGATTTGCCTCCGTCCAAGGATGGCGCGGGAACGGTTGTTAATTATACGGTTCAGGTCACGTACTGAGAGGGAAAGTCATGCGGAATATCAAGCGGACGGAATTGAAGACACTCAAGGATTTCTATGCACTCATGGGAGCGACAAGACAGGTACGCTTCAATGCCGTGCAGGCTATTCTGGATGGGGGTGATGTTTCCGGGGATGTGATCCTTTCCTTGAAAAATGCCCTGGCTTCTCTGGAGGATGTGCCTGAACTTGATGGCAAACGGGTGCTGTCCCTCGGGGGAGAGCGGATCATAGAGCTTGATATGGATTATGAAATCAATGAGACGCAAAAGGATCTCTTCTATCTGGAGGAGGGCGAGGAGACGTTTCTGGAATTTCTCTCTGATTTGCATGAGGATTTTGATGAGCATGTTCGTGCCGGACACGATCTGCTTTCAGGTGTGGATCTGAACTGCCTGATTTCAGATCGGGATGGCACAATCAACAACTATTGCGCCCGGTATCTCACATCGGTTCAATCCATATACAACGCGGTGTTTTTTTCCCGCTTTGCCATGAACAAGGCACAAAGGGCAGTGATCCTGACTTCAGCCCCACTGGATGGATTGATCGGGATCAGTGTTAATCCGGAAGGGAAAATATACTATGCCGCATCCAAGGGGCGGGAATGCCTTGACCTTGAAGGGCGTATTCGCAGGCTGCCCATTCCGTCAGAAAAACAGACGGCCATCGAAATGCTCAATGCTCGACTTCAGACGTTGTTGTCGAGGTCGGAATACGAAAAATATACGCTTATCGGTTCCGGGCTTCAGTTCAAGTTCGGTCAGTCTACCGTTGCCCGTCAGGACATAGGCAATTCCATTCCGGATGAGGAGTCCAGTGCGTTTCTGGAAACCATTGAGGCACTGGTCGCCGAGGTGGACCCGGACAAGAAGAATTTCCGTATTGAGGACACTGGTTTGGACGTTGAAATTATTCTGACCGTTGAGACATCCGACGATGGACTCAAGGATTTCGACAAGGGCGATGGCGTTGAATATCTCAATGCCGAGATGGAATTTGAGATGTTCCGAGGGCCGCATCTGATATGCGGCGACACCGGAAGCGATGTGCCCATGCTCGAAACCGCATTGGAAATGTCCACGGAATCATTGGCTATTTACGTGACCAAAAAGGAAGAACTTGCAGTGCGGGTTCGAGGTCTGTCCCCCAGCGCGGTTATCGTGCCTGAGCCCGACATGCTGGTAACGATACTGGGCACGATATAGGCCCAATGCAGAGAGTTTAACTCCAGAATCAAGGAGCGATCCGTGTCAGCAATCACACTCAAAGGCGTCATATTCGATTTGGATGGAGTTATAACTCGCACTGCAGCCGTGCATGCCCAGGCTTGGGAAACCGCATTTAATGAATTCTTGAAGCTTCGTGCTGAAGAAAAAAATGTTCCATTCGAGCCTTTTGATCCGAGTAACGACTATCACAACTACGTGGATGGCAAACCTCGGTTCGAGGGTGTGCTGAGTTTTATCAAATCCCGTAACGTGCGCCTGCCCCCGGGAGATCCGAATGATCCGGCAAGCATGGATTCCATTTGCGGCGTTGGAAATCGTAAAAATGATCTGTATCAGGAGATTCTCAGGCGCGAGGGACCGGAAGTCTTCAAGACATCTGTTGCCCTCATTAATGAATTGAAAGAGCAGGGTATTCATGTCGGTGTTGCCACTTCAAGCCGTAACTGTCAGTTGGTTCTGCAATTGGCCGGGCTTGAAAATGTCTTTGAAACCCAGGTGGACGGCGTAGTTTCCGCAGATATGGATCTCAAGGGCAAGCCGGAGCCGGATATTTTTGTTACTGCGGCAAAGAACATGGGACTCATGCCCGGTGAATGCGTGGTTGTCGAGGATGCAATTTCCGGTGTCCAGGCAGGTCGTGCCGGAAATTTCGGAATGACCCTTGGCATCGCTCGTAATGTGCAGGGCGAATTGCTCATGCGTTTTGGTGCTGATCGAGTTGTTTCGGACTTGGGTGAGATAACCGTTGAAGATCTTCAGGATTGGTTTGAGACTGGCATGGCCACTGACGAGTGGTACCTGACCTATTCCGGGTTTGATCCCGGTGACGAGAAATTGCGAGAGACCTTGACTACGGTCGGCAACGGGTATCTTGGCACACGTGGAGCCTACGAGTGTGAGTGCTCTTCATATTATTTTTATCCTGGTACGTATATTTCGGGTATTTTCAACAAGACGCCGAGCAAAATTAAGGGCCGTGATATCTGGAATAATGACTTTGTCAATTGTCCCAACTGGTTGCCTGTTGAATTCAAGATCGGATCCGGTGAGTTCATCAGCCCTCTGTCCATGGAGATTCTTAGCTATTCACACCGGTTGAACATGCGAGCTGGTGTGATGGAGCGCGACATGGTGGTCAAGGACAAGGTCGGGCGTATTACCCGTATTGCGTCCCGCCGTGTCGTATCAATGGCCGATGGGAATTTGTGTGCCCTCAAGTTTGACCTGACTCCTCTCAATTATTCTTCAAAAATCACCTTCCGTTCATCAATTGATGGCAATGTCGAAAACAACGGTGTGGCACGATATTCCAAGCTTAATATTCATCATTTGTGCCGAGTGTCCGGTGGCAAGGCCGGGGATGGCATTTTTCTCCATATGGAAACGACGCATTCGCGTTACCAGATTGTCATGGCATCAAAGTCCGTGATGCTACAGGATGGTAAACCGTTGGATGTGCGCAAGGAAATTCATCAGGACAAGGCCAAGGTCACTGAGGAAATGCAGGTCATGGCCATGGAGAACAACAATTACACTCTTGAAAAGTATGTATATGTCAGAACTTCTCTGGACAAGGAACCTGGAGATCTCAAGGATATGTGCCTGGATGGATTAAAGAATGCCAAAACATTCCAGGGCGTTTTCGGTCCTCATTCCAAGTCCTGGAAGGCTCTGTGGCAGAAGGCTGACATCCGTGTCACTGGAGATCGGTTCGTGCAACGCGTTCTCCGATTGCATATTTATCATCTGTTGGTCACGGCCAGCCCTCACAATGTGAATCGGGATGCTGGCATGCCTGCGCGTGGTCTGCATGGTGAGGCGTATCGCGGTCATATTTTTTGGGATGAATTGTATATATTGCCATTTTTCGATTCCAATTTCCCGGATATTTCCAAGGCTCTTCTCATGTATCGGTATAATCGTTTGGATGCTGCTCGAGAATATGCCAAGGAAAACGGCTATATCGGTGCGATGTTCCCGTGGCAGACAGCTGATGATGGGAGCGAGGAAACCCAGGAGGTCCATTATAATCCTGAATCCAAGAAATGGGATGAGGATCTTTCCCGCAGGCAACGACATGTCTCCATTGCCGTGTTTGCCAACACCTGGCGGTATGTGGCCTGGACCGGCGATACCACCTTCCTCAAGGATTACGGCATGGAAATGATGCTCGATATCGCCCGTTTCTGGGGTGGTATTGCCGAGTTCGATTCGACAACGGGCAAATATCATATCTCCGGCGTGATGGGACCAGATGAATTTCATGAGAGATTGCCTGGTCACAAGGAACCGGGTGTCAAGGACAACGCCTATACCAATATCATGGTGGTCTGGCTGCTTGAGCGTACTTTGAAAATTCTGGAGGAACTGCCTTCAAAGTCCAAAACCAAGATTATTCAGAAGATCGGTGTGACAGACGAGGAATTTGTCAAGTGGAAGGACATGACCACCAAGCTCAACGTGGTTCTTACCGACGATGGCATCATAAGTCAGTTTGATGGCTATATGGATTTGGACGAACTGGACTGGGAAGGGTATCGCAAGCGGTTCTATTCCATCCACAGGATGGATCGTATTCTCAAGGCCGAGAATGATTCCCCTGATCATTACAAGGTTGCCAAGCAGGCTGATACCCTGATGCTCTGGTATGTACTGGAGCCAGAGGAAGTCGCCCGTATCATGAATCAGCTAGGTTACAAGGTTGATGATCCGTTGAAGCTGCTCAAGGATAACTATGATTTCTACGAGAAGCGTACTAGCCATGGTTCAACCCTTTCCAAAGTGGTGCATGCAGTCATATCCAAATATATTTATCCCAGCAAAGTCTCCTGGGAATGGTTCATGGAAGCCATGAACAGTGATATTTTCGACACCCAGGGGGGGACTACCATTGAGGGTGTGCATACCGGCGTCATGGCTGGAACGCTTGAAGTCATCAAGCAGGATTTTGCCGGGCTGAACATGTCGTCCACGCCTATGAAGTTCGACCCAGACTTGCCGGTCCACTGGGGTGAGATGAAGTTCAGTTTCATCTGGCAGAAAATATGGTTTGATCTGGCCATGGACCAAGGCTCAGTGAGAGTTACCGCGTATCACAAGGGTGACAAGGTTGTGCCTGTCGAAATATTCGGCAAGTTGTACGAGCTCAAGCCCGGAATGATGGTGGAAGCGAAACGACCCAAGAAAAAATGATTTCGAACATCCAAAAAGGAGTCCGCCCAGGTGGACTCTTTTTTTTTGGCTTGCATACCGCCGTGAAGGGCGGTAATGAGTGGCCCCGTGCCGGGAAAATCTCCTGGCAATTCATTTTTCAGGAGCATGCATGTCACTTAGTATAGGTATCGTTGGGTTACCCAACGTCGGTAAATCCACATTGTTCAACGCTCTCACCAAGGCGCAAAATGCCGAGAGTGCCAACTACGCCTTTTGCACTATTGAACCGAACAAGGCTGTTGTTCCGGTTCCAGACGTCCGTCTGGATGTTCTGTCCGATCTGGTAAAGCCGCAGCGGGTTCAAAGTTCCACCGTGGATTTTGTTGATATTGCCGGTCTTGTGGCCGGAGCCAGCAAGGGTGAGGGCCTCGGAAACAAGTTTCTCGGAAATATCCGTGAGACTCAGGCCATACTGCACGTTGTGCGATGCTTTGACGATGACGATGTCATTCATGTTTCCAATTCGGTTGATCCGTTGCGGGATATCGACGTTATCGAGACCGAGTTGATCCTGGCTGACATGCAGGTTCTGGAAAGTCGGCTTGAGAGAATGGAAAAACAACTCAAGGGCGACAAGCTGCTGGCTCCGAAAATCGAAGTCGCAAAAAAGCTGCTTGCCCATATGGACGAAGGGCATTCCGCCAGTACTTTTACTGAAAAGAACAAGTCCTTTACCGAACTCATTGCCGAGTTGCATCTGATCACGGCCAAGAATGTCATCTATTGTGCCAATGTGGATGAAGCAGGTGTGGCCGAAGATAACGGCTACGTAGCAAGTGTGCGCGCTCTTGCCGAGGAACGTGGTGCAGAATTTGTCAAGATTTCTGCCCGCATGGAAGAGGAATTGGTTGGGCTCGAAGATGAAGAGTACCAGGAATTCATGGAATCATATGGCATTGAGGAATCTGGTTTGCATCAGATTATTCGTACCGGTTTCAAGTCTTTGGGGCTTATCAGTTATTTTACGGCAGGCGTAAAGGAAGTCCGTGCCTGGACAATCAACGTCGGCGACAAGGCACCACAGGCGGCAGGCGTCATTCATACTGATTTTGAACGCGGTTTCATCCGCGCTGAAATTGTTGGTTATGATAAATATGTGGAGCACGGTTCCGAAGCGAAATGTCGGAGTGAGGGTGTTCTGCGTGTTGAAGGCAAGGAGTACGTCATGCAGGATGGGGACGTGGTTCACTTTTTGTTCAACGTCTAGCCGGTATTTTTTCAGTTTGGATCAGTTTTTATCAAGACGCTTGAAAAAAAAGGTTCCTGCCAACAGATGTTGGCAGGAACCTTTTTTTGTATTGTTGAATCGGGTCTAGTCGTCGAAGTCGCCTGCGGGGCCCTTATCTGTGTCCATTGCTGCGGCCTTAGCCTTGATTTTGTCCTCTGTCCATTCTGCCGGATTCTCGAATTGCACCACTTTGGGGCCGAGATCATAAGAGTTGTTCTTGAGGATAATGTCGTAAGCGATGGGTGCAGTATCTGCTGCGTTGAATACATCCACGAGCAGGTAGTGGACGAAATCTTCGACAGCCCTTGCCATGCGGTTGCGAATGTCCAGGCTCTGGCCCTGCCAACGACGTTCAAAGGGCAGGTTGAGTTTTTTGTAATCCCCGCCAGAGAAACCGGCCTTGTCGGCGTAAGCGACCATCTCTTCCCAAAGGGCGTCGTCGAGACCTTCCCCGGGAACCTTGGCGAAGCGATCGCCTTCCATGATGGCATTTCCGAATTCGTTGACCTTGACGCCCCAGGAGATCATCTGGAGGGCCGTGGCGACATTGGCTTTGGTGGTCTGGGTTTGTGCAGCGATTTCCTTGAGACGTTCGGAGTCGTTGCCCGAGGTGCCGTGCTGTGCTCCTGATGTACCGTATGGTGCCAACGCGTCGTGCACTTCAGCAGTCAGGCCAACCTGAATGCCGGTTCCAGAGGCCTCTATGCCGTGAGTGGTGCCGTTGTTCAGTGCTATCCAGTCGGGGCACATGCCGTGGGCATTGAGTCCCTGGCACAGGAATTTTGCTTCAACCGGAGTGGACAGGCCGAAGGCTCCCTTGATTTCTCCGATTTCAGTCTCGTAACCGGCCCAACTCGGGATGCTGGAGGAGACCTCCAGGTTGGCGAGCAGGTTGAGATCGTCGGTCATGTGCGAGGCATCAATGGCTATGGAGGTGACGCCGGAATCGAACAAGGATGGGATTTCGGCCTTGGCTACGGCCACATCGTCCCATTTCTTCATGAAATAGTGATCTGCGTGGACGGCAACCGGCACGGTTATACCGAGTTTGTTACAGAGATAATCAACTCTGCGGGCGATGTTCCACAGGGTTGTGGGACAGTAGGTGGCTTCACTGCGTGCAATTTCAATGATGATGGCCGCGTTGGCACGTTGGGCCGCTTTGAGTGCGCCCTCAATGATGAAAATATTTCGGCCATTGGCTGCGATGGTCATGGCCTGGCCCTTTTCGATCATGGCGCGGTCAATGACCTTGCCACTGACGATGAGTGCCTGGGAATTTGGAAAATTCTGGACGACATTAGGCGGGCGACCAACCGCGAGTGCTTTTTTGAATGTATCCTGGGACATGCCCTTCCTCCTTGGAGAGTTTGTGTGCAACCATCAATTAAAACGAATTGTACTGAAAAGTCAAAATGCAAACCATGGTTGTACCCGGATTTTCATCGCGCAGACCCGATCTCCCGGAGCAAGCGAATTCATGCTCCGGGAGATGATGGTGTGGCTGAGAGTGTAGCTGTCGGGTTGCCTACATTGTGGCAGCCTGGCGGCGCATGCGCTTGGTTGCCTTGTGAGGCTTCGGGGTTCCGTTACCATCTACCGGCATGAGCGTGTACCCAAGTTCGCGGGCCATGAATTCGAGAATGGCAACATTATGTGTTACCTTCACGATTTCAAACATGGTTTCCGCACCCAGCTTTGCGTGAGAATCGAATGGGTTGAGCTCTCGAAGCAGTGTCGAATACGGCTTCTTGATTTCGCGGCATACGTCCTTGGCGGGAATGCGCCCTTCCAAAACCACGTCCTGCATTTTCTTCGTCAGGTCTTTCTCAAACATGTTTATCCCCCACATGTTGATATTTTCCGCCTTGTAGTATCTGTTACACTGTTTTTTCGATTTGCGTCAACGGAAACTGAAAAACAGGACAACTATTTTTGCATGAAAATGAGGGGGGTATTGTGTTTTGTCAAAAAAAACAGCGAGTTGTTTAATATACCCCGCCTATTCGGCGGGGTATATGTTTAAACGTTAAAAAACAGAGTCAGAACATTCATGTCGCCTTGGCGGGTATACTCGCACTTGTCGGCCAGAGTGGTGACGAGCAGAAGGCCAAGCCCTCCGATCTGACGATCATCAATGTCGGCGGTTGTGTCCGGCATGTCTGTCTTGAGTGGGTTGAAGTGGGAACCCCAATCCCGCATTTCGAAGCGGAATATGCGTGAGTCGGAATCAGGGGTATCAATTACGGTGCATGTTACTTCGACATCCCCACCGTCGGGGCCGTACGCGTGGCTGGCCACGTTGACGAGCACCTCTTCAAGTACAAGATCAAGTTTTGGTGGCACTTCTCCTGTTATTTTGGCCTGATGTGCTACATTGAGCACATAGTCGCGTATGACAGGCAGACTTTCGAGATTTGCTTTGGCGCGTATGGTGGGCATATAACTACCCGGCCAGTGCTTCATCGATGGTTTTGTATATGCTGAACATGGCGGCAAAGCCGGAGACGTTGAACACTTCTTCGACCATGCCTGACAAGCCGGCGAAGAGCATTTCTCCCTTGGCTCCCTTGAGTTTCTTTGCTGCGGCCAGGATGCTGCGAAGGCCGGCTGAACTGATGTATTCAAGTTCTGAAAGGTCCACCACGACCTTTGTGTCGCCTGTTTCTATCCAGTTCTTGCATTGTCCGTCGAATTCCGGGGCTGTGATGGCATCCATCCGGCCTGTTACCTTTACGACAAGTGCGTTGCCGTTTTTGGTGTTGGTGAATTCCATTATGTTCTCCTTAAATTATTTGTCGCATTTGCCGCAAAATTGCATGGCAAGCATGGTTATGTCGTCGGATTGCTCGGCCCCTCTGGTAAAAACCTTGATTGAATCATCAATGGTCTTGACCAGTTCGGGGGCAAAGGGCTTATCCGTGTCGATCAGCAGGTCCATGAGTCTTTGGTCGGAGTAGAGTTCCTTTTCCGGGTTCATGGCTTCAGTGACACCGTCCGTATAAATGAAGATGATGTCGCCGCAATTCAGGGTCATTGTTTTTGTGGAATACTCCATGTCTTCCATGACGCCTGCCACGGGTTCACCCAGAGGGGGAATCCACTCGGGTTTCCCCCCGCACGGAAGATATATCGGCGGGTTATGGCCAGCATTGGCATATTGGGTTTCTCCTGTTTCGATATCCATGATGGCAAGGAACAGGGTGACGAACATGCAGGAATCATTTTCCGCTGCCAAGTCAGAATTGACCTTTGTGAGAACCTGTCCCGGATCGAGTCCCTTTTCGCATACGACCTTGAGCAGGGTTTTGGTTACTGCCATGAAGAATGCTGCAGGGACGCCCTTGCCGGACACGTCGCCCAGCAGGAAACAGAAATGGGTGTCGTCCACAAAGAAGAAATCATAGAGATCTCCGCCGACTTCCTTGGCTGGTTCAATGGAGGCAAAGACGTCGAATTCGGGCCGTTCAGGGAAAGCCGGGAAGAGCTTGGGCAGGATGCTCATCTGGATGTCGTGCGCGATTCTGAGTTCCGATTCGATGCGTTCCTTGGCAGCGGTGGTGGTTGTCAGATTCTCGATGTATTCCTTGAGCGAGGTCTTCATGACCCGGAACGAATTGGTCAGGTCTCCGACTTCGTCTGAACTGGTGATTTCCGGCAACATGATGTCAAGATTTCCGGATGCGATTTCCAGGGCCGAGTCGGAAAGTTTCCCAAGAGGATTGGTAATCTTGCGTGCAATGTAGATGATAAGCAGGGCCAGGATGATGAATCCGGCTATGCCAATGAGGGTCATGATGTTGGAAAGACGTTGAACATCAGCCATCATTTCATTTTTGGGGAACAGGATGCCGAGCGACCAGCCTCCGTGTTTGAGTCCGGTATAGAATAGGTATTGTTCGGCATCATTGAAGATACCGTCCATGGGTACGAATGAATTTTCTCCTGCCAACATCTTCTGGCCAATGGATCGAAGTCGTGGAGAGTCCAGTTCCTCGGCCAGAGTGAAGACTGTCTGATTGATGACCAAAGTCGGATCAGGATGGGCAATGAATGTGCCTTGTCGCGAGAGCAGGAAGGCAAAGCCGGTGTTGTAGACGCGAATGCGTTCCAGCATTTCCTCAAGCCAGTCAAGGGAGATGTCGGCCGTGACAACGCCGGCAAAGACCCGTTCTCCCCCAATGGTACGGAAAAACGGTACTGAGTAGGTGGCCATGAGAACTCCGCCACCGCCATCGTCGTGATATGGTTCCGTCCAAACCGGGCGTTCAAGTTCCTTGGGAATCTGGTACCAGTCCATGTAGAAATACCTGTAGGCTGGATTGCCGAGCATGGAAAAGGCGATGCGACCGCCGGACTTGTAGTAGTAGGGCGCGAAAAAGAGCTTGTCCGCTTCCAGAAAGTAGGGCTCGAAAGCGATTGCCATTCCGTATATTTCCGGGTTGTTGGCCAAAACTCGTTTATTCAGTTCAAGGATTTCATCCTTGGTAAGCGTTGCGTTTTCGAGAGAAAAGGCGATGTTGTCGGCGACTTTCTGTACAGTGATGAGCACTGAGTCGATTCGTCCAGCCGTGTCCTGAGCGAGGTTTCTTGAGCTTTCTTCTGCTTGGCGCAGGATGATGTCTCTGGAGTAATAGTAGTTGTAGCCGACAATCGCAGCTACAATGACAAAGGTGCAGGAGAGTATGAGGGCCGCGAGTTTGAAGGCCAAGCCGTGTCGTTTGTTCATCGGACTGGTCCCCTGTAAAATTCAGGGAACATGGGGGCGTTGTCCATGAATCCTGTTTCCATGAGTACGGTCCGGACACGTTCAAAGTCTTTTTGCCTGAGGACGCCGATTGGCGGACCGTTTTCAGGCATGATGATGTCCTTCATGCGGTCCAGCATCCAACGTTGGTGTGCCCGGTTGGCCGGTATTCTGTTTTTGATCATTCTTTGCATGACGGCGTCCAGAGTCTCTTCCGGGTGTTCAAAGGCGTATTCCCATCCATTTGCCGTGGCAGAAACAACTGCACGGCACAGATCGGGTTTCGTGTTGGCAGTAGTTTCGAGAGTATAGATGCCATCCTCAGGAAAATCGAGGTCCGTGTCGCGGAAGAAAAACGGCCTGAGCTGGTTGTGGTCCAATCCATAGGAAAGCAGCAGGTGGTATTCATTGAACCACATGCCGGATGCGGCCTGAACTCCGTCTCTCAGAAAAAGGTCCAGAGATGATGATTGCGGTATGACCGTGACCTCAATGCCGAGCCTTTTGAACAGAATCCGTGGTTGAATCTGGAATTCATTGGCCCAGAGTCCCACCTTCTTTCCTTCCAGATCTTTGAGTCGATTGATTCCGGCCTCTTTTTTCGTGATGAGCATCAGGGCCGAGTGTTGTACGAATTGGCCTATGTTGATGACCGGGAGCGTTTCTCGTTTGAGAAGACCTGTGCTCAGGAACATTGTTGCAAAGTCGGCCTTGCCTGCTTCGAGCCATTCGCTGGCGAGGATGTCCGGTCCGCCGGGAATGATTGTCAGATCCACACCTTCGGCGGTGTAGAATCCCTTGTCTTCGGCCATGTAGTATCCGGCAAATTGGGCCTGGGGCAGCCATTGAAGGACGATGGTGGCTTTTTCCATGGCTGCCACGGGGTATGCGTGGAGCAGGAGGCCAAGAACCATGGCTGTGATCATGGTTTTGATTGGATGATGAGAGTTTTGCATGAACGTTAATCCTTCACCGCTGTTTCGAATTCCTTGACTTTGGTTTCCCAGAGTTTGCCGTCGCATTTGCCTTTCCAGGCCAGCCTCGGGTCAACCTGAACGATCAGGGTCCCTGGCATGACTGTGTACGTTGCATACCTGAGTTTGCTGAGTTTTTTTACCGACTTCAGAAGCATCGGGGAACTGACACCGATAATCTTGTCTGACGATTCCAGATCGATGACGACATAGTTGTTGAATTTGATGTTTGCCAGCAGGTAGCTGACGATTTTTCTGTCACTGTTATCAAGTCGCTGGTCCTCGGTCAGTTTGAGCAGCATGGCCTGATTGCTGACAACGGTCCGGTCGGTTTCGATGACCGGTCTGACCTTTGTTTTGTCGTTGACGATAGCTCTCATGCCGCCTTTGAGAAAAGCGTAGTCGAAGTAGCCGTAAGATTCGAGAAAGTATTGGAGCCAGCGGACTTGTTTGCCCACCGCATCGAAGAAGATAAGCTTCTTTTCGGTCCATACGCGCGAGGTAACAAGGTCCAGCAGCGGGTCGAGAGGTATGTTGCGTATTCCTTCGATCCGAGGGGCCATGTCGCGCTGAAAGGGGTCTCGGATGTCGATGACCACCGTATTCGGTTGGGTTGAGGCTTGGGCCAGTTCCTCAAAGCTTAGTTGCCGATGTGCGAATTCATCGATTGAAATGATTCGGTTGGTTCGTGCCGGAGTTTCCCCCATGAGAGTGGATTTGTCAGGCGCCGAGTCAATCCAGTCAAAGATGCCTCCGTCATAAACGTAAACGTGTTTGAATCCGAGAGACAATGCGAGCTGAGCGGCCTGGTAACTTTTTGCACAGGAGTGCCCGTTGCAATAGAAAACCATGGGGTTCTTGATGGTTTTCCCCCGCAATAATTCAAGTTTTTCGGCGAAGTCCGCATCGGTAAGCGGAAGAAGGGGAGCCTTGTTGATCCGGGCTACGTCATATTCGAATTTGGAACGTATATCTACAATAACGGCTTCGTCGTATTGATCCAGCAGGTCCCCGGTCGTGATGAAGGGAACTTCCGGGTAATATGGGCGCAGGGGGAAGATTCCCGAGGCATGACTTGTGCCTGTCATGCCGAGAAAGGAACAGGCGACAAGCAAGAGAGCTATGCCGATATGTTTCAGTTGTGTCATGTTCATGAGTCCTGTTTTGTCTCCCGGGATGCGATTGATTTCAGGAAGTGTACGAATAGATGGTTGATGATCCCTGTGCTGTTTTCCAGTCGGTGATCATCGTTGAGAATATGCAGGTTCGCCTTGTGGAGTTTGGAGAATCGGATGGAATTTTCCACCGGGATCACGTTGTCATTCCAACCGTGGACCATGCTGATGTTTTTTGGGAGACCCGAGAAGACGTGTCTGTCATAATTTGGAAGATAAAAAGCCGGGGCCAACAAAAAAAGGCCAAGGATATTAGCATCCTTAGATGCAGCACAGGCGACATATCCCCCCATGCTAGAACCGGCCAGGATGGCAGGGCGACCAATGCTTTTCACCTTGTCAACCAGTAGTGTCACCCGGTCGTCAGCGTTGGGCATGTCCTGAAAATCGAGTGCATCCATGGATAGACCGGCAGCGGATGCCGTGTCTGCCAAAGATTTGCTCTTGTTGCCCCATGGTTGGCTTTGCGATCCGTGGCACCAAATCAGGCATGCATTGTTCATACTTTCTCCGGTACTATTGTAAGACGATTGCTGGGGCCACTCTATTACACTGTTTCAAAACGATCAATATATTCAGTAAGAATGGTCAAGATCTGCTTGATTTGGTTCGGATTTTTTTTATTGTCAGCAGCGTTTTTCAGAGCGTTGCCGTATTTCGTGATATCCACCATGGACATTTCTGTGCCCGAGTCGGCAATATCTGCAGCCAGGGCTTTGATGGAGCTGTAGTCATTCCTGTCGAGGGCGGTGTGAGCCGCAAGAATGGTGTCCTTTACATTGGCGAAAGTCGTGTTTGAAGGAGTGTTGTCCAACGGAATGTCCGAAGTTGTTGTCGGGGTGTCTTTGTGTTCTTTTTGCGGTTTCCCTGTATCGATTAGTTCGCGAATGACATCGAAAAGAGTGCTTTTTTTAACAGGTTTTGGCAAATGTCGATCGGCTCCTGCCTCAAAGCATTTTTCTGCATCACCGACCAGCGCATACGCTGTCATGGCGACAATGGGAATCGGGGGCAAGTCATGGCTGTGCTCCCAGTTGCGTATGGCGCGGGTCGTCTCGTAGCCATCCATGATGGGCATTTGAATGTCCATGATGACAAGGTCCCATCCGCCCTTTTTGAGTTCCTCGTATCCGGCTGCTCCATTTTCTACCACGGTCAGGCGGCAGGGGGTGTTTTTCAGGTAGGTTTGAATGACAAATGCATTGTACTTGGAATCTTCCAGCATGAGGATGTTTGCCTTGGGGAGATCTGTCTGGATCTGGTTCGATATTTTATCTTCTGATTGAACGGTCTCCAGTTTGCGGGGCGTGTCCAGTCGGGCCGTGAAGTGGAATGTGCTCCCTCTCCCAGGAGAGCTTTCAGCCCATATACGCCCACTCATCATCTGGACCAGTTGCTTGCTGATGGCGAGTCCCAGGCCAGTGCCGCCGTATTCCCTGGTAGTTGAGCTGTCGGCCTGGGTAAAGGAATCGAAAATGGAACCGAGTTTGCCGGTGGGAATGCCCAGCCCCGTGTCGGAAATCGAAAATTGGAGAGTTGGTTCATTGTGGCTGGCTGGTGCACGTTCCACGGTCAGTGAGATGCTTCCCTTGGCCGTGAATTTGACTGCATTTCCGAGAAGGTTGATGAGAATTTGACTGAGGCGAGTCGGGTCACCAATCAACTGGTCTGGTACGTCCTGTGCCACACTGCACGAGAATTCAAGTTGTTTCTGGATTATTTTTGGCTCAATGACTGCGCAGGATTTGTCCACTATTTCGCTGAGGTAGAACCGGGTTTCTTCCAGTTCGAGGTGCCCGGCTTCGATTTTGGACAGGTCAAGGATGTCGTTCAGGATTTCAAGGAGACTTTCGCCTGCAGTTCTGAAGACCTGAACGTATCGTTTCTGGTCGTGCGTTAATTCTGTTTCCCACAGTATGTCGGCCATGCCGAGAATTGCGTTCATGGGAGTTCTGATCTCATGGCTCATGCTCGCGAGAAACCTGCTTTTGGCCAGATTGGCGACATCCGCAGCTTTTTTTGACTTGTGGATTTCCCCGAGGGCATGGTTTAGCGAGATGTTCTTCCGTTTGAGTTCTTCGGTGCGTTCCTTGACAGTGGCTTCAAGGATGTTGCGGTGGTCCAGCATTTTGCTATTCGCCTTTTGGAGATCGCTGATCAGATGGCGGACTGATTCGCGCATGTCATCAAAGGCTCTGGCAAGATTGCTGAATTCGCCTGGAGTAGAGGTGTCGATAAAAGCGTCCAAGTCTCCATCGGCAATGGCAATGGCAGAGTCTTCAAGGTTCTTGAGAGGAGTGAAGAGATTCTTTCTGGCATAATAGAAGGTGGTCTGGGAAATGGCGAGAATGAGCACCAGTGCCAGAATCAGGGTTGCAGCAATGTTTATGATGATTTCTTGATCAATGCGTTTGGTCGTGATGGCGAGATTGAACGTGCCTATCCAGTCTCCAAATTTTCTGATTTCGACAGTTTTGGTTAGGAAACTTCCGTTGTTTTTGAAGGAGTTGAAAGGGTGCCTGGCGTATTGTGGCCGAGTTCTGGAAGCCATGATTTCCCGTCCTGTGACGACCTGGGCAAAAACCACGGATTCGTCCTGGAGCATTGCGTCAATGAAGTCGCGGGCCGAAGCATGATCGACTTGCCAGACGGCACTTTCCAGGCTGGTTTCGGCCAGTCTGGCCATTGCGTCAATCTGATTTTCGAGTTGGGTGTTGAGTCTGTAGGTGTTGAAGAAAATTATGGCAAAAGAGAAACAGAAGACAATTGCCGAGATTATCACCATCTGAACAAGTGCAGCCTTGCGGCTGAGGGAGTGTGTCGTGGTGTGCGAGTTTAATTTGTTGGGCGTCATCTGCTGTCCGTCTTCATTTGAAATAGGATAATTACTTATTATTCCATATGACTTTCAATAAAAATACGCAAGGGAGTCCTTTCGCACAAAGGGTTGCTTTGGCAGAAGTTGGTTGGTGTTGGAGAAGCGAGGCGGATAACAAAGGTCGTTTTGGGTTGGAAACTGATTGGATGACCTTTGTCTGTCTCTTGAATGAGTGTGCTGTAAGGTAGTTTAAAATCAAAAGACTCAAACTCTTACGCGTATTGGCAACGCATCGGAGTTCGAGTCTTTGAAAAACGGATTGATAGGGTCTTTTTTCTCTGCTAAGCCGAAGCTCCGTCCAGGGAAAAGCCCATTTCCGAGGCCATGTATTTGAGTGGGCGAACATCGTGAGTGACTTTCATGATGTCGAGCAGGGTTTCGGCACCCAGTTTTGCACTGACATCAAAGGGGTTGATTTCGCGCATCAGCGTGGAATAGGGCTTGTTGATCTTTTCGGCTACTGTCTTTGCCTGGATGCCGCTGTCGAGAATGCTATCCTGAACAACCTTGGTTACGTTCCTGTCAAACATTGTGCCCTCCCGAATGAGTTTTGATTTACGCTGGTGCGCTAGAATTATGAATCTATCTTAGCAACGGCTGTGCCAATGGGAGGTTATTATGATTATTATCCAGAAATACTAATGGTTATAAAATGTCTAAACATAGGTAGGCACGTGCCACTTGTGTCGCATGCGACAGCTCTTGATGTCGCAAGTGCATCATGAATGTCGCAATGCGACATCTTCGACCTTGTGTAATTCCCCAAAAAAAGGGAGTCGCCGTGGCGACTCCCTGCAAACCCGGTTAAACCGGGTTCTGAACCGTATCTAACTGACTTTCAGGTGTGGGTTGCGGTCCATTCCTTTTTTGCAGTTGGAGGTTTTAGTCGGGTTTTTGGTTAAGAATCAGAGTTTTGGGTCCAGTCCTGTGCCCATGACTTCCAGGACTCAATATACGGATTCCAGCACTGGCGCCCGATGATGATGTCCATGATCCTCTTGAATGTCAAATTGGTAAACATGCTATATCCTTATGATATGTTCATTGTCTAACAGCGGATGAAGCAATGCCTTTGTCGAGCCAGGAGTTTTGTTAACAGCCTTCCTGGTCAGGGCTGTTTTTGAGGCTGCGCATCACGTGTTTGATGGTCTCCATGAATATGTCCTCGGATTTGTAGGGCGTCAGGAGACTGGTGCGGACGGAGCCGACAATATTGCCGTAGATGATCAACGCGGTCTCGTTTGTCGGGAGTTCGCGGATCGAACCGTCCTCAATGCCTTGCGATACGCAGCTTTTCAGCTTGTCTATGAAGACGCTGAATTTTTCAGCCACTTTGGCGGCATCAATGCCGGGTTCCATGTGGCTGAAGGGTGAGCATCTGAGGAGAATCGGAAACCGGTTCCGATGCTCATCAGTAAACTTGAAATATGCGGTCATGTATTGCCTGATGGATTCCAGTCCGTTCTGGTCTCCGTCAGTTGCTTCGGTCAGTTTGGCGACAAGATGGTCAGCCATGTCGAAACCTGCTGCAAGGAAGAGGTCCTGCTTGCTTCCGAAATAGTGGGAGACCAAGCCGAATGATACGTCAGCACGACCAGCCACGTCCTTGACGGTGGCGGCGTGGAATCCCAGTTGCCCGAAGGCTTCCTGGGCTGCTTTTAGTATCATTTCCTTTTTTGTCATTGCCGGGTCCTTGTGCCATTGTCCGTTCATATTGAATGAATGTTCAGCTTGCTGATTAATAAATAGATTGATTGAACAATCAATGTCAAGGCAAATGTGTTTTGCAACTGTTCTGATTTTGCAAATGATGTTGGTTGCCTCGTTTGCAGATCAAATAATATGGATGAGATTTGTTACGTGGTAGTCTTTAGCTTGAGCGGAGGGATTTCCCGTTTTGCGTGTTTTTTTTGTAGGGGCAGCCATTTGCTACCGCTGAAACGAGGAGGAATTGATATGGGAAAGAGCAAGGTGTGTGTGAAGCAGACGCTATCGCGTACAGGAACCATTGTGTTTCTGAAAGAAATACTGAAGGGGCTTGAATCAGGTAGTGTCGTTGTGGGCGAGGGTGATGATTCCATGGAATTCAGTGTGACTGATCAGATTGAGGTTGAACTCAAGGGCAAGGTCAAGCGGGATAGGGACAGGGTGTCCTTTAGTTTGAGTTGGCCAAGAGGCGCAGCCGTTCCGGCAGAGAGGCAGGAGGCTAGGGTGCCAGCAAAAACGGAAGTCTGATCCGGCTGGGATCACGGTTGGCAGGGCATTGAAAACGTTCTTTTCCGAGGGCATGGCGAAAAAGAATCATTTTTTGGTCCTTTTGATGTCGGGGTGGGATGTAATGTCTCTTGATACTGTCATCCAATTAACAAAGATTTGGTAAAAAGGTAAACAATATCAAATGACGTGCCGATAAAGAGTGTTGCAACAAACTGGCGGATAGATTAAGGCATTACATATCTCTATTGAAACTTACCCTAGGCTCACAATGCGGCTGTCTTTTTTGATCCTCCTGATCCTTGTTGTGCTCCCGGCCTTTGGCCATGCGGCGCAGGAAGCAGCGTACCCGTTTCCCGACTCCTACAAGGCAACGGTTTACGGTACTCCGCCGGATATGGCGTATGTTATTGAAAAGCCCGTGAAGCCAGTGGTTGAGGCCATTCGCATCAAGAATCGCAAGGTCCCCAATGTCTTTTCTTACAGCTCGGAAATGTTCTACACCACGGCCCTCCAGAAAGATGACGCCCCTCTCATTTTCATAATAGCAGGGACCGGAGCCGAGCATAATTCGGCAAAAATGAAGTTCCTTACCCAGGCCTTTTATCAGGCCGGCTTTCACGTGGCAGCGCTGTCCTCGCCGACTCACATGAATTTTCTGGTGAGCGTGTCGCAGCATGCATCGCCGGGGTATGTGCCTCATGATGTGAATGATCTTTATCGAGTCATGCTCTGGATCAAGGAAGATATTGAAAAAGAGCGCACTGTGACTGATTATTATGTGACCGGATACAGCCTGGGCGCGATGCATACCGCGTTCCTCGCCCACCTTGATGAGGAACGGGGAGATTTCAATTTTCGCAAGGCTCTGATGATCAATCCGCCGGTGAGTCTGTACCATTCGGTGTGTCGGCTCGATTCCTGGCTGACCAAGGAGAATCTTGGCGATCAGAGTGTGCGCGACGAGATTGACCATTTTGTCGATCTTTTTTCCGACTATTACAAGAACTCGGAAGTGACCGATCTGGATGACAACTTTCTCTATGATCTGATCACGCATATCGATCTGGAAGATAAGGACTTGCGGGCACTTATTGCCGTTGATTTTCGTGTTTCGACATCGGCCATGATTTTTGCTTCGGATGTTTGTCTGCAAGCCGGGTATCTGGTTCCGCTCAGTGCCTATCCGTTGAGTTCAACCACGCCGCTTATGCCCTATGCAGAAGCATCCTTCGAGATCAGTTTCAAGTCGTACATGGACGAATATCTGCTGCCCTACCTGCAGTATCTCGATCCCGGTCTGGATCGGTGGACCATGATCAAGCAGTGTAGTTTGTACGAAATTTCTGATTATCTGAAGAAGACGGATAAGGTTGTTCTCGTCGGAAACGTGAACGATCCCATTCTGGATGAGCATGATCTGGCGTTTATCGGCAAGGTCTTTGGCGACCGTGCCACACTTTTCCCATCAGGCGGTCATTGCGGCAACATCATGTACGGGCCTTTTGTCGAAAAAATGCTGGAACTGGTGTCGCCATGATGCATCGTTTTTCTACCCGGTGCCTGAGCATATTCAAGGTTGGCGTCCTGCTTGCGGTGCTTTTTATTGTTGCAGCCTGCGGCGTGGCCACCACAACCAGAATTGATCCTGCCCTGTCCCTGGAAAACACGGGTTTTCAGGCTCCTGTCTCCCATGCGCCTGATCCGGACAAGCCGGAAACCATGCGGGACATCGAATTTATGAAAGTCTACGATCCATGGGAACCCATGAACAGGTCCTTTTATGACTTCAATGCCGGTTTTGATTCCTATGTTTTTCTTCCTGTAACCACGGCCTATGAAACAGTGCTTCCCGATCCTGTTCGCAAGGGCGTTTCCAACTTTGTCCAGAACGCCAATGAAGTGCCGACCATTGTGAACTGCTTTCTTCAGGGCAAGATGAAAAAGGGTGCAGTGACTTTTTCGAGATTTTTCATTAATTCCACTTTTGGCATTTTCGGGTTCATGGATCTGGCCTCAAACAATAAAAGTCTCAAGCTGCAAAAAGAAGATATGGGTCAGACTTTGGGTGCCTGGGGGGTTGGTAACGGACCTTATTTCGTCATGCCCATACTCGGTCCGTCCAATGTCCGAGACACTGTGGGCTTTGGTGGAGATCTTCTGCTAGTGCTTCTTCAAATGAAATATGCCTACAAAATTCTTGGTGTGGAAAACACCAGGACCGTGGCCATCTCCGAGTTGCTTATTCGAGCCATCAACAAACGATCCAATGAACCTTTCCGCTATCATGGAACAGGCTCCCCGTACGAATATGAAATGGTCCGTTTCATTTATACAAAGCGGCGAGAACTCGACATCGAAAGATAGCAGGTTGTTGAAAAGCGTCCGATTGTGGCGTTGCTTACAATGATCAACCCCTGGCGTACATGAAGTACGCCAGGGGTTTTAATTGTTGTTTTGAGAGCCGTTTTTGAGCGGCCCTGCGTGATCGTGCTTGAGTCTGGTTATTTACCCATTTGTTTTTGTATCTTGGCCCAGCTGTCGCGAAGCGTGGTGGTGCGGTTGAAGACCAGCTTGCTGCCGGGTTGGTGGTCTCTGGTGTCGGCGCAGAAGTAGCCGGTGCGTTCGAATTGGAAATTGGTACCCGGTTCCATGTCGGCCAGGGCCGGTTCAACCCAGCAATTGGTCAGGACTTCGAGAGAGTCGGGGTCAACGTAATCCACGAACGTCTTGCCTTCTTCCACGGAATTGGGATTTTCCGTGGTAAAGAGGTTGCTGTAGTTGCGTATCTCGGCCTGGATGCCGTGTCTTGCAGAAACCCAGTGCATCGTGCCCTTGATTTTTCTGCCATCCTTGGACCAACCGCCCTTGGTTTCGGGGTCGTATGTGGCGCGGATTTTAGTGATGTTGCCGTCTGCATCCTTGTCGAATCCCGTGCAGGTGACATAGTATGCGGAGCGCAGGCGCACTTCGCGTCCTACGCCCATGCGGAAGAATTTTTTGGGCGGATCTTCCATGAAATCAGCTCGTTCCATCCACAATTCTCTGGAAAACGGAACCGCGCGTTCGCCATATGATTCATCCTCTGGATGCAATGGCATGGTGAATTCGTCCACCTGGTCTTCCGGGTAGTTCTCGATGACCAATTTAACAGGGTCCATAACGCCGAGGTAGCGAGGAGCGCGCTCATTTAAATCCTGGCGCACGCAATGCTCCAGCAGGGCGAATTCAACTGTGGAGTTGGATTTGGCAACGCCGATGCGCTCGCAAAAATCACGGATGGATTCCGGGGTGTAGCCACGCCTGCGAAAACCGGAGATGGTGGGCATGCGTGGGTCGTCCCATCCTGAGACATATCCTTCCTGCACGAGTTGGATGAGTTTGCGTTTGCTCAAAACCGTGCCTGTTATGTTCAGGCGGGCAAATTCGTATTGGTAGGGGCGTTCATTGAAGCCTGGCAGAGCGGCCAATTCATTATATATGGTTGCGTTCTCGCCAAAGAGTTCGGGCTGCCTGAGGCCTTCCATGAGCGTGTTCACGCACCAGTCGTAGAGCGGACGATTGTTTTCAAATTCCAGGGTGCAAATGGAATGGGTGATTCCTTCCATGGCGTCTGACAGGCCGTGGGTGAAATCGTACATGGGGTAGATGCACCATGTGTCTCCCGTGCGATGATGTTCGGCATGCTTGATGCGGTAGAGGGCCGGGTCGCGGAGCATGAAGTTTGCTGCGGCCATGTCTATCTTGCCGCGCAAGATACATGTGCCGTCTTCAAGGTCGCCTGCCCGCATTGCGCGGAACAGGTCCAGATTTTCTTGGATCGTTCTGTCGCGATACGGGGAGTTGGTGCCCGGTTCCTTGAGTGTGCCGCGATTTCCCCGGATTTCGTCGGCACTTTGGTGGTCCACATATGCCTTGCCCATTTTGATGAACAGTTCGGCGATGTAATAGAGCTTGTCGAAGTAGCCGGAGGCGTAGAAATTATCGTCCCACTTGAACCCGAGCCACCTGAGGTCTTCCCTGATGGAGTCCACGTACTCGACGTCTTCCTTGACCGGATTGGTGTCGTCGAAGCGCAGGTTGCATTTGCCATTGTAGTCGCGGGCCAGACCGAAGTTCAGGCAGATGGACTTGGCATGACCTATGTGCAGATAGCCGTTGGGTTCCGGGGGGAAACGAGTGTGCACACGGCCTTGATATTTGCCGGTTTCGTTGTCCTTGTCGATGATCTGGCGGATGAAATCCTTGCCTTTTTCCGGTGCGTCGACTTTGTTGCTCATGGAAAATCCTTGTTGTCTATCCTGGTCTGTATGCGGTCCCTGTAACGTGGAGACGGCAGATTGTAATTGATAATCTCGTCGGATTCAGGAGATACGGTAAATCGGGTGGAGGGTCAACGCATGCCTTGTCATCTCAGCCGGAAAAGGACAGAATATAATGTAATGAAATACTACGGAGACCAGTATGCCACTCTTCACCATAGACGCTGACAAGTGTAATCGGGACGGCCTGTGTGCCGCGGAATGTCCGGTTGGCTGTATTGTGTTTGAACCGGAACATTTGCCGGTGCCGCACAAGGACAAATTCGCCTATTGTATTGAATGCGGACATTGCATGGCGATTTGTCCAAAGGACGCCATCCAATTGGAACGATTCGAAGTTCCGGTTCCTCGCAAGGATAAGTCGCTCAATATCTCCCCTGATCAAGCCGTGCAGTTCATGAAAGCGCGTCGTTCGGTTCGCTTCTTTCGCAACGAACCATTGGGCCGTCAGGCGCTGGAAGATCTTTTGGATATCACGCAATATGCGCCCAGTGGACACAATGCCCGCCCTGTTCGATGGGTAGTGGCTGCAACGCCCGAGAAGGTGCAGAGGATAGCCGAGGCCACAGTGAACTGGATGCGCACAGAGGTTGAGGCCCAGACTGAACGCGCAGAGTCCCTGCATCTGGCTGGTATCGTCCGTGGCTGGGACAAGGGAATCGATATGGTATGTCGTCATGCTTCGGCCCTGGCAGTGGCCCATGCTCCATCAATGGGCATTACACCCGTGGAGGACGGCATTATCGCCGTGGCTCATCTGGAACTGGCCGCCACCGGAAACGGTTTTGGTGCCTGCTGGTGCGGATATGTGCTTATGGCGCTTAAGGGAGATGAGCCTCTTCGCAGGATTATGGGAATCCCCGAGGACAACACAGTCTGTGGTGCCCTCCTGCTTGGCAAGCCGGTGCGGCGATTCAGTGCCATTCCACCGAGACCAAAGGCCGAAGTCACATGGCTGTAGCAGGTTGTTGAAAATGGTCCGATTGCGGCGTTGCTTCAAAATGATCAAACCCTAGCGTACAGGGAGTATGCGTCGGTCTTGTTCATTTCTTGCGCCTTGCACTCAAACCATTTTGAACAACCAGAAGCAGAATGTTGAAAATGGTCCGATTGCGGCGTTGCTTCAAAATGATCAAACCCTAGCGTACAGGGAGTACGCGTCGGTTTTGTTCATTTCTTGCGCCTTGCACTCAAACCATTTTGAACAACCAGAAGCAGAATGTTGAAAATGGTCCGATTGCGGCGTTGCTTTAAAATGATCAAACCCTAGCGTACAGGGAGTACGCATCGGTCTTGCCCATTTCTTGCCTTTTGCGCTCGAACCATTTTGAAGAGCGTGCCGTATTGATTTTACCAGTCGTTTGGAGTGTGGTAGATTTATAAAATTGCTTCATCTTGCTGATCGGCATTTGATTGGTTCCTGACTTTTCATTTCTGTATGTGTTTCAGGATTTGTCTGATTGATGGTCATTGGATATCCAAGGCTGGCGTGGCTGTATTAGGGAAGCACTGCATAATTGTCCGCTGGTTTCGTTGTTTTAAAAACCTCAAATCCTAGCGTACAGGAAGTACGCGTCGGCCTTGATGTTTTCTTGCGCCTTGCCAGCGAATAATTCTACAGCACTTCCTGAAAATTGAATTAATCAGTACTTCCCTAACTTTTTTGATGTAAGGGTTGTTTTATGAATCGTTTGAAATCGGTAGCCTCGCTGCTCCTTGCTGGGATTGTTTTCATCCTGTTGCTTGCCGTAACCCCTGCTTTTTCCCAGGTGGTTCGGGTGGGAATCGGGTATTCCATTGCGCCGTATGTCATCAAGGAAAAGGACAGTGGGATAGAAGTGGATGTCATTCGTGAGGTTTTCAAGCTTAGGGGGTATGACGTTGATTTTGTCTATCTCCCTAATTTGCGGCTTCCGTTGGCCTTTGAGGAAGGCAGTGTAGATTGCATTGCATCCAACGCTTTTTATGATTTGCGAAAGGATTCCGGGCGTGAAGCGTTCTACTCAGACACGACGGTTGTTTTTCGGAATTATGCCATTACCTTGAAAAAACGGGCTTTTGATATTCAGAGAAGCGTGGACTTGTCAGACAAGAGTGTTCTGGGGTTCAATAATGCGGTCAAGTATCTGGGACCGGAGTTCGCGGCAATGGTCGGCTTGAATGCGCTGTATAGTGAGGTTGACGACCAATCCATACAGGTTCGTATGCTCTATTCCGGGCGTGTGGATGTGGTGGTGACGGATAAACGAATATTTATTTACTGGCGTAAGAAATTGGCTGAATCTTCCATGTCCAAGTCGATAGATCTGCATCAGGAAATCGTCTTTGCTCCCATTTTTGCCAAGGCGCCGCGGCATGTAGCCTTCGGGTCAACCGTGCTTCGAGATGATTTCAACAAGGGCCTTGCTACCTTGAAGGCACGCGGGGCTATTGATGCCTTTGTTGCAAAGTATGTCGGCGTGGAATATCCCGATTAGCAAGCGGTTCCTGTCAGCTTTATCAACAACCTGCCAGATTGATTGTGTCAGCACCTTGTGAGACCTTCGGTCACTTCTGTTGTTCCTGCCAACCCATTGACCTGAATCTTCTCGTGCCGTACTTACTCAAATCCATACTATCTTTTTGAGGGGGAACGTCATGTCCGGGAATCATTTTGCGTTCGGTACTGCTCAAGTCTGCATCGATTATGCGGCCATAACCGGCCAGTTCGAGCAGGCCCACGCCGAAGGGCGGGATACCTTGTTTGAATATGAGGTATACAACCTGCTTCGCGATTCCGGTGCCGAGACGCCGCCGCGATCCGTGCTGCTGTCCCGTGGTTCTCGTGCCACGGATGAGCAGCTTTCCGGGATGCCTGGAGACAAGGTTGTCCTCAAGATTGTCTCGCCGACCATTGTTCACAAAACCGAGGTCGGTGGCGTGTGTGTGGTGGAAAATACACCCGATAAAATCCGTTCGGCCTGGCGACGCATGCTCTATGAAGTGCCGGAAAATTTCGCCGCCCATATTGAACGCTCTCCTTCCTGTGCGCCGAAGTGCTATGCTGGCTTTTCCGGAGATCCTCTTGTCTCCGCAATCTCCCGGGATGTGCGCGGCGTTCTGCTCGTTGAGTTCATGCACACCGATTCTCAAGCCTTTGGCAACGAATTAATTGTTGGAATTCGTAGAACTCGCGAATTCGGCATGGTTATTGGTGCCGGACTTGGTGGAACCGACACAGAATTGTATGCCGAAAGGTTTAGGAAAGGGCAGGCTGTGGTGGCTGCTTCCACTGCCCTGACTGATGGCGAAACTTTTTTCGAACTTTTCCGTAAGACCTTGTCGTACAAGAAGTTGGCGGGGTTGACGCGTGGACAGCGTCGTATCGTCACTGACGAGCAACTTATCGAATGTTTTTCTTCGTTCATCGACATGGCCAATCGTTATTCGCCGGACAACCCGGATGCCTCGTTTATCGTCGAGGAACTGGAGATCAATCCGTTTGCCTACGCAGATTATCTTATGGTTCCGTTGGATGGAATGTGCCGGTTTTCAAAGCCAGACAGGTTGCCTGCAGCAAGGCCGGTGGAGAAGATTGATTCTTTGCTGCACCCCGAGACTATAGGGATTGTGGGGGTTTCTTCTTCCCGGATGAACTTCGGGCGCATCATTCTGAAAAATATACTTGAAGCCGGTTTTGACAGGAACAATCTGTTTATAATCCGGCCCGGAGAAGACGAGATTGACGGTGTCCGGTGCGTGGAAAGTCTGGCCGCCCTTGATCGGAAACTCGATCTTTTCGTGGTGGCGATTGGTGCGGCTCATGTGTCTGGTCTGGTGGATGAAATCCTTGAATGCGATTGCACCGAGTCGGTCATGCTTATCCCCGGAGGTCTGGGTGAAACCGCTGAAAGCGAGGAGCGCGC
>JAEINO010000010.1 GCA_016342345.1 Pseudodesulfovibrio sp. | reverse complement strand
CAGTCCTACAAAAGTCCCATGAAAGTCCTATATTCCCCCGGCAGTCTCTAGCTTCTCATGTTAAGTGTCCCCCCACATCTGCATTCAAAAAACTGTGTCAAGCTGCTTTCTTATGTTTTTTTTGTCCTTTTAATATCCCTTTTCGCCCGTTTTCATCTTGGGCCGAAAACCGGGGTTAGGATGTTTGATCTTTAACAATCAACATCCTGATAGGAGGAACTGAATTATGTTTGATTTTGGAAAATCGCTCATCAACATGAACCCTGATGAACAGAAGAAGATGCTTGGTAACGCCACTCCCGGCCAGCGCAAGACGGCACTGGAAATGGGTATCGGCTTCAAAAATCAGAACAAGCAGCAACAGCAGCGGCAACAGAAGCGTGATGCGTATCATGATCTGGACCGACTCAACACCATCGTTGAAAATGAGAATGAAGCACATGACTTCTTTGGCAAAGGCTTGGTCGATTGGCAGAAAAGCGTCACAGGCAAGAAGCCGTCTAAGGCCGCTACCAACCTTAAAAAACAGTTCGACGAATACGAGCATGGTATCCTTTCCAATTACCCCAAAGAAGGAAAGCGGTACGGAGCATTATCTGAGACGTTACCCAAGATCAAAGACGGCTTTCTGAAACAAGGTCATCAGTTTGCATTGGACAAGCTTAATGAACGATCTCAAAGCGTGCTTGACAAGGGCTTACAACGTCTCGCCAAAGGTGCGCTTGGTGCCAATGACGAGAGTGGTGTCCAAGAACACGATGACGCCGCTTTCGATCTCATCAACAAGTATGTGCTGTCCGAGGCCAAGTTTGACGAGAAAGATGCTGATGCCATGTACAACAAATATCTGGGGTATGCTGGTGTTGACCTAGAGAAAGCACGAGCGTCTGAGAATGAAGATATACCGGGGGCCAAGCCGGGCTTCAAGATGGAAGATGCTGAAATGTATGCTGAGAACGACACAGGTACAGCCAGTGATGCTGGTGGGAAGGAAGAATCTGAGCCACAGGGAAAGTCCCTTCATAAAACAGAAGCCGCAACCCAAAAATCATCTACTCAGAATGCACGTGAAATGGAAAAGATCGCTGCCAAGGAAGAACAATCAGGAAAGCTCGCAGGAGCTGACAACGACAAAAAATATGTGAAAAAAGGTGGCGCGGACAAGCTGAAAGAATGGACTCCTACTCAAACGGTATCTGAAGCCAAAAGGCATGTGGGTAGCGAGGCTTGGAGAGAGGACCGCGAGCGTGGTGAATTCGATGATGAAAGCCCTAAATGTAATCAATTTGTCGCTGAAATGCTCGAATATTCTGGAGCCAAAGTCCCAAAGGTTGGAGGCACTTTTGGCGGTAATTATCCTTTGGCTAGGGATTGGGCAAATGAGGATAAACAAATTGATGGCTACGAAGTGGTTGACGCCCCCAAGCCAGGCGATGTCGCAGCATATAATGGGCACGTTGGTATTGTTACAGAGAATGGGAAGACAGTTTCAGCCTCATCTAAAAAGAAGAAAATTGTTGAAAATGATTGGGGCTTTAGAGAACACCAAAAAGGAAAGGTTACATTTAGAAGATACATTGGTCAGCGAAAATAGTGTGAGTTGACGGCCTGTTTGAGCGTCTATACAGTGTGTTTGAATAGTGCCGTCAACGTTTATCCAATCTACATTATGATGAAAAGAAAAATTCTAGCTTTCACATTCACAGCTTTATTTCTCATCTTGTTTTATATAATCCCGTTGCAATGGTTCATGGTTAAACCCCATATGGCCCAAGAGGAAGTATATAAGAGGTGCGGACAGCCTGCATCTACTGATCTTTGGGATATCAAGGGAGAGCGGTGGGATGATCCAGGTATCCTTTGTAACTGGACAATGTATGTTGGTTTTAAAAACAACAGGGTTACGAATTCTTCCATTTGGCTGGATTTCGGTAAGGACGACTATTCCATACGAGTATACGTTTCATGGAATGGAAAAATCAGTCTTAATATCTGATTAAGGTGCTTATCCAAGCATGCCAACCTTACGATATGTGTCTGTCCTATTCCGGTGTTGAGAAAACATAGATACTGTTCTCGAAATCCCCGCAACCTCACCTCTTACCTTTGCTCTATCCAAAATAGTGTACTTTTGATACAAAAGTATACCATTTCATCAAGAATATCAGTGTCTACGAACAAAGTCCTAGCCATCAACATCTACGTTGAATACCGTCATAGGAATCCCAACAAGGACGAGGGCTGTCTTTGTTCGTCCGTTCTATGAAAACTAGCGAGGTGGTGTATGAAGCCCAAGGACAACTTCGAGAGAAGCGTCTCCGATTCTGAAACCTACAAGCGTGAGATCAAGCGTGTGAATGTTGATTTCCCGGTATGGATGGTCAAGGAAATGGACGAGAAGGCTGGACGGCTCGGTATCTCCAGACAGGCTTTGGTTAAGGTCTGGATATCTGATTGTCTCCGGTCCGAGAACAAGATGGCCCTGTAGAGTAGGGCCTTGGGAGGTCGAATAGATTCCATTTCTATACCTCCCAAGAATATACAAAAACATACCTTATGCCCGCAAATATACCCTAGATGTATACTCATCTCTTAAAAATATAAGTATTCCAAGCAATTACAAGTTGTGCATTTGAATGGCATTCAAGAGGTCGTGAGTTCGATTCCCTCCAGCTCCACCACATCTTTTGAGAGGTTATCCATTTGTTTGGATAACCTCTTTTTTGTTTTTGGTGTTATTCGGAAATCACTTTTAAATCTCGTCTTCAAAAACATGTCAAGCTGCCAGGTTATGCTTTTTTAGTTCTTTTAGTATCCTTTTTCGCCCGTTTTTATCCTGAGCCAAAAACCGGGGTTATGGTGTTTGATCTTTGAATAATCAACATCCTGATAGGAGAAACTGAACTATGTTTGACTTTGGAAAATCGCTCATCAACATGAACCCTGATGAACAGAAAAAGATGCTCGAAAACGCTACTCCCGGCCAGCGCAAGACTGCATTGGAAATGGGAATCGGCTTCAAAAATCAGAACCAGCAGCAACAACGGCAGCAGAAACGTGATGCGTATCATGATCTGGATCGACTCAACACCATCGTTGAAAATGAGAATGAAGCACATGACTTCTTTGGCAAAAGCTTGGTCAATTGGCAGAAAAGCGTCACAGGCAAAAAACCGTCTAAGGATGCTACCAACCTCAAGAAACAGTTCGACGAATACGAGCGTGACATTCTTTCCAATTATCATAAGGAAGGGAAACAGCACGGGGCATTGTCTGAAACTCTCCCCAAGATCAAAAAGGACTTCTTGCAACAAGGGCATCAGTTCGCTCTGGATAAGCTCAATGAACGTTCACGTAGCGTGCTCGACAAAGGCTTGCAGCGACTCGCCAAAGGTGTACTCAGTGCCAAGGACGAAAAGGATGTGCAGGCTCACGATGACACTGCTTTCGATCTCATCAACAAGTATGTGCTGTCCGAGGCCAAGTTTGATGAGAAAGACGCGGACGCCATGTACGATACGTACCTGAGTTATGCGGATGGTGACCTAGAGAAAGCACGAGCGCCTGAAAACGAAGAGGTGCCAGGAGCCAAGCCGGGCTTCAAGATGGAAGATGCAGAGATGTACGCTGAGAATGACACAGACCCTGTGAGTGATGCCGGTGGCAAAAAATCTCAAGAAAGTGAGGCTGAGAAGAACAACAAGCTGGCTGGGGCTGACACCTCTGCTCATCGCAGTAAAAAGGCTGGGGCTGATAAGAACATTGAGAAACGTGAATGGACGCCGCAAGATACCATGTATCATGCTAGGAAGCATGTGGGCAGCAAAGCCTGGAGCAAGGGTGCCAGCAAAGGCAACTTTGGTCGCGGTGATAACAAATGCAATCAGTTTGTATATGATGTGTGCAAGGAAAACGGGGTCAAAGTGCCACTTTTGTACAAAGGGCGGAATCCATTATCAAACGAAAAGGAGTTTCCCCCGGTTGCCGCTGACTGGGTGAGCCCGGATTCAAAAATTGAAGGTTGGTCTGTTGTTGAAAACCCTCAACCTGGGGATATTGCAGCTGAGAATACTCATGTTGGGATTGTCAGCAAAAACGGAAAAACCATTTCAGCCTCAAGTGCTGGGGAAGTTATAGAAAACGATTGGGGATTCCGCGACTCACAAAAGGGAAAAACGGTATTTTGGAGGTATGTTGGCAAGAAAAATGAATAGTTGGCTCCGTTGACATCAATCCGGTAGGCCAGTATTAATCTATACAAATGGAGCTATTATGTTCAAGACGTTACGTTTGATTATCGTTATACTGGCCTGCTGGCTTTTTCTTACAACTTTTTGCGTGATTACTTTTTATGCCAATGGCTATCCTGATGAATGGGACCATGTAGTACCCGGCATGTCCAGCGAACAGGTGCTTGACCTTTGCGGCACCCCGTTTAGGCAACAATGGGGCGAAAAGGGACATTTTTTCCGGGACTTTTACTCTTGGGGAGGATGGGAGCTACGTATTTATCCCGGCGTTGACGGTCACGTCCGGGAAACGACTGTAAGAGTTTGCTACGACCCAGACTGTAAGTATTGGGACGACTGGATTGAGAACGGTTCTTTGTGGGAAGGTGTTCGCTTGCACTGGTTAGGATTCTAGGAATTAGGCTTACTGTCCCCTCTAATTCCTAGAAATAAAGAAGCAGGCCGCTTCCGCGGTAAAGGGAAAATAAATGAATAAATGCTTGAGTGGTGTGTTGGCCATTTCCTCGGCTGGTATTGCTCAAAATGAGTACAGAACAATGGTAGAGGATACTCAACTGACTCACTCCGAGGCTGTGGGAATAATGAATTCAATGATTGCAGAAATACATAAACTGTATTCAGAGCAGCCAGAGTTTCTGGCGAAATTCGATGCCTCTCAAAAAGCATGGAAGCAGTATCGGCAACTACACATCCAAGCCCAGTATCCTGGAAGCCGTGAAAACTATGGAAGTTCTTTTAGCTTCTGTGGCCCCAATGAGTCATTGCGACTGGTCAAAGAGAGAGTTGGCCTGATCAAGCAATGGATTATTGGCACTATTGAGGGAAATGTATGTTGCGGTACAATTCGGTGGATCTCTGAAGAGGAATATGAGAAAGCTATCGGGCAGGAAATCCCAACAAGTGATTAACATGAAAGGGTGAGGCTACAAAGCCTCACCCTTTTCTTTGCTCAGTCCAAAGCAGTGTACTTTTAGTATAAAAAGTATACCATTTCATCAAGAAATTCAGTCTCTACGGACAAAATCCTAGCCATCACCCAACTCGTTGATTACCGTCATGGGAATCCCAACGAGGACGAGGGCTGTCTTTGTTCGTCCGTTCTATGAAAATCAGCGAGGTGGTATATGAAATCCAAGGACAACTTCGAGAGAAGCATCTCCGATTCTGAAACCTACACGCGAGAAATCAAGCGTGTGAATGCTGATTTCCCGGTATGGATGGTCAAGGAAATGGACGAGAAGGCCGGACGACTCGGTATCTCCAGACAGGCTTTGGTCAAGGTCTGGACATCCGATTGTCCCCGGTCTGAGAACAAGCTGGCTCTGTAGAGTAGAGCATTGGGAGGTCGAATAGGTTCCATATCTATACCTCCCAAGAATATACAAAAATATACCTTATGCCCGCAAATATATCCTCGATGTATATTCCTCTCTAAAAACAATAAGTATTCCAAATAACTACAAACTGTACTCTTGAATGACATTCAAGAGGTCGTGAGTTCGATTCCCTCCAGCTCCACCAACGACTCAAAAGGCTTAGAAGGTTTTCCTTCCAAGCCTTTTTTCGTGAAATATACAGAATGATATACAAATGAAATCGAAATCTGAAAGTCTGTTTTGGAGTAGGGGGAAATTAGGTATGGTGCCCCCATAATTTCAGATTTTCGTCAACAGGTATACTTCTGTTAAGCTTATTGTTATTAATTATACCAAGTAGTTGTTTGTATTCAGAATTATCGATAGCGGTACTGCTTTCATCCTCTTTTTATCTAAATCAAGTATCTTACATGACATTAGCTGAATTAAGATGGGCCACATTTCGTATATTTTCATACTCGATTGTCTTTGTTAACATACTGACATTGGGATTTTTCCTGTATGTTATTGGGCCGTACACGTCATATTTCTTTTTCGGAGATTTACGTTTTTGGAAGTATTCTTCCTACTTCCATAAGTATTTCTTTTATTCCACGTCATATCTTAAATCTATCGTCCTTAAAAAAGAGGGCTTCGCCCTGTTTGATCTACCTCTAACAGCTCCTCCCATGGATTCCCCAGATCCTAAAATAGTTCAACTAGCCAAAGACTGGAAACAGCCTGCTGACACATGTGGAGAGTGCTCTACCTGTTGCAACTATCTCGCTGAGTGCTGCTTTTATGATAAATCTCAAAAACAATGCTTGTGCTACGGAACACTTTTTTGGAGTTTTTTTAACTGTGGGAGATTCCCTTTTAGCAAAGAGCAGATAAGCGTCCTTAAATGTACAAAATTTGAATTCATAGACAGCACCGACGGTGTCGGTGTGACACCTCCTCAAGGGAAAAAGTAGATTTAGGGAAGCACTGCATAATTGTCCGCTGGCTTCGTTGCTTTAAAAACCTCAAATCCTAGCGTACAGGAAGTACGCGTCGGCCTTGATGTTTTCTTGCGCCTTGCCAGCGAATAATTCTACAGCACTTCCTGAAAATTGAATTAATCAGTACTTCCTTAGAAGTGGCAGGTACAAATGTTGTGCTGATCGTTGATTTTACATAAGATTTTCGGCGCAGACTTTACATTTCTAATGGACTTTAGTGTGTTGAAGGATAGGCCTGCTCTACTTTTCACATCTTTGTGTCAATGTTTTTTTTGCTTGGATAATCAGCTGATCCGCTACAGAAGGTACACAAAATGAATAATGCACTGCTAAAAGAGCTGGGCCGGGTCATATCAGCCATTACCAGTGGCGACTACTCTCAAGGAAAAAAGATTGATAAACTTCTGAGAAAAAAGGATATTCAAGAGGATGACGCTGTATTTGTAGAATCCATTGGCCTCATGACCGTTAAGCTTGAAACGCATGATTTGGCACTGAAGAACACCATAGATGACTTGAACTCAAAGAATGCGGACTTGGCCGAGTCGATAAAAAATCGCGAATTATTTTCAACCATATTTGTAGGCTTGTTCCTCTCAATTTCTTTATATATTTTCGTGCTCTTTGTTGCCGATAGCTTGAATTTCAAGTCAGAATATTTCCCAAGGTTTGTAGAGCTGCTCTTCTTTGGCACATGTTTTGTGATTGTTAAAAAAAGCAAGCTTCCGCTCACTTTTTTTGGAGTCACGCTTCATGGTGCCATGAAGTCAATCAAATATATGTTTCCAAGTACCATGGCCATTTGCATAATACTTGTTATGGCAAAATATGTATGCATTCAAAATGATGTAAAAGGATTAGATGGTGCGTTGTTTTATGAGCAATATTTTAATTCATTGCTTTTGGTCTATGTGCCAGTTGTGGTGATGCAAGAATTTTTGGCAAAAGGGGTAATTCAAACAACCATTGAACATGTCCTCGCAGGACGACATGCAAAATTCTGGTCTATTATTACTGCATCAGCCCTCTTTGGATTGGTGCATATAGAGTTGTCCGTTGGAATCGCAATAGCCAGTTTCCTGTTTGGGCTCTACTGGGGTGTCTTGTATGTCAAAAGCAGGACTTTGATCGGCGTGAGCATATCCCACCTCATAATAGGAAACCTCGCTTATTTGCTAGGATTTTGGAACTATCTTCTCTAGGGAAACGCTGATTAATTCAATCTTCAGGAAGTGCTGTAGAATTGTTCGCTGGCAAGGCGCGCAAAAAAGTCAAGGCTGACGCGTGCTTCCTGCACGCTAGGGTTTGACTTTTTTGCAGCAACGAAGCCAGAGGGCAATTATGCAGTGCTTCCCTAGACAGAAGTTGTATTACTGCTGCTTGTTAAAAGGAAATGACCATTTCATGTTAAAGCAAATTATTGCATCCGTGTTGATATGGAGTATCTGTTCTTTCCTGACGATACTTCTTTTTTTTACTATGCTTCTCATTTTCGGCATGACCTTTTTCTTCGATAAAAAACGCATTTTTTTACATTCTCAATGCTTTTGGTGGTCGGACGCGATCATTGGTATGAATCCATTCTGGAAAATCGATATCAACGGGCTTGAACACATCGACAAAAGTCGAACATATGTCATTGTCGCCAACCATCAGTCCATAGCGGACATAATAATTTTGTATCAAACTCGTATGCAATTCAAATGGGTTGCCAAAGATTCGCTGTTTCGTATTCCGTTTCTCGGATGGTGTCTGCATTTGACCAAGCACATCAGGCTTGTTCGGGATCGACCATTAAGTATACTGTCTGTTTATCGAAAAGCAATCACTTGGCTTGATAATGACATGTCGGTCTTGTTTTTCCCCGAAGGGTCCAGGAGTACGACAGGAGAATTGGCACAATTCCATAGTGGAGCTTTCAAACTCGCCATAAAGAAAGGTGTGGCCATTCTTCCTATCGCCATCCAGGGAACTGCCAATGCCATGCCTAAAGGAAAAATGACATTGTCCCCTGACTCAAGGCTTTCCATGACGATTCTGCCCGCGATAGAAACCGCATCATCCCAACCCAGTGACTTGGCGCACCTCAGAGATACTGCGAAAACCATGATTGAGCAGGCCTTGGGGAGAAATATGGGAACACAACACTAAATCTATGAATTTCGGGGACACCTACCTGTTTTCTCATTTCGGTTGTCTTTGAAGCATTGGAAGATACAAAGCCGCTGTAGGGCGTCGATATTTACAAGTCTTTCCCTTCATTGATCTCAAGATCAGCTGCGGCGAGTTCTTCTTGCCCAATGAAGTTGTTTTTCATATGTTGCCGCTTGCGGCATAAGAACTTCAATGTCTTTTGGGTGTGACCGGATACATAACGATAAAGAATGCGGGCAACTGCACAAAAAAGGAATTGTTATATGAGCTGGATGGAATCGACAGCTACACAGATTGTCGCGGATATAGAGGGACATGAAGAGACAAGTGCCATTACACTGACTGTGTACGAAAAGGATGAGGATATCTTTTGCGATGATGAATCGTTTGAACTGTTGCTTGGTGCGAATCTCCATGGTCAGCTTCTTGCCGATCTAGCCTCGACCCTGGTCGACCGGGGGGTGCAGGTTCGTTTTGTCGTGTTCGATGCCGCCGAGTATATTGCATGGTTGGAAGAAAACGAAAAAAGCGATTCCCGAGAATCCCGGATAAACTGGGAGGAAGAACAGACCCCGACCGAACATACGGAATATGCAGATAAAAGGCGTTCTCAATCCGTTGAAATCGGTCCCAAGTTCTGCCCTGGTTGCAACAAACAATTTGAAAACCCTGCCGATTTCTATTTTATCAGTGATCCAACTGGGGATAAAGCCCACCTGTGTGCCGATTGCATGGCATCTGTCGCCTCAATGCAGTTGGCCCGATATGACTACAAAACCAAAGCGCATGTTTCTGACGACGTGATGAAGCTGCTGCTGGAATTGGTCAGCCGGTCCTTTGGGGGTTGATGAATTAAATCTGGAAGGAGCTCTCAGGACGACTTGAGGGTTAGGTCTGAACTTGCAACAATTTTTCCCACGTGGTGATGTTCTTTATGAAAATTAAAGGACATCATATTTATTTCTTCAACTCTTCTGATCAAGAGATCTCTTTGAGTTAGTTCGATTTGAACCTGGACACCATCCCACGGCACAAAATCGTCGCTTTTACCATAAAATGGTATCATTAACTAAATTTTACAAATGATTTCAGTAATAAAAAGCCGCCCCCTTGAATAACATTCAAGAGATCGCGGTTCGATTCCCTCCAGCTCCGCCCTACATTTTAAGAGGTTATCCATTTATTTGGATAACCTCTTTTTTGTTTTTGGTGTTCTCTGAATAACACTCTTTCTTTATCCGATTTTTCAATCGTCAATGGTTGCCATGAAAGAGCTTGGACCGCCTTCTTGAACATCTGACACAAGGTCATTCTGAAATCCTGTCAACAGGAAATGTTGTCCTTTTATTATCATTTATCCCCCGCTCACGCCCGTTTTCATCCGGGTCCGAAAACCCGTGTTAAGCTTTTCGGCAAATCAACGACCAGTCTTAAAGGCGGTCAAAAGGAAAAATTGAAATGGCAAAGAGAACAGTACAACACATCGGGGAAGACCAATTGGTTTACGGCATGCCCAAGAACATGGTGGGAGCCTCTAGCCAGGAGAGTTTGACTGAGTTTAAAAAAGTTGCGGTTGAATACGAAACGTCGGGGCAGGGCAAACAATTTGATCCCAAAGGGGATTATTACTGGATAGTGCATCCGAAGCCCAAAGCGTGCGAAAAGTGCAAAGCCATGGAAGGAAAAGAATTCACGGAGGAGCCCGAACGCCCGCACCCCAATTGTAAATGTGAAATTAAGAAACATCCGTTGCGGAGGCAAAAGAGATATATTAATAGTTCTGTAAAAGGTTATGCAAGGCAGACTTTTGTTAGCGGAAGGGAGGTTGAAATCTCATTTGAGGGAATCTCGGGTAGAGTTACTTCCGGCGTTCATTTAAGTAGCAATCAGGGCCATTCTGAGCAGATTGCGTATCTGCCGTTTACAAGCAATTCGACTTCATTGGTGGCTGGACAGACACCTCCGGTGGATTGGTTTATTTCGTTTATAACGGCAGGGTCTGATAACGTAATGATAAACTACTCAATCGTTTACGAGGAATGGAGTGAATAATCCAAAATTGATAGCTGTTTTAGCCGTAGCGTGGCTCATGTTCCATGTTGAAGTATCATCAGCATGTGAAGCCTACTTGTCGTGCGATAGTATTCAAGAAATACACGTTGGCAAAGGGATGCAACATTTGGCGGATGGTAAAGTAAGGATCTTTTATTGTGCAGATGTAACCGTGGATACGGCAACAAGCAATCTGAAGGAAGTCTTTGCCAACTGCCCTCACGATACAATTGTGATACGGATTGGTGACAACGCATTCGAACTTCCGAAGGCTGCCATCTCTACCGGTGGAAATTGGTTTGGAGTTGATTGTCCAACGCCGCAGGAAGCATTGGATGCCGCCATGAAGATGTGCCCGGATAAGGTGAAGTCACATCTTCCATGATCGCGGAATGAAGAACCTTTCCTAGCACAAAATTGCCGCTTTTCGCTAAAAAAATTATCCACTCCAAAGTTTTACCAATTATTTCAGGCCATACAAACCCCGCCCATCGAATAGCATTCAAGAGGTCGTGAGTTAGATCCCTTCCAGCTTTACCACATTTTTTTTCAAGAAAAGGCCCAGTTAGCAATGAAGCTGACCTAGCCATTTGGTTATGTGGTTAACCTCCGGTTAACCGGGTTGCGAAATGGGGCCTTTACAGATCTGGGGATAGATAAAAGTTTTGGAGGCTAGATTACTTGATTGAGGTAAAGGCAATAAAATTCCATTCATTTTCAAGATAGGATTACAGAAGGTTATAAACCAAGCTGATAAGTATGTAAGAAGATAGGTATGAGCCCCAATAAATCGCGAAAGGACATTCTTGTTTTAGATACAAATGCACTTATCAATATTCCGAAGAAGAAATTGTGGCGTGAATCCCTGGATTTCATTTCAACACGTTACAAAACTGTCATCCCTACACCTGCTCTTTATGAATTTCAACTTGGAATAAAATCTTTTACACAACAAGAGGTTGAGTTGGCGGAGGCGTTAAAAGCGGCTCAAAAGTTAGATTGCATTAATTTCATAATGGCATACGAAAATGATATAATTAAAAATGGACTATACATACTAAACCCATCACATAGTAAATGGTTAACTGCAACCAACAGAATGGTTAAAAATATTGACTTAAGGAATCTTAACTCTAAGGGGATAAAGAAGAGGCACATGGATCACATAATATATTCAACAGCAAGAAATGTGTTTGGAACAATTTGCACTGATGACGCAAAGGATTTCAGAAAAATTGCAGGCATTGCTGATGATATAGGTTGGCATGACGGAGCAATGGACGTGGTTTCGTTATCTGACATACTTGTCGACTTTGATGACCATTATTAATTCCATGCCTATTGGAAAGACATAGAAAAAATTAAAGGGACACCTCCCTAATTGTTGACATGACAAGTCGCTTTTCAGTAGGCAAAAATATGCCACAAATAGCTCGAATTGTTGTGCCGAGAGAACCTCGTCATGCCATTCAGCGCGGGAATCTGCGTTTGCCGACATTCTTTTGAGGCGACAATTATTGTGATTACCTGGCAATTAGGGAGGTGTCCCTCTAATTCCCCATAATTCTATTCCCCGATTCTTCAACTCTTCGGCATGGACCAGCTAATAACGATTTTTCGCTTGCCCCATTTTTTGGCTAAGGAAAGGTCGTCGCCAAAAAAGATATCAATCTTGTGTTCCCAGCGTTTGTTCATTTTATCGAGCACATGGTATTTTCCCGACAGCCCCCTGATAATTACTTCAGCATTGTGACCAAGCCCGAGCGGGATGAGATCACGAGACACAGCAATGGCTTTCATACCGGGGATGAGCTTGTCGCCCCAGGCCGCGATGCCCACGGCATATTTTTTGGTTTCCACAGGGCGGTCAGTATAAGCCGAGGCATTGACAATCATGGATCGTATGCCATTTTTCTCAGTCACTTTACCCACTTTCCCGTCCACACCAGTCGGAAATTCATATTGGTCGCTTTCAACGTGTTGTTCGCCGGCAAATTCATCGTTACTGCAACCCCAAAGAGTCAGAGGCAACGCCAGAGCAAATGCTAAGCAAAAAACGAAAGTGCGAAAAGGTTGAGAGTATGTGTCGCAACCTCTCATCTTCTTCGACCTCTTCCTCTTCCGTGGCCACCTTGTCTGCCGTCCAGACCTGTAAAAAAGGTACGAGTAGGCCTTCCTGTCACCATATTAAACAAATACATGATAAAAATTAAGGGCCAAAGAAGTGCCAACCCTACCCTTTTGCCAAGAATTATATTGCGACTGTTCGTGTAATAGACAAAGACCGCTACAGCGACAACTAGATACAATATCATTTCTATCTCCCTTGCCACAGGCATACCACAGGCATTAAAGCAGGGGAATGATTGCAACCGTACAATATCCAATAGAGGTATCCCTCTAATTCTGAATTCTCCCATCAGATAATAAGATAAAAACCTGCCCCTTTCCCCCGCGATCCTCCCGCAAGCCCTTTCTCGTGGAATATACAAAAGAATATACAAATGATATCGGATGGATGACGTTTGTTTTTAGGGAAGAAAGAATTAGCTATGGTGTCCCCCTAATGCTTGATGAATCTTGTAGGTGGTTATGTTCTCAGGAAGGTGAGATGATAAAAAACATTAAAAACTTTAAACTGTTATGTGTCGTTGCAGTAATATTTATTATGTTGAGCAGTGCCCCGGTATTTGCCGAAGAGACTCCTGTCATAGATTCAGACATGACCTTTGCCGAGGCAGTGCAAAACATGCCCACACCAGCACCGAAAAACATTATGAACTCGCTCGAACTGATAAGCGTTCGTTATTTCTCCCTGGACGAAAAAGTACATCAGGGCCAAATTTTGGTGCGCCGTGATCTCGTTAAGGAAGTGCAGGAATTTTTCCGGCTAGCGCGCGAACATCGTTTCCCGATTTACTCGGTTATCCCGATTTCGTCTCCCAGATTCGACTGGAGCGACGACAAAAGCATGCAGGCCAACAATTCATCAGGATTCAACTATCGTCTCATAGCAGGCAAGGATGTGCTTTCGAAGCATGCCTATGGTCGCGCCATCGATATTAACCCGCAACTTAATCCGTATATCCTTAACGGTGTGAGCCAGCCAGCCGGAGCCGTGTACGAGCCTGGAAAACCCGGAGTGTTCACCAGCAATTCACCGCTGGTGATCTATCTCAAGAAACAAGGTTGGAGCTGGGGCGGCGATTGGGTGTCACCCAGTCCTCAGGATAATCATCATTTCCAAAAGTAGAAAATTGTAAATGGTTATGATATCTACCTAATTTATACATTCCATATGACGGACAACCAACTCTGGGATGATGGTCTATTGACGCAGCCTCTTTCACGGTATGACAAACCAGCTCGGCCTGAAGAGCGGGGTCATCCATATTTTCTTGATGCCCTGTTCAGTGACAGCCTGCATGAAGCTGCCTGAATTATTGGATTTGCATCGCCAGAATCTGCTCTGTGGTCAGTTCGACGTTGTCAAGGGTAATGACGTGTTGCCAAAAGCGACAATGGTCTTGCCATTGAAGGCCATCACATTGAGATCGTCCGCGGTTTCAACGCCACTGAGAATGAGTGTGTCTTCGTCCGGATTGAAATCAGTGATCTGATCGACGCCGTCATCGCCTCCAAACACGAATACATCACTTCCGCCCCCGCCAGTCAGGATGTCCGTTACCGGCCTTACCATACAGGGCGTCGTTTTCGTCAGTGCCTTCCAAAACATCATTACCATCGCCGCCTTCCGAAACACTCAGTATATCGTCAGTTGTCAGTTGGACGCCTTCTACTGTAATAGTGCCACCCTCGTAAGTGATAGTGGTGCTGTTGGTCTCGGCATTGTAGGTCATTTGGTAGTCGTTGGCATTGAGACCGTTAAATTGAATGGTATCTTCACCGGGAGTGAAGTCGGTGATGACATCATCGCCGTCACCTTGTGTGAAAATGAACGCGTCGTTCCCGCCGCCGCCGGAAAGAGTGTCATCGCTCTGCCCGCCGAACAATGCGTCATTTCCGTCCCCTCCACTCATGGAGTCGTTTCCGGCTCCTCCATCCATGGAATTTTTTCCGCCCCCATGCTATCGCCAAGCCCGGTGAGAATATTCATCCCGATCCGAGCGGCTTCACCGTGGTCTCCATTCAACAATGACTTGTCATAATCTGTTAAATTCATATTTATTATTTCTCCTTGTATCTCATAATATAGGCGGTATTATATCTGAAGGAGGGGACGTCCGGCTTCAAGGAGCCTCATGCCGAGCAAAGTGACATTCTGCAATATTCTTCTTCAGGCATAACAAATGTCTTCTTAATCAGTGTATCCCTGCAAAACAGTCACACTCTTTAAGAATGATACGCCGAGCGAAACTCTACAATTTCTTCATCACACAATGCGAGACGCTGTTCCATTTAATAAAAATATAAACGGTATTGCGCTTTTGTCAACCGCATTTAAGGATGCCGTCTTACAATGGCAATCGTTTAAAATTAATTGTTTTAATAACTTTGAACACGCTTGACTGTGGCAATTATCGTGTCCAGAAAAACAAGAGGTGGGTACGATTTATTGGACAATTTGCTCAGGCTGGTTTTTTCGACAACGAGAACTTCAAGACATATCCGAGCAAAGACGTTTTCCAAGGCCACAAAAACTGCATTGCACAGGCAACAGCTAGCCCAGAATATCCTTGAGAGCCTGACTCAATTCCGGGAAGCGAAACTGGTACCCGGCCTCCACAAGTCGTCCGGGCAGGGCCAATTGACCAGAGAGGAGCACCTCGTCGGCCATTTCACCGAACATGAGCCTGAGCACACTGGCCGGTACCTTAAATTTGTATGGTCGGTTCAGGGTTTCACCCAGAATATGAGCAAATTTTCGAAAACGGACAGGCGTTGGTGCGGTCAGGTTGTATGCACCGGTCGCAGCATCATTTTCCAGAAGAAACCGTATGGCGCTCACTTCGTCGGCCAAATGAATCCATGACACGCCCTGCAAACCGGAGCCAAGCGGACCACCAAGATAATACTTGAAAAGAGGCAGCATCTTGGCCAATGCCCCGCCAGAGCCAAGCACCATACCCGTACGAATAATGCACCGCCTGATGCCCAGAAGCTCCACCTCGGCGGTAGAGGCCTCCCACTTGCGAGTCACGTCAGCAAGAAAACCGCTCCCTGACAAAGTGGCCTCGTCAACGGGATCATTACCGCAAGGTCCATAATATCCAACGGCTGAAGCCTGGACAAGAGTTGCGGGCGGAGTCTCAGCGCGTTTGATAACACTGACGATCCTCTGACCGGCCTTGACACGACTGTCCAGAATCCGCTGCTTCTTTGCCTGAGTCCATCGCCCGTTCGCAATACTGTCTCCAGCAAGATTGACTATAGCCGTTTCCGGTCCCAGCAAATCGGGCCAATCGCCATTGTCCCAACGCATGCCGATAACACCGGAGCCAAAGATTTCGGCCACCTTGCCCGGCGAACGTGACAAGACAACTATTTCCCATCCGTATTTCTTGAGTTCATAGACAAGTGCCTGTCCGATGAAGCCCGTTCCCCCGGCAATAATTGCGCGCATGACCCTTCCTCCGTGCGTGAAAGCCAGCCTCAAAAAGAGACTCGAATCAACGCTAGCACGGCTTTGCGGATCGCACCAGATGTCATCATTATTATTTGGGAAAAATCAGCTGTCAGGCAATTCCACGATAAAGACCGTTCCCTTGGGAGAATTGGGCATAACGCGCACCAAACCACGATGATCGGTCACTATGGACCGGACAATGGTCAATCCCAGACCGGTACCACCCTTTTTTTCGGTATAGTACGGCTCGAACATGCGCGAAGAATCCATAGGCAGTCCCGGGCCGTTGTCGGACACGGTAATGGAAACCATACCTGCTTCCTTATTGTGGACGGCCTTGATAGAAACCTGCGCGTCCTCCATACCCTTCAAGGCCTCGGCAGCATTGGTGCACAGGTTGATAAGCACCTTACGGATGGCTTCATGATCAAATGGGAATGCCCCAATGGGCGAAACAATGTCGAGATTCCACGCAATCTGGCAGTGAGTGTTTTGGAACAGACCCGCCACCTCTTCCAGAAGGGGAGGCAAATTATCAAACTTAGGCTGCACTTCCGGCAGCTTGGTATAGGCAGAAAACTCTGTAACCATGTTCTGAAGTCGCTCCACCTGCTTGACGATAAGTTCGGTGCAATCGTCAAAAATCTGCTCGCCGATTCCTTCACCATACTTGCGCTGCAGCCGCTGAGCAGACAGCTTTATAGGCGTAAGCGGATTCTTTATCTCATGGGCTATTCGTCGGGCAACCTCGCGCCAGGCAGCCAGTCTCTGAATCTTCTCAAGCTCGGTAATATCCTCAAACACAGCCACATGCCCGGCATCACGCCCACCAACATTCTTGAGCGAAACCACACTTACCAGGACCTTGACGGTCTTGCCGCGCACGATCAAATCCTGTTGACGCTGCCACAGTGCACCGGGCTTGGTGGAAAGCTGGGTCAACGCGTCCTTCATCACGCCCGCAAAATCACCGGACAGGACATCATGAGACATCCTTCCCATGAGACGTTCGGCAGGGACACTGAGAATATCCTCGGCAGCGGTATTGACCGTGCCGATACGACCGTCAGCGTCCATGGAAATGACACCGGAAGTGATGTTGTTGAGCACAGCCTCAATGTATTGACCGCGCCGCTCCAACTCCTGATTCTGCTGTGCCAGACGCAGGTTGGCCTGTTGCACCGATTCCTGACTTTGCTCCAGATCCTCGGCCATGCGGTTGAATGACTGGACAAGAAAACCCAACTCGTCGTCGGATCGGTCCTCAAGGCGCACGGAAAGATCACCACGCGCAATTCGTTCTGTACCTGCCGCCAATGCCTGAACCGGAGCAGACAATTCCTTGGCAAGCCTGAACCCGAACCAGATGGCTCCGAGAATGATGAGCATGGCCATCGCCCCAAGAGTAAGGTAAAGATTCATTTTCCATGGATATTTTCTGCTCTTGAGCTTCTTGTATTCATCCAGACCACGCACGATCTGATCAAGGCGATGCAAAAGACCCTGGCCCACGGTCTCGCCAATGACCAGATAACCGCTGCGGCCTTCGTCAACAGGCGTGACACCCAGCACCATATCGCTTCCGGGATTGGGTATTATTGTCGTCCATGAACGCGGGTCAGCCTTCAGGCTCTGCCAGTCGATCTTTTCCTTGATCTCGGGCCATGCCTGACCCCACTGAACCGATGCATGAGTATTCTGTTCGTTGCCCTCGGGGTTGATGACACCGACCAAACTCAGATCATATTCGTCAAATTTCTTGTTCAGATAACTATCCATGGCCTTGCCGCCCCAAGCATATTCATTCTTCACGATCTCAGAAATCATGTTGTTGCCGCGCCGCTCAAGGCGATCCTGGGCCGAACCATAAAAAGCACGCCCCAGCTCAAGGGCCTGTTCCATGGATTCTTCCACCTGCCCCTTGAACCAATAGTCCACGGAGGTCTGCACGAATTTGACCGAGACCAGATAAATGAGAGCGGTGGGAATGAGTGAAAGAGATATGAAGGCAAGGACAAGACGCGTCCTGAGTTTGGAACCAAGGACCTTGCGGCGGCGTTCCAATATCAGTCGAACCGCATTTCTGGCCACATAGAAAAGCATGGCCAGCAAAAAGACGACATTGATAATAAGAAGGTTGAGGATCAGATAATAATCCTCACTCAGATATTTAAGCTCACCCCAGGTCAACCCGACAATGAGCACCAGAAAAACACCGGCAAGAATATATTCCCTCTTGCGCCGTTTCTTTTCCCTGCGGTTGGGAGGATTAATACGGATCGGATCGGGAGTCATGCTTCAGCCAGCCCTAGTAGGTAAAGTCGAGTTGAAAAGAGTTGTCAGCCCCGGCATCCCAGGACCAGAAATAGATGAACCGCGAAAAACCTTCAGGCGCACCAAGCTCATTCATGGTCGTGCTCAGCTTCAGGCTGTATTTCCGCCCCCGCTCCAGCATGCTCCATGAACCAAGTCCCGCCTCGATGATTCCCCATCCTTCTTTCAAAAGCAGTTCGATATCAGGATTTCTCAACGGGGTGGTCCGACCCGGCAGGGTCAATGTAAAATCCTTGGTCAGGGCATCGTATTTCAACGCGCTCTCGAATGAGGCAAAAGAGACCTGTTGATCAAACCAGTATTCGTTCACCGTGTACAATTCCAACTCGCACTTGAGCACGAGTTCCGCCCCGTCCAGCAATTCTCCCTTGAGAATGGGCTTTTCTTCAACAATAACACCAAAACGGGCAGTAAGCACACCGGATATATTGGCAAGAGACGGTGCCAAGAGACTCAGGTTCTGGGCAAACGCACCCGAGGAGAAAAGGATAACGACCAGTGCAAAGGCCAGCCCTGTCGTCAATCGCGTGCAATCGGTAATACTCATTATCAAGAGCATGTATCAGTCAGTGATATAAAGAACAAGAGCACAGCCTCTGCATTTCTCGGGATATCAAACAAATATCCCGGACACTTTTTCAGTCCCCGACAGGATGAATGCAAAGGAATGTCATACATAAGGCAAATTTTTTGAATAGATATTATCTATAGATGACATCTCTCATAGCCGTACCAAACAATTGGTTTTGGTGTGTTCTTTCTGATAATTTCCCCCTAATTCATAGTTGAATACAGATAGTACGTGTTGAGGTTTGACTTAAATCACACAGGAAAGGGGACGGAGGCATGAAAAATTTCTTTGCCACACGAAAAGGCATCATCTTTGTCGGGCTGGTTATCGGTGTTTTCGCAGCACTGCTCCAGTACTGGGGCAATCCGGGAAACATGGGCATTTGTGTGGCCTGTTTTGAAAGAGACATCGCCGGTGCCGTGGGCATGCACCGCGCAGGAGTGGTCCAGTACATGCGACCTGAAATCATGGGCTTCGTGCTCGGATCCATGGTCGCCGCTTTCATCGGTCGGGATTTCCGGCCAAGGGCTGGATCTGCACCGATAGTCCGGTTCGTACTCGGAGTCTTTGCCATGATCGGCGCACTTGTCTTTCTGGGATGCCCCTGGAGAGCACTGCTCAGACTGGCTGGCGGCGATCTCAATGCCATTTTCGGAATCCTCGGTCTTGTGGTCGGAGTCTGGATCGGAACCCTGTTCTTCCGCAAGGGCTACAACCTTGGCCGAAGCCAGAAGACTTACACCTCGGTCGGTCTGCTCATGCCCCTGATAATGGCAGGTTTTCTAGTTCTGCTATTTTTATTCCCCCAGATTCAAGGCGAAGCCAAATCCGGCATTTTGCTTTATAGCCTCAAAGGCCCAGGAGCCATGCACGCCCCTATGCTCATTGCCTTGGCCGTGGGCTTGCTGGTGGGTGCACTTGCCCAAAGGAGTCGCTTCTGCACCATGGGTGCCTTCCGTGACCTGATACTTTTCAGGCAGGTACACCTGTTTTCCGGTGTTCTGGCCCTTCTGGTAGCCGCGTTCGCCATGAACCTCGTCCTGGGGCAGGTCAATGTAGGCTTTGAAGGCCAGCCCGTGGCTCATTCCCAGGCAGTCTGGAACTTTGCAGGCATGCTTCTGGCCGGACTGTGCTTTGCCTTGGCAGGTGGTTGTCCCGGCAGACAGCTCTTTATGGCCGGTGAAGGCGATGGCGACTCTGCCGTATTCGTATTCGGCATGATCGTTGGCGCAGCTTTTGCCCATAATTTTGGGCTTGCCAGCTCACCCAAGGGTGTCGGCCCTCACGGAATTGCAGCCGTATTCATCGGTCTGGCGGTATGCCTGTTCATCGGTTTTACAATGCGCAAGAAAGCATAACGGATTGGTAAGGAGAAAAGGTCATGAGTGAAGTTATTGACGCACGCGGGCTGTCCTGCCCTCAGCCGGTTCTGGATACATTGGCCAAGATTGAAAGTATGGGATCTGGCAAACTTGAAGTTATGGTAGACACCGAAGCTGCCAAGGAAAACGTTTCTCGCTCCGCACAGGGCAAAGGGTGGCATGTGGAATCCGTCACCGAAAATGGAGACGAGTACCGTCTCATACTTATTGGAAATTAATCATGACTCTCTTCGGTTTTTTCAGGAAATGGCAGGCCCGGCGAAAAAGCTGTCGTCGCGCTGACAGAGGCTTGCTCATTTTTGAAAACACCAGCGAAGTCATTCAGGCAGAGATAATCCTGAAGGAGGAGGGCTGGGACATCAAGGTCATGGGCCCTCCTCCCGAAATACAAACCGGATGTGATCTGGTGGTCGAATTTCCGCTCATCGAAGAATTGAACATTCTGCGAAGTCTGATGGGTTCAGGATCTTCACCTCTGGAGGTAGTCCCTGTAACTGGTCCGCTGCTCACCCCGGTGGACCTGTTTCAGATCAAGGATTTTGGCGAACACATCATGATTCGCGCCGCAAACATGAAGTTGACCGTGGAAAAAAGGACCTACATCATTGTCAATGTTTCCGGTGGCGGCTGCCCAGATGTACCGTTTCTTGCCTCACGCATGATCGGACACTCCCTGTTTGATGCCCCCAGCCCGCGAGAAATAGGACACACGCTATGCGGCTATGCCCTGGATTTGGCCTTTGAGGAGATGAAACGAAAATGCTTGCCATTGTAGGAACAGTACCGGACCTGACAATTCCGCTTCTGGATGGTCCAGTGACCCTTGAAGGCGATACGCTCATGGTCGACGGACATGCGATTGCCCCGGACCGGGGAACTCCAGCCCTGCTAATGGCTGCGGTACGAGCCTCCAGCCATTTGGGACTACCCTTTCCCCATGCTTTTTTGATAGGCGATCAGGGTCTGGGAGCCGGGAGCCGGGAATTGTATCGCCACCTGGTCGAAGTCCTGCCCCAAAGGCTGTATTCAACCATTGTTTTCCATTATCTCCAACCGGACGTGGACTGGCACAACAGAATCATATTGACCATTCAGTCCATGTCCGCAAAACCCAGACTCATTGCCGATGCCGGGTTCATGTATGCCGCAAAAATGAGCGGTCAGTCCTCGGCCTATGATCTTTTCACCCCTGATGCCGGGGAGTTGGCCTTCCTTGCAGACGAAACCGCGCCCCATCCCTTTTACACCCGGGGATTCATCCTGCATGATGGCAATAACACCCCTGATCTGATTACCCGGGCCTATGCCAACGACAATGCCGCTTCCTTCCTGCTGGTCAAGGGAAACATCGACTACATTGCCAATGGTGATGGCATCCTGGCAACAGTGTCCGAACCTGTAGAAGAAGCCATGGAAGCAATGGGAGGAACGGGAGACACCGTGACAGGCATTGTCTCAGCCCTTATAGAGTCTGGCCGTTCCATACCAGAATCCGCTCGCATTGCGGCTCAGGCCAACCGTTTTGCAGGCTCTCAAGCCAAGCCCAACCCCGGCTCACACATATTCGAACTGGTCCCCCATATTCCATCCGCCTTGTCCGAAGCAATACACGGAACCCCCGACAAGGGCACTGATCCATGAATACTGAGCGCATTTCGCGGGACATGACACTTCTTGACATCGTCCATCGCTATCCGAACACCGAAGCGGTATTCCGTTCCAGAGATGAACAGGCCGGCGAGTGCCTGTTGTGCAAAGCCCTCTTTGAAACCATCGACGAAGTCGTCCGCCGCTATGGATTAGACAGAAAACAACTCCTTGCCGATCTGGAAAAAGCTTCCGCGTAAATAACCAACAGCCATATTCTCGCGCCGAAATTGCTTGCACGAAAAAAGATGCCCCGGCTGTTGCCGGAACATCTCAAAATGATGTGCTTGATAAAGACGAATCAATGATCACGCTTCAGCCAAACTGCTATCGCCATCAGTCCTGATTGGGTATGATGCTTGCCCGGCCCTTGCTGTACGCAAGCCGATGTGGTTCCTTGCGGACCACGTGATCAAGTTCGGCATTGATGGGGGTATAGCTGGTGATAGCTCCGCCATTGGTGGTAATGGTCACATACACACGCTGACCAGGGCGAGGCTTGAAATAGACCATTCCCGGAGTTCTTTTCTGCCAGGAATACTTCAGGGTCTTGCAGCCTCCGACAAAAGACATGGGGGTGTAAGGTGTTACGGCATAGACCCGGTTGAACTTTATCCTTTTGAACGTTCCATCGGCATTGTTGCTCATGATCAGAACTTCGCCAACCGTGGCAATGGCCTGAATCTCTGATTCCTGCGCCAGAAGTGACAGATAATCAGTATCTTCCGCATAAACCATGGGGGCGATCAGGAAAAGGACAAATAAAGATGTTGCAATACGAATTTTCATATATTTCGGGGACTCACACTTAATATTTTACATACGCGGAAAGCACCGTATCCCAGCCCGAAAGGTTTCGCAACCTGTTGATTCCGGTACATGACAAAAGAAAAACAACAAAACTGTCATTGTGAAAAACCAAACAGGCTCGGCTGGTTTTCCTATCAGGTCGAAGGAATGGTAAAAGTAAAGGACGAACCTTTGTCGACTGTACTGCTGGCAAAAATCTGTCCGCCATAGTGCTCGATTATTCGCTTGGAAATGGCCAGGCCCATGCCGCTTCCACGTGATATTTCCGTAGCGCTTTCATCTTGGCAGACCTGATAGAATTTTTCAAAAATACGATTCACTACATCGGGAGGAATACCCACACCTGTATCCGAAATGACCACCTTGAGCCAACCTTCTTCGGTGGTATCGGCAACGACCGAGACCATGCCTTCCTCGGTAAATTTGGCGGCATTTCCAACCAGATTATTAAAGACCTGAAACAACCGGTCCCGGTCAGCCACAATCCTGGGCAGACCATGTCCAATATCGATATTCAGGGAAACCCTTGAATCAGGAAAGTATCCATGCAGAACCGGTTCGACCTGCTTGAGAAGTTCAGTTGCGTCAATCAGGGTATTATTCCAGACCATGTGTCCGGATTCAATTTTCGAAAGATCAAGAAAATCGTTAATAAGACGGGTAAGGCGTTCACCTTCTTCCTCAATTATGCTGAGATTTTTCCGGATGCGTCCGCCTTTTCCTTCCAATTCATCGACACCTTCGCACAATGGCAGAAAAAATCGTTTGAAGTCGCGATCAATGATCTTGCAAAAACCAAGTACCGAAGTCAGAGGCGTACGTAAATCGTGCGAAACGGTATTGAGTACAGCAGTTTTAAGATCACCAAGTTGTTTCAATTCATAGTTGGCTATTTCCAATTCCTTGGAACGTTCGGTAAGTTCCTCAGTTCGTTGCTCGATCAGGGTTTCCTGATAGCTGTTGAGTTGTTCAAGTTCGATTTCGGCATTTTTACGGGCCCGAATACTGGCAAGAAGAATAACAATAACCACGGACAGGAAAACAATCAGAACAACCACAATCATTAGTTCATATTTGTTCGTTTCGTAGATAGGGCGAGGCGCATTTATAACAATGCTTTCAGGTGGAAGGTTTTCTTGAATGTACCCAAATCGCCGCATTTCTGAAAAATCGAACATATACCGGTTTGCCTTTTGCAATACAACCGGAATGGAATCCGGATTTTCACCGTTCATGATACGAATAGCCAACTCGGCAGCCATTATTCCCTGATACTTCCCAGATGTCAGCATGCCACCGACTATGCCGTTACCAAGATAGAAATCAAACAGGCCATATATGGGCCGCTGACATACAGCATGGATACGTTTGAGTATTTCATGGAACGTAAATGTCTGACCAAGCCTGTCCCTGTTGAAGGTAACAAACAAAACTGCACTTTGCTCCGGCAGACTTGACAGCTTTTCCTCCAACTCACCCATTGACAATCCCTGCAGCCAGACCAGACCAATACGGCCCTTGTAAAGATTGACTAATCTTTCCTCATCGGCCCGAATACTCTTTCCCGATGTGGTTTCGTCTATGACAATATAAAAAGTTTCGATCTTCTGGTCGAGGCTCAAGGCAGCATTGAGAGATCCTGCAATATCAGGGGCCTCAAAAATACCGGTGATGTTCGTGAACAACGTGTCCGTTGGCAAATTGTGATTATTCACACCGCAAAAAATAATTGGGGCATCGTGAAACAGACTCGTGCGGTACTTAAGGGCAAAATTAACAGCATTGTCATCGGAAGTTATCACGGCATCCAGTTTCATCCGGCCGTATTTTATACGAAACTGATCTGCAAGTATCTTGTAATATTCAGGATCTACATGCTTTTTCGTGTCCATGAACTCCACCATTATTTTAGTGGACGGATCATGGGCGAGAAGAGTTTCTTCCACACCTCTGGTAATTGAGTAGGTCCATTGGGCGGAATAATTGTAAGAATTGAGAATAAGAACCTGACGAATGGGCTGAGCGAAAACAGGGGGTGCAGAAAAAAGAACCATCAACCAAAGAAGCCCGGACAAGAAGCCGAAAGCCTTGATTGAATGAAGCAGGGTGCGCCGTGGTTTTTTACGCAACACTTAAATCATAACCGCCTGAAGCTGTAAATCTTAATAACTTTATAAATGTATTATCCGGCTTGCCAAAATAATGCAATGGCTATTTTGAATAAGGCACATACCTCTTAAAAAAATGCCTATGCCTGAAAAAACCCGACTTGCATCAGGTTTTTTCAGAGTACTGACAAAGTCACCGTGATTACGGTTGACAACATACTAATTTAAAGAGGATTTTATTTATTCACAACTGGAGGCACAGGGACATCGGGTGGCGGGGGAGCATGCTGCAAGCTGGCCAACCTTGATTCAACAACCTTCGGATTGGGATAGGTAGTCAAAATGGATTCCAATAATTCCCTTGTCTTGGCATAGTCTCGTTCATTTTCGTAGATATCGGCCAAAAGAAAAACTGCCATAGCTTTGATTTCTTCGGATACATTTTCCAACTCAAACAACATTTCCAAAGGCCTTTTGGCCTGATTCCAGCTGCTGATGAAAGTGTAACTCTGAGCCAACTCGTACAGACACCTGGCCTTGTATTCGGAATCAATATCCGAAGCGGCACAACCTTCCAGTGTAATCGTCACCAGATCATAATTTCCCATGGAACGATACAGTCGGGCCATGCGCAACTGAGTCTTGTACATATTGTCAGGAGAATCAGCCGCATGGATATAGCATTTTTCAAAGGACTCTATTGCTTTTTGCTGATTGCCGAGTTCTTCGAATATTTCGCCAAGCTGAAACATGATCTGCCATGCTTCATCATTGTTCGCACTCAATTCAAGATACATGGCTTCCAACAGGACAACAGCACGGTCATAGTCGCCTTTGATGGTCACGGAAATTTCACTCAGCCTGTCCCAGGCTTCCTTGCGAAATTCTCCCTGAGGTTCCACCTGAAGATACCGCTCGTAATCCTTTTCAGCTTCAAGATAAAATCCTTTGGAATAAGCCTCGCGAGCTTGATCAATATCCTCCCGTCCGGGAGACGACTGATTGGAACAGGCCACGGCGATACTTATCGCCGTGGCCAGTAATATCAGCAATAATATGCGTTTCATTTGAACCTTAAACTTCAACGTCCTTAAGCGTGTCATCATCATCCATGACTAGGTCAAACCCGGCAACGAGATTGTCGCCGCCCATGCGGACCAGACGGACACCCTGAGTGGCACGACCACGGGTCTGACTGACTTCGGAGACACTCATTCGAATGACCTTGTTGGCCGTAGTCAGCAGGATGACGTCATCGCTTTCATTGACCATGCGTGCCCCAATGACCCTGCCGGTCTTGTTGGTCAAACGCATGTTCAGGATGCCCATTCCGCCACGCGCCTGGACACGGTACTGATCGATGCCGGTACGCTTGCCAAAGCCGCCTTCCGAAACGGTCAGTAGCTGATCGCGATCAGGATCACCCGTGACAACGCAGGAAACAACCTGATCATCGCCACGAAGGGCAACGCCCTTGACTCCTGCGGTGGCGCGACCAAGGGGCCGTGCATCATTGATATTGAAACGAATGGCCGAGCCATCGCGGGTAACGAGGATGCAATCAACATCAGGATCAATCTCGCGAACCATCATCAGTTCGTCACCTTCACGCAGATTAACGGCCCGTATGCCCGTAGCGCGGCAATTGCCGTACAGACCAATGGAGGATCGCTTGATCATGCCCTTCTTGGTCACAAACAGGAAGAAGCGGTCATCGTCGAACTCACGCAGAGACAGGGCTGTGGTGATATGCTCTTCCTTGTCCAGCGGCAGCAGGTTGGCCACATGGCCGCCCTTGGCGTAACGACTGCCTTCAGGCACCTGATGAGCTTTGATCTTGAACATCTTGCCCATATTGGTGAACAGCACCAAGTGCTGATGATTGGTGGTCATCATGAAGGTGTGAATAAAGTCTCCGTCACCAGTCTGAACGCCCGAAATACCCTTTCCACCACGACGCTGGGCCGTGTAGTTGGACAGCGGCGTACGCTTGATGTAGCCGCGCTTGCTCAGGGTAATGACCGTTTCCTCGTCCGGAATGAGATCTTCGATATCAATGGAATCCGGGTTTGTCAGAAGCAATTCCGATTTACGCGGAGTGGAGTGAACTTCCTTGATCTCTTTCAATTCGTCACGAATAACGCCTCTCAAAACTTCTTCGTTGCCCAAAATGGACTCGAAGTACTCAATCATCTTCATCAACTCGGCCAGTTCGGCGAGTAATTTGTCACTCTCCAGACCAGTGAGCTTCTGCAAGCGCATATCGAGAATGGCTCTGGCCTGAATCTCGGACAACTCAAAACGATTCATAAGTGCTTCGCGAGCTTCCTCCGGCGACTGGGATGCGCGGATGAGCTTGACCACTTCGTCGATGTTATCGAGCGCAATGCGCAAACCTTCCAAAATGTGGACGCGCTTTTCACACTTGTCGAGATCGAACTTGGTGCGGCGGATAACCACTTCACGACGATGATCCAGAAAATGTGACAGAGCGGTCTTCAAATTGAGAAGCATGGGCCGCTTGCCAACAACCGCCATCATGTTGATGCCAAAGCTGGATTCAAGCTGTGTATATTTGTACAGGGAATTTATGATGATATCAGCGATGGCACCACGTTTCAGATCAATGGCGATACGAATTCCGTTGCGGTCAGATTCATCACGCAGATCGGAAATACCGTCGATCTTCTTTTCGTGGACCAGGGCCGCAATCTTTTCAACCAGGGTGGATTTGTTGAGCGCATAAGGAATTTCCTTGATAACGATGCACTCTTTCTTTCCCTTTGCGGCCTCTTCAACTTCGACCACTCCACGCATTTTGATGGAGCCGCGACCAGTGGTGTACGCATCGTACAAACCCTGCCCGCCAAAGACCATGCCTCCGGTCGGAAAATCCGGACCTTTTACAAACTGCATCAGGTCTTCGACTGTACACTCGCGGTTGTCCAGCAAATGCATGCAGCCATCAATAAGTTCACTCAGGTTGTGTGGCGGGATATTTGTCGCCATACCAACTGCAATACCGGTTGTACCATTGAGCAGCAGGTTCGGAACCTTGGTGGGAAGCACCGACGGTTCCTGCATGGTGTTGTCGTAATTCGGCCTGAAATCAACCGTCTGCTTCTCGATGTCTCCAAGAAATTCCGAGCAAAGCTTAGCCATGCGGACTTCAGTATAACGCATGGCAGCCGCGGAATCGCCATCAATGGAACCAAAGTTACCCTGACCATCCACCAACATGTCGCGCATGGAAAAATCCTGCGCCATTCTGACCAATGCGTCATACACTGACGAATCACCATGCGGATGGTATTTACCGATGACATCACCGACCACACGAGCGGATTTCTTGTACGCCCGGTTGTGATAGTTTCCCAGATCGTGCATGGCGAACAGAATACGCCTGTGAACAGGCTTCAGCCCATCACGTACATCGGGAATTGCACGCCCAATAATGACCGAAAGGGAATACTCAAGATAACTTTTCTTGAGTTCACTTTCGATTGTAACCGTACCTTCAATCATTTTGCCTCCGGCGGCCTGAAAATCATTTTTTAATGATTCTCAGGAATCTCCTAAACTTTTATGTCCACACCGCCTGCCAATTTCTGCCAACGTACAACTTCGGATTGGCGGCGTGGTTGGATATGCGTAATCTAGATGTCCAATTCCTGGACTGCTAATGCATTCTTTTCGATGAATTCACGTCTGGGTTCAACGTTGTCGCCCATGAGATCCATGAAGATATCATTGGCTCCGGCCGCGTCTTCAATGGTCACTTGAAGCATGGTCCGCTTTTCAGGATGCATGGTGGTATCCCAAAGCTGATCCGGGTTCATTTCACCCAAACCTTTATAGCGTTGAATCTGCCAACCGCGTTGAGCCTCTTCCATAACTTCGTTATATACGTTGAAAAGACCACTTACAGGCTTCTCCAGGTCTTTGAGTTGCAAGGAAAAGTCAAATCCACCACACACTTCTTTCAGTTCGTTATATGTCCCGTAACCCTGTTTGTAGAGCTTGGAGTAGAAAAACTCCATGGACAGACGCAAACGGTGACCATTATCATTTTCAAAGATCACATATGTACGATCTTTTTCCATTTCATAGTCACGCTCAGTGTCTATGATTACTATGTACCCCATTTTCTTAAAGTCTTTTTTAAAGTCTTCCGGGGAATGAGACTCGAAGTGGGTATAAGAGATGCGTTCCTGATAATCCATCATGGCACGATAAAGAGTTGGCTCGATACCCATCATCTCGGCTTCATTAAACTTGGCACGTATGAAACGAATCTTGTCCATAATGTCCATGAGTTTCTTTTCCGCGAACAACTCACCGGACTGTGCCTTGATGGTCACACCGGTCCCAACTTTTTCCATGAGGAAATTATCAAGTTCAATATCGTCCTTGATAAACTGTTCAAACTTGCCCTTGTGAGCACGATAAAGGGGTGGCTGGGCAATATACAAATTGCCACGGTTGATCAGCTCTTCGTACTGCCTGAAGAAAAATGTCAGGAGCAACGTGCGGATATGGGAGCCGTCAACATCAGCATCGGTCATGATAACGACCTTGTGATAACGCAGCTTGTCAAAGTCCTTTTCGCCTTCTTCCATGCCGATGCCAATACCTAGAGCCGTGATCATGGCCCTAATTTCCTTGTTGCCGAGCATCTTGTGCATGCGGGTCTTCTCAACATTCAGGATCTTGCCTCGCAGCGGCAGAATGGCCTGAGTTTTCGGATCCCGGCCCTGTTTGGCCGAGCCTCCTGCAGAATCACCCTCAACAATGAAGATTTCGGAATCCGCAGGATTCTTGGATTGGCAGTCAGCCAACTTTCCAGGCAGTGAATTGTCAGACAGGGCACCTTTGCGTCGAACCAGATCACGAGCCTTGCGAGCCGCTTCACGGGCAACAGATGCATCAACTACTTTTTCGATAATAAACCGCGCTTCCTTGGGATTTTCCTCAAAGAAGGTATTCAGTTTTTCGTAAATAACACCAGCCACCAGACCGGATGCCTCTGAGTTTCCGAGCTTGGTCTTTGTCTGGCCTTCGAATTGCGGATCAGGCAACTTGACCGAAATGACAGAAGTAAGACCTTCGCGAACATCATCACCAGTCAGTTTCTTGATCAACTTTTTCGGCAAATCTCCATTCTGAACGTAGTTATTGATAGCCCTGGTGAGGGCGGTCTTGTAACCAGCCAGATGTGTTCCACCTTCGATTGTGCGGATATTATTGGCGAATGTGAAAGTGTTTTCTTTGTATGACGAAGTATATTGCAAGGCAAATTCGACAATCATGTTTTCGGACTCACCCTCACCATACACTATCTCACCGATAGTGCTCTGGCCGCCGTTGAGGTCCTTCACATACTGAACAATTCCACCTTCGAATTTGTATTTCTCGCTTTCCTGTTCACCTGCCCGTTCATCCTTGAACTCTATTTCAAGCCCGGAATTAAGATAAGCCAGTTCCTTGAAGCGCTTTCTCAGCACATCATAATCAAACTGGTTTACCTCGAATATTTCTTCATCAGGACGAAAACGCTGGGTTGTACCCGTGGTTGTAGCCGGACCGACTTCTTCCAGAGAGGTGGAAACATAACCTCGTTCAAACTTAATGCGATATGTTTTTCCATCGCGTTTAACCGTGGTTTCCATGAATTCGGACAAGGCGTTGACGCAGGAAACGCCGACACCATGCAGGCCGCCGGAGACCTTGTATGAATCGTTATCGAATTTACCACCGGCATGAAGGGTAGTCATGGCGACCTGAACCGCCGGTACTCCTTCTTTTTTGTGCATTTCCACAGGAATACCGCGACCATTGTCGGTTACGGTACAGGAATTGTCCATATGCAGAGTGACTTTTATCTTGTCACAAAATCCGGCCATGGCTTCATCGATCGAGTTGTCGATGACTTCATAGACCAGATGGTGCAAACCACGAATATCAGTGGACCCGATATACATGGCCGGACGTTTTCTGACAGCCTCAAGTCCTTCAAGGACGGTAATTGACTCAGCGTTGTACAGATGTTCACTCATCTAGGCGTTTTCCTCGGTGTAGTAAGTCTCTTCCTGAATCATCATGGGCATGACGATTACCTGATAATCACGATCATCGGTACCGGTCAGGCCGCAGGGGGCTTCTGTGCCGGTGAGGGTGAACTTCACAGTTTCGGAATTCAAATGGTTCAATATATCGATCAGATTTCTTGTTGGAAATGCGATCCGTTTCATGTCGCCGCTAAAGGTGGCATCAATGGATTCACGGGCCATTCCGGTTTCCTGGCCCTGGGCAGAAATCGTCAATTCACTTTCGTCAAAGGAAAAGTAGGCACAACGATTTGAATCAGTGTTGAATAATGCCACTCGGGAAAGGGCATCCACCATCTCAAGTATGTTTACTTCCAGGGTGGAGACATCATCGTCACCCAATTTGGCCAGGAAGTTATGATAATTCGGATACTGATAATATGACAGCGGTAAAGTGAAGGTTTCCCTTTTGTCACCGGTACGGAAAAACAGACGCTTTTCGCTGATTGCCAATTCTATTTCATCAGCAGTGAGCCATTTCTTGAGTTCAGCCAGATATTTTTTCTGGATCAGCACTCCCTCTTCAGGAAGCATATTGTAAATATCATCATTTACAAAATTAAACATTGCAAACTGATGCCCGTTAAGTCCACACACTTCGACCTTTTTTATTCCCATAACTTCACGGGGAGCTATGAAAATACAAGCAATGGCTTCCATGGAATCTTCATCGGAAATGCAAAATGAAATTTTATCGATAATCTCATGCAGGAAATCACCTGACCAGAATACGGTGCCATTATCCGGGAAAGTGGAAAATTTCTGAAACCATTCCGGATCGTTTACCGGGAATTTGTATTTTCTTACCTTTTGCTCGACCAACACGTTCTGACTCTCATTATCGGTGCGGATAGTCAATTCTCCCTGGTTGCTTCTGAGCTGCTTTACCAGATCATAGAATGCACGACCTTGTACTCCGGCCAAACCTTCTTCGTCGATGGTTGCCGGATAGGAACCCATGAACTCAAGATTTGAATCCGTGCTCATGATATTGAGGTTTCCTTTTTCGCACTGGAGCCAGATGGTACGAAGGAATGCAGCACCGGTTTTGGCCGGGATAATGTTTGCCGACTTCTGCAAGCCTTCAATGATCTCATCTCTGTTCACTTTCAGAAACATAAATAAGTTCTCCTTAATTGAGACTTATTGTCTCGGTTCCTTTGTTCCTTTTCGCCTTAAGTAGCAGGAATCAAATAAATTTATTCGAACACTCCCTGTCGGGATTTATAAACCAATTGTTCTTAAAAAAGTCAATTTACTCTCAAGTCACGACATACGACATTTATTCTTCAAAGTTTTCAACAGTTGTTTCAATTCGAAATCATCTTCCTGTAATTGTTCTATTTTTTTAACCGAGTACAAGACAGTTGAATGGTCTTTACCACCAAATGAACGTCCAAGGGAAGGGTAGGAAAAACTCAGCATTTGACGACAGAGATACATGGCTACCTGTCTTGCCTGGGCTATATGCTGATGTCGTTTTGTTCCGACCAGATCCTTGATGTGGATATTGAAATGTTCACTTACCACAAGCATGATTTTCTTTGCCGTTAAATCGTCTGTGGCTTTTTCTTCGGTATTAGCAAGAATGTGATCGAAATCTTTTTGGGTCAGGTCTTTTTTTACCAATTCCTTGTAGGCAAACAATTTAAGAAGGATGCCCTGAAGATAGCGGAAGTCCGAAAATCGTTGGGCCAAAGTCAGAATTTGTTCCTTACTCAAGGAAAGTTGTTTCATGCGGACCTGGTGCTGAATATATCCGACCCTGATTTCCAGGTCAGGTTCTTTCAGGGTGACAATAAGTCCCCAACCAAGGCGGGACTGTAAGCTGCTGTCCAGAAAATCGTATGTAGTGACCTTGTCGCGACAGGCGAACATCATTTGTTTTTTATTATCGTAGAAATGATTGAAAATATTTATTAATTCTTGCTGAAAATGTGGGTATTCCCTGATTTTGTGGAAATCATCAATAAAAAGAAAATCATATTCGAGCAGATGATTACGCGCCTTGAAAGGATCTCCCTTGAAACGGATCGTGTACAGTGAATTGAGTTCATCCATGGAACCCATGAAAATGGTGGAGTAATCGTTTTTCTTGCTGATCTCGTTACCCACTGACTTCAAGAGGTGGGTTTTTCCTGAGCCGCCGGGACCACATATTATGAATGGGTTAAACAGGGAACCAGATTGTTTGGCAACCTCTTTGGCTGAGGCTATGGGAAAGTAATTCTTTTTATTGATCAGAAAAGTTTCAAAAGTGAATTCCTGACCGAACGGAAAATCAATTCGTTTTATAACTTCAGATGGTTGAACACCCATGGTTCGGTCGGATGAACCATTATTCTGGTAACTGACAAGATAGCCGTTACCCAAAAACATGTTGAGTTGGGCTTCAAACTTATCCTGGATTTCGTTTTCAAACCATTTTGCAAAGAATGCATGGGGAAAACCAACGGTTATCCGTTTGTTTTCCTCAGTATATACGAAATGAAGAGGGTCGAACCAACGATTGAGTTCTTCTTCCGTGCAGGTCTGGATGAGATGCTGGCGAAGGGACTGTTTCACTCTATATTCTTTTGATTCAAAGTCATACTGTAACTATTTAGTATAATTGTTAAAAAAAATACAAAAACCAAGCCTTGAAATATTTCCTCATTTCCTTCGAATCTATACCTTAAAATATAGCTAAAGCCAAGCCTTCATGGTCGGTTTTGCCGGACAAATTCGTTGATTTCACTCAATTTTTGAGACATGATGCGATTCCTGTTGAAAACATAGTGAAAATGCCCAAAATACGTTTGGAGGGACCATGGTCCAACACCAGGTAAATAAGACGATCAAGGAAATCAACGAGCGCATCCGCAAGGGTAAAGCTGTTGTGGTCAATGCCGAGGAAATGATTGAGATCGTCAGAAAGGAAGGAAAGGTTCGTGCGGCCCAGGAGGTCGATGTTGTCACAACCGGAACCTTTTCACCCATGTGTTCCTCTGGATTGCTTTTTAATATTGGGCAGCAGCCCCCGGTCATGAAAGTATCCAGCATGTGGCTCAACAACGTTCCATGTTATTCGGGCATTGCCGCTGTGGATGCGTATTTGGGGTGTGCAGAGCCCAGCGAGGACGATCCCCTTAACAAGGTTCATCCCGGACGTTTTTCGTACGGTGGAGCCCATGTTATGGAAGATTTGCTTCGTGGCAAGGCTGTTCATCTCAGGGCCAAGGCATATGGTACCGACTGCTACCCGCGCCGGGAATTGGACAAGGACATCACTTTGGCAGATCTGCCCAATGCCGTTATGCTCAATCCGCGCAATTGCTACCAGAATTATAATTGTGCCGTTAACCTGACCAGCCGGACTATTTATACATACATGGGACCGTTGAAATCCAATTGTTCCAATGCCAATTTTGCCACTGCCGGACAGCTTTCACCGCTGTTCAATGATCCGTATTACAAGACCATAGGCATGGGCACCCGCATTTTCCTTGGCGGCGGCGTCGGCTACGTCATAGGGGAAGGGACCCAGCATGTGCAGAAACCCCAGCGCGACGAGCGCGGGTTGCCGAAAAATCCCTCAGGCACATTGATGGTCAAGGGCGATTTCAAGCAGATGGATGCCCACTATGTGCGCGCCCAGTCTTTGCTCGGTTATGGCGTATCTCTCGCAGTAGGCGTGGGTATTCCCATTCCCATGCTCAACGAGGAAATGGCCTGGTTCACCGGGGTATCCGATGCGGATATCACCATGCCGGTCAAGGACTATGGATACGATTACCCCAACGGCATCTCACGCGAATTGGCTCGGGTCACATTCGAAGAGCTTAGAAGTGGCGAAATAGAGGTCAACGGCAAGAAGACCTCGACCGTGCCTATCACCAGCTATTCCATGTCCCTGGAAGTGGCTGACAAGCTCAAGAAGTGGATTCAGGAGGGCAATTTCCTGCTGTCCGAGAAGGTGGACGATATTCCGAGTTTCTAGCCCGAAAAGACATACTATCAGAAAGGTCTGTCGGAAATATTTCGGCAGGCCTTTCTTTGTGGATTGTGTGGTGTTTGTGATGATTTTGTACGAAAAAGCATATAAATTAATAAAGTACTGATTTTATGTTAAAATTGTAAGAAATATTAGTTTTATTTATAAAAAAATATTTTTTTGGTGCTATTATGAATTTGTCACAGAGGCTATTTGGGGTAACATTTAGTCAAATAAAATATGGCCTGGAATGGCTCCATAGTCTACTTCATGGCCCTTTCTCCCATGGTTTTTTTTTTGGCTTTGAAATGGGGCGGACTCTAAGCCCGCCCCGAACCGGGATGCGTGTTCCCGAAGCCACTCTTCGGGAATCGCGAGAAGCATAACCCCGGTTTTCGGACTCGGGCAAAAACGGGCGTCAGGGGGATAAGAAGGATCGAAAAAAGGGCAACTAATCCTGTTGACAGTCTTTTCAAGCAAGGCCCTTAAATTGTTTTCAGGGCAATCCATTGTCACCACGAGCGAAGACAAGGATCAATTTCACTTCAAAGCGGATGAGACGCTGAAGGTAATTGGATTGTTGCAGGTATTCTTGCAATATTGCGTTCAGGCAGGTACAAAGTCACGCATGATGGTTAAAGTGGATCGCCTCTCCTATAATTTCGGGGCATATTGGGCTCTGAAGGATATTTCGTTCACTCTGGGCAAGGGTGAGTTTCTGTTCCTGACCGGACATTCCGGCGCGGGCAAGACCACATTGTTGCGCATGTTGTATGGCGCATTGCCGGTCAATCGCGGCCGGGCATCAGTGGCCGGATTTCAGCTCAACAACCTCAGAAAACGTCAAATTCCGCAACTGCGCCGCAAGGTTGGGGTTGTCTTTCAGGATTTCAAGATTCTTCCGAAACGCACGGTGTTCGACAATGTTGCCATGGCTCTGGAAGTCCGGGGTATGCCGAGGATGAACCTGGAGAGACGGGTGCGCGCCATTGTCCGTGCCATGGGACTTGAGACCAAGAGCTATTCCACCTGCGAGAGACTGTCTGGCGGTGAGCAGCAACGCGTAGCCATTGCCCGGTCCATGGTTGCCAACCCGGAGCTGATCCTGGCTGACGAACCGACCGGAAACCTCGACTTTGATCTGACCATGCACCTCATGGATATATTCAAGCAGTTTCACACCTATGGCACATCAGTCATCATGGCCACGCATAGCCGCGAAGTGCTCGACTGCGTACCCGAGGCGCGCATCCTTCATTTACAGGACGGCTGCATAGTCACTGATGGTGAAAGTTCTATTAATGAAGAGAACGAGGAGGACGACTAATGATCGGTCAACTCTTCCGACTTACTTTGCGCGGTATTGCGGATTTCGGTCTGCATCCCGTGGCCCAGTTGCTGACCTTGGTGGCGGTTGGCATGGTCACTCTCCTGACAGGTCTCATCATTATTGGATTGCACAATATCAATGTCGAACTGCTCAAGTCCCGCGGTGAAGTTGAATTTCAGGTTTACTGGAAGGCAGACACCAAGACCGAGGACGTACTCAAGGATTGGGCGGTTGTTAGAAAATTGGATTACCTCAAGGATTTCAAGACATTTACTCCTGAAAATGCTTTGACCGAACTTGCCACCACCCTTGGCGAGACCGGCGACTTTTCCTGGCTGGCAGATAACAATCCGCTTCCGTATTCCGGGCTGGCATCATTTGCCGTGCCGCCCGAAGCCCAGGACGAGGGATGGGCAGCAAGGCTGCTGACCGAACTCAAGAGTCTGCCCGGCGTGGACAAGGTCCATTACACCCCGTTTCAGGCGGATCTTGCTCAGGGATGGATGACTATTACACGGGTAATTGTCTGGCCTATTATCGGATTTCTTGCCCTCATCGTTTCACTGGTGGTCTATAATACCATCAAGCTTTCGCTCCTGACGCGCCTGGACGAAGTGGAAATCCTGTCGCTGGTGGGAGCCAGTCCGGCCTATGTTCGTTGGCCCCTGCTTACCGGAGGCTTCATTCAGGGCGTGTTTGGTTCGGCATTGGGAATAGGATTGTTGGCACTTGTTCATTCAGTGACAGCACAAACTCTTAACTTCCCTCCTTTTTTTATTGAAATTCAATTCCTTCCATATGATCAGCTTGGCATTATAGCAGGCGCAGTAACTTTGGTGTCAATGGCCAGCAGTTGGGTTGCCGTCAAGTAGGCTGTTGAAAAAGGTCCGATAGCGGCGTTGCTTCAAAAAGATCAAACCCTTGCGTACAGGAGTGCGCGTCGGCCTTGTTCTTTTTTTTGCGCCTTGCTCTCGAACCTTCTTTAGAAGAGTACGCGTTGTATCTGGTAATAATTTGTCAAAGCGGAAGTTCCTTGGATTCGGAAGAGCGAGCTACACCGCCATCCGGTTCAAATGGGGACGTATTCCTTGCAGGCGGTGTAGAGGAAAAAAGCTTCGGAGGATTCTCAAGGAACCTTTCTCGAAAGGTTCCTTGAGCCGCCGGGGGCATTACTCTTCAATGACCAGTTCGGTCACGGTGCGACAGGCTTCCTCGTCCGGTACAAAGGCGGTTTCGCCGATGGCAACGATGGGTCGCATTCCGATGATGGAATTGAGGATGTAGGCGTGGCGATATGTTGGGAGGGAGTCGAGGGTAATGGTTGCCGGGAGTATTTCAAGGACGGTTTCGGCCAGGGCCAGGGCTGTGGATGGGAGTCGGTAGGGTGAGTCCATTTGGAAGAAGTCGCCGTTTTTTTCAAGAACAATCGCCCCGGTGGTGGTTTCGAGAAGAGTATTGTCGAAATCGGTCAGGGCAGCGTCATCGAATCCCCGGGACAAGGCCTTTTTCATGGCCAGATGGAAGAACATGTAGCTGGTGGTCTTCTGGGCGTTGAGTGAGGAGATGTGGTGATCCTTGCAGATGCAGAGACGGTATGCCTTGTATGGTCTGGGTTCGTGTCGTGTTGCCATGACAACGGGGTGGGCCGAGTCGGATTCGATGGGATAGAATATGTTGATGCGGGCGGTTTGTCCCTCAAGACCGTTGCGGTTGATGATCTGTCGGATGATGGGTTCGAAATCAATGGTTTCGTAGTCGATCTGATAGGCGCGGAGGGAGCCGAGCAGTCGATCAAGATGCATGTCGAGATGGCAGATTCTGGAGCCGTTGTAGTAGATGGTTTCAAAAAACCCCGCACCGTAGCGAAATGCCGGGGCAGCAGGGTCCAGACATAATCCTTCACGGTTGTATTCGTTTTTGAAATAATGGATCATTGCCCCCCCAGTGTGAGAAATTTTTCCGCCTTGGCAAGTGTTTCCTGATACTCGCTTGCGGGGTTGGAGTCCACCACGATGCCGCTTCCGGCCCAGTAGTCGAGGCTACCTGTGCTGATATCGTAGGCAGCAGTGCGGATGGCAATGGAGGAATCCATGTTCATTGTATCGCGGATAACGACCACCGAACCGCAATAGACATCCCGGCTGTGAGGTTCCAATTCCTCGATGATGGACATGGAGTTTTGCTTGGGACATCCGGTGACAGACCCGCCGGGAAATGCATCGAAAAAGAGATCAAGACAGTCCCGATCTTTTTTCAGGTCTCCATGAACATCCGCATACATTTGGAGAAGAGTGTCCACTGCGAACACGGATTTGTGATTTTCCACGAAGACCGAACCGTATGTGCAATTGGCGGAAATGTCGTTTCTGATCAGGTCCACGATCATGGACAGCTCGGCACTTTCCTTGAGTGATTCGGTCAGGAGACTGGCAAGCTCGGGGGTATATTTGTCGAATTTCAAGGTTCCCTTGATGGGTTGGGACAGGACATGCCCGTCCGTGACGCGCAGGAATCGTTCGGGCGAGGTGGAGAGTATCCGGCTGGACCCGGAATTCAGCCAGGCGTAAAAGGGTGCGGGGTGGTTGTTTCGCATGTCGAAAAAGAGGGCAAGAGGGTCGAGGTTTGGACAATTCCAGGTGAACCTGGTGGAAAGATTGAGCTGGTAGGTGTGGCCGGACCGGATGCGTTCCAGAGTCTCGCGTACGCCTGCTTTGTATTCTGCATGGTTGAGTGATGCCGCAGGCGGAGCGTGAGGCAGGCCGTGAAGTTTCATTTTCGGTGCAGCATCGGATAATGCGGCGAGTCGTTCCGTCAATTCCGTGATCAGGGGGTTGTTCTCGGATGTGAAAACAACCTGATTGGTGGTCGGGTGGTATTCCGCTGTTGCCTCATATTTTTTCAGGTGCCCCATGGGAAAATCGCTTGCCTTGTTCGAAGCCACACCGCGTAATTTCATGCCGTAGGAGTAGCTCACGAATCCCATGGTCAGGGCAGGGGTGCCGAAACAGAATTTCTTGATTTCGTCTGGCGTCGTGTCTTTTTCTATTATCAATTCGGCCATGGGGTGGACCCCGGCTACAGAGGGTGTTTTCGCTGGATAGCCTGATGAGGAAAGCAGCAGATCCGCTCCTTTTTCACGGGCCAGGTACCCGGCAAATGCGACGAAACGGCTTTGATCAGCCGAGATCGAGATAGTCGAGAGCATGGTCAATGAATGCGCCTCCGTGAGGGGTCAGAAATGATTCCGGGTGGAACTGGTAGCCGAGCCACCGGTTTGAGCGGTTGCCAAGACACATGGGCACAAAGTCCGCATTTTCAGCGAGAATTTCCAATCCGTTGCCGAGTTGTGTGACGTACAGGGAATGATATCGGGCCACAATATGCTCTGTTCCGTTGAACACGATTGTGTCTGTTTTGCCGTGCATGCATTTCTGAAGGCGACCGGTTCTGCCCCCGCAATATTCATTCATGATCTGCATGCCGAGACAAATGCCCAGTACGGGCTTGCCTGATGCGAAAATGCGTTCATATCCGGGATATTCAACTGGTGCACCCGGACCGGGCGATATGACAATCAGATCAAAGCGGGAGAAGGCAAGAGTTGTCAAATTGGCATGAGATTCCACTATAATGGAAGCACTCTTGGTGGATATCGCCAGCAGGTGTTCGAGATTATGCGTAAAGCTGTCGTTGTTGTCGATAAGCAGAATGTCCATGAATTCCTTTTCACCGGAGAGTGAAACAGATGAACTCGTGCGAGCCGGTTATATCTTGTCTTTCACCTGACGGAAGAATTCCTGGAGGAACTGGGGCGTTGTCTGTTTCTGGTTCACGTCGAGACGATTGAGAAGGACCACGAGATTTCCTTTTGGTGTGGTCGTGGAAGCAAAATGAAGTTCGTGAGAGTCGCCGCCAGGGATTTCCATGAAAAAGACCCAGACGTCTTCCTTGTGTTTCCAGTGAGACATGGTCACGCCGCCTTCCTCGGCCTCACGCACCAGAATTTCAATGAAGCCGGACAGGGGGAGTCGACCGGGAACGCCGAGAAATTCACTCTGTTCGTTTCTGATGACTATGGGTGTGTTGAGGAAGGCATCGGACGGCCGTTCATATTTGCTCTCGACCTCGACCTCGGTCTTGTTCTTTTCAATGGAATAGGATTTGACGTCCCCTTCCGGACTTCGGACATTGACGATCTTGCGCGCCCGAATTTTTTCAGGTGCAGGAAATTCGGCTTCGGCTTGCGATGGAGTCGGAGAAATACTCGCGGATGGGGCCTTGAGATGTGTCAGCAGCTGGCTGAAGACCTCGCTGTTTCTGGTTTCTATCTCGACAAGTTTTTCAAGAGTGGTTTCGACCTGTGCAAGTCGTTGCCCGGCCTTGACCTGAGCAGTGGCAAGAGAAGCCATTCCCTGCATCATCTGGCCCGCTGTCTTGAAGAATTTTTCCAGATACTCAGGGGAAACAGTGCTGCTTTCTGTGGGTGCGGCAGCAGCGCGTCGGGGTGATTCTGCTGATTGTCCCTTAAAGTTTTCCTTTAATACTTTGTCTGTTTCGTTGACAGACATGCCTTTTTCAAAACAGTCGCGAATTCTGAGACAGACGGCTGCGGCCTCGCTTTTGAAGCGGATGGGTTTGCCGCGCGTGAGGACCGGGATGAATCCTGGGAATTTGCGACGGTAGCTTTTGATGGTGGTTTCGGAAACACCGCAGAGTTCGGCAAGATTTTTATGTGTATATGTGTCGGCCATGATATATGCCTGTTCCTGGTTTGAGAGTGTCAGGGTTTCCGGGTCTGGCAAGTCTGGTTGTTTTGCCGAACTTGATAGCTGCTTTGCGGGGGATGAGGCCAAAAGCAAGTTGAATGCTGCTGCCCGCACTTACTTGTATCGTCACCAATCGTCACCCTTGCAATGCAAAGAAAATTAGAGAACAAAACTTACCGATCTTTTTATCTAGAAAACATCTAGACGTCAAGAGGCCAGTTGTTTTTGTGGCGTGTGTGGCCCTGAGGGGCGGCCGGGTGGCAGGATGATTTGAAGGATGGTGTCAGCGTGGTGAAAAAGGCCAAACCCGTGTGCGCGGGAACACCGTTCGGGGTCTGGCCTTTTGTTGGCTGTGGCTGGCTAAAATCGTTTACTGATGGTTTTCTGGATGCGGTATGATGCTGATTCATCACCCATCAGTCCGACGCGGACCGTAATTTCGGTGATGTCGTCACCCACAAGTTTGAGGGAAATGGTGACTGTATCGCCGGAGAGTTTGCCAGTGACGGTTGCGGACGAAAGTTTCTTGCTCTGTTCGGTAACCGGAATTTCAAGTTCCTTACAGGCTGCCAGCGAAGCTTCATAGGCCTTGTTCAGGCTGACGTTGTATGTCCCCCTGGACTGTCCATCCAAATAGAAATAGGTGCCTGCCGCTGCTGCGCCGCCCACAATGATGGCTCCGCAACCTGCAGCAGAAATGGACATGGCGCATATGAGAAGCATGGCAGCGAATCGTCGGGCTTGTGTCATGAGATATCCTTGGTCTGAGATTGTGCTAAGGAAGCATTGCATAATTGCCCTCTGGCTTCGTTGCTGCAAAAAAATCAAACCCTAGCGTGCAGGAAGCACGCGTCAGTCTTGACTTTTTTGCGCGCCTTGCCAGCGAATAATTCTACAGCACTTCCTGAAGATTGAATTAATCAGAGTTTCCCTAATTGATGTTGATGGAAGTGACATCGGCTTTGTTGATTTCAATGAGTTTTTTTTCGTAGTCGTCTGTGGTGGTGTAGAATGAGAAGGTTTCGTGGCTGTCGCTGCCTAAGTAGATGCGGGAGTCGAGAAAGCGCAGATCCTTGCCGTTTTTAGTGGTGATGATGAAATTGTATGGGTCCTTGAAAGTGAAGGAAGCCCAACGTTTGAGATCTTTCAGGCGGGTCAGGCTTATGACTGTTGAGGATCGGCCATTGAGTTTTCCTGAAATATAGATGTAATATTTGCCGAGTTTTTCTAGTTCTGTGATTTCAACGGCCGATCCGTCCTTGAGCCGGATGTTTCCGACCGGTCCGGCGTATTCTGCTTCTTCGGCAATTTCGTCTGTCGCCGGGTTTTCCTCGGTAATTGATTCTTCTTGGGCAAAAGCCGGGGCCGTGAAGGTCAACAGGAGCATCAATGTGAGAATTATGGTCCGCATGGGTCCTCCGAAAATGTTTTCATGATTGTGATTCGGGTCTATCAGGTAATGGACGGAGAATCCATAGGCTGTATGCCGCTTTGTCCGGGGCATTATGGCTGTTCGGATACTGCTCCAGACATCCGGGCGGTTGTTGATCAGTGTTTATGGCGATCATGCCTTACGCGTTGCAGGTGATTTTACTTTGGTGAACGGTCAAAGGCGTGATAATGGTTTATTATCGAACCACTTGTTGTCTGGATACACCTAGTTCCTTGACCTGCATTTCAGAAGTATGCCGCACGGCCTGGACCTCATATCGTGCATCCCGTTTTTACGAAAATATATGGGCGATCACTGAGCAGTTAAAGAGGGTTCATCCGGTCAAATCGTATTAATGTCTTTTTTGAAAAGTATTCTCAATTCCGATGAACCTTTATTTAACAGGGTGAAGAATGGATGGCAATATTATGATATTGGATTCCTATTATTGCTTGACGAGCTTGATGCTATTCATGGCAATTAATCCTGATGCCAACTCTATGCATTGGAGAAAACTATGAATTTCCATAATTTTATTATTACACGTTTCAACGTTAATATTTATCCTATTGATTTCCCGGAACGCCTTGAGGATACGTGGCTTTCCCTGCGGTTTGAATTGTTCCAAAAGTATTGCTTTCCCACTGTTCAAGCTCAGCAAGAACAGGACTTTAGCTGGTTGGTTCTTTTTGACGAGCAGACACCGGCATATTTTCTCGGACTCATCAGGGCCTTTTCCGGATATCATAATTTTGTTCCTGTTTATTGCGGTGCCTATGAAACCATAATGCCCACTGTTGTGGATCACATGCAAAAGATCGCGCCGGATTCGGAATGGTTCGTGACGACCAGACTGGACAATGACGACGCACTCTCGGTCGGTTTTGTCCGTTGTTTGCATGAGATTGTGGATTCATTGGATGCAGAGGGTCTTAAGCCTTCTGATAAGCTTTACATCAATTTCCCCAATGGGTTGCAGTTGCATGATGGATGTTTTTACGATTTCAAGGATGTCACCAACGCGTTTGTGAGTCTGGTGGAACGTCGCGAGAATCCGCATACGGTTTTTTGGGTGGATCATCCGGCGATCTATGATGTGGCACCTGTAATTCAGGCAGAAACGCAGCCCTTGTGGTTGCAAAATGTTCACGACATAAACGTGTATAACTATGTTCGTGGGCAAAGGATTGACGGAAATGAGCACATCAGGTTTTTCCCTTGTGACTTCAGCTAAGGAAGTACTGATTAATTCAATTTTCAGGAAGTGCTGTAGAATTATTCGCTGGCAAGGCGCAAGAAAACATCAAGGCCGACGCGTACTTCCTGTACGCTAGGATTTGAGGTTTTTAAAGCAACGAAGCCAGCGGACAATTATGCAGTACTTCCCTAAAGCTGGATTGCTGATTCAACCCTGAACAGATTTGCATGTGTCCGCAGTCATTGAGTGCTTTCAAAAAAATTCTATAATTATGCATACCCGGAGAGCATTGCGCTTGATGTACGTAATTGAACTCTATAGTGTGCTAATAACGTTATAGAACTATAAGGAATTCAATGATAGCCAAAGTCTCCTGCGCTGCCCTCATGGGCATAGATGCATTCAAAGTCGAACTTGAAGTTGATTTTTCTCGTTCCGGTATGCCGTGTTTTACCATGGTCGGTCTGGCCGAGGGTGCGGTCAAGGAATCGAAGGAACGTGTTTTTCCGGCTCTCAAGAATTGCGGATTCAAGGTGCCGCCTGCCCGTATTACCGTGAATCTGGCTCCCGCAGATGTGCGCAAGGCGGGAAGTGCCTATGATTTGCCGTTGGCCGTGGGCATTTTGTGCGCCATGGGAATCATCGATCAGGAGAAAATAGACGGTTGGTACATGGCTGGCGAGCTGTCTCTGACCGGAGAATTGAAGTCGGTTCCAGGGGTTCTGCCTTTGGCCATGGCTGCTCGCGAGAGTTCGGCTAGGGGGCTTGTCGTTCCGGTGGCCAATGGGAGCGAGGGGGCGGTGGTCAAAGATCTTTCTGTTATTGCGGCCAACGATCTTGGTCAGGTGGTGCGTTTTCTGCTGGGTGAGGAGGTGGTGGAACCCGCCACTGTGGATATCGATACGCTTTGGAACGAGCGGCAATCCTTTTTCAACGATTTTGCCGAGGTCAAGGGCCAGGAACACGCCAAACGCGCCATTGAAATTGCCGCTGCCGGAGCGCACAATCTGCTTTTTATCGGTCCCCCCGGATCGGGCAAGACCATGCTTGCCAAGCGCATTCCGACGGTGCTGCCGCCGCTGCGCTTTGAGGAGGCCCTTGAGGTCACCAAGATATATTCGGTTGCCGGGCAGCTTCCCAAGGACCGTGCACTCATGGTGACCCGCCCGTTTCGCACTCCGCATCATACCATTTCCGATGTTGGACTTATAGGTGGCGGGAGATATCCCCAGCCCGGCGAGACTTCGTTGGCTCATCGGGGTGTTTTGTTTCTGGATGAGATGCCGGAATTCAAGAAAAACGTGCTGGAGGTTCTGCGTCAGCCTCTTGAAGACGGTGAAGTCAACATTTCCCGTTCATTGGTGACGCTCAAATACCCGGCAGACGTCATGCTGGTGGCAGCCATGAATCCGTGCCCGTGCGGTTATCTGACCGACGAAACCCACCCGTGCGAATGTTCGCCGTTGGCGGTGCAGCGGTATCGGTCCCGTATTTCCGGGCCACTACTCGATCGAATCGATTTGCAGGTGGATGTTCCGGCAGTACCGTATGACGATCTCAAGCAGGTTCGAAGCAATGTGGATTCTGGCACCATGCGAGAGCGAATTGCCCGTGCTCGTCTGATTCAGGAAGAGCGATACGCGGCTATGCCCATCCTGACCAATTCCGAATTAGAAGGGTCGGCTTTGGAGCAATATTGTACGATCGGCGAGGCTGAACATGCGTTCCTGAAACAAGCCGTGGAGTCGTTGGGATTGTCGGCTCGTGCTTATACACGGGTGCTCAGAATCTCGCGTACCATCGCAGACCTTGAAGGTGTGGACACCATCGGGGTGGAGCATCTGGCCGAGGCGATTAATTATCGCACCATGGACCGCCAGGGGTAATCCAAAGACTATTTCTCTTCATCAATATCTTGATGATATTCAAGAATATCGCCGGGCTGGCAATTCAGATAGCGGCATATGGCATTCAGGGTCGAGAAACGCACAGCCTTGGCTTTACTCGTCTTAAGTATGGAAAGGTTTTGCTGAGTAATTCCGATTGCTTCTGCCAACGCTTTGGAGTTCACCTTTCGTTTTGCAAGCATGATGTCGAGATTGATGAGTATTGCCATGGCTATTCCTAAACAGTGAGACTTTGTTCTTCTTGAATCTTGCGTCCTTCATCCATGATTCTGGAGATAAGGATAATCATGAGTCCTACGACGAGCAGCGAAGCGTTGGTGTCGTCGAAACTAATGGAAATTATCTTTTCTCCTTCGAGATTGTGCATGGTCAGGAAAAACGTTTGCAATACTTCTTCCACTGTGAACAGAAGCTGCTGACAGATGAGTCCGTATCCGATTGCGCGGTAGCAGGAAACATTTTCTTTTCCGAAAAAGACACCGCGTGCGTAGAGGTCGAAAAGTCGGGAAAGGGTCCAATACACATACATGATTGCTGCACCCGGGACCATTGACGCCCCAAAGCAAGCAATGCGCTGCCACAGATCGATGTCAGGAATTTTGCCATTCCTAGACACAGTTTCTATGACTTCAAAAGCTATCCAGCCTGTGGTGTCAGCTGGGTCTAAGTGTACCCATAAAGCTAATAATACTATAGGATTAGCGAAAAAAAGAATGCGAAAAAGAATGGAAAATCGTTTGCTGGGTTTTGTGATCTTGTCCATAAATAGTCCTTATTGTTTGGCGACGAATAATTATTATTAAACAATAATAAAATGCTGTTTGTCAATAAGGAAAGTAAAAAGATTATCTTTACTCTCCTGCCGTCAAAAAAAGGAACGAATCTTTGTTCGTACGGCTTGAAATACAGCCGTGCGAATGTTCGCCTTTGGCCATGCTGTACTGTCTGTCTCGCAGTTCAGGGCTGTTGCCCGGGCGCACCGATTTGCAAGTGGATTTACCATTATTTGCCCATGGACAACGCTTTGCTTCGAGTGTAGTCACCCCTCCCATGCGTACACAAATTGATCGGCTTCGCCATACCATACTTTTTGAATTGATAGGACTCATGACCTGCACGCCGCTTGCTTCGTGGGTGCTCGACAGGTCCATGGCCACAATTGTTCCCTTGTCGCTTTTTCTTTCCGTAACTGCCATGGGGTGCAATTACTTTTTCAACCTTGTCTTTGACCACACGCTCAAGCGGTTGGGGCATCCGGTGCATGTTCGTCCTGTGTGGATGCGTGTCCTTCATGCCATCATGTTTGAGGCGAGCCTGATCATCTTGGCTGTTCCGGTTGTGGCTTGGTGGCTTAAAATGAACTTGTGGCAGGCGTTCATGACTGATATTGGATTTGCACTGTTTTTTTTGGTCTATGCCTTTATTTACAATTGGGCCTATGATCTGGTTTTCCCTATGCCCATCGAAGTGAAAGAGCAGGCATGACGTTGACAGACTGTGCTGAAGACGGTTCGTTACAGGATGTGGCACAGTATCGATTTTGGATGACTTGATAACAGAAGCAAGGATCTGCCATGTTGGGAGTACAGGATCTCTCATTATTCATTGTTTCGGGATTGCTCCTGAACCTCATGCCGGGCCAGGATGTGGCCTATATCGTCAGCCGGAGCGCATCGCAGGGTTGGCGTGACGGGGCTGTTGCTGCTTTGGGAGTGGGGGCAGGATGTTTTGTGCATGTCTTTGCCGCCGCGCTTGGTTTGTCAGCCATCCTTGCAACTTCGGCTATGGCCTTTACCATAGTCAAGCTGGCTGGTGCGGCCTATCTCGTCTGGATAGGTGTAACCATGTTTCTGGGTAATGGAGCTGAAAAGCAGGCCGGACCGGACAGGAAGTTGTCCCAGACTTCCAGGCGCAAGATATTTTCACAGGGTTTTTTGACCAATGCCTTGAATCCGAAAGTGGCGTTGTTCTTTCTTGCCTTTTTGCCCCATTTCGTGAGCGCAGATGCACAATACAAGCCGCTGGCATTTTTCTTTCTCGGGGCTGTCTTCACAGTCAATGGGGCAATGGTGAACCTGTTGTGGGCATGGTCAGCCTCCAGAATTTCAGCCATGTTTGGCGGTGGCGGAAAGCGGGCTTTGTGGGGCAAGCGTGCGGCTGGCAGTCTTTTTGTCGGGCTGGGTGTGAAGCTCGCCTTGACGGATTCCGTCTAAGGAAGCACTGCATAATTGTCCGCTGGCTTCGTTGCTTTAAAAACCTCAAATCCTAGCGTACAGGAAGTACTCGTCGGCCTTGATGTTTTCTTGCGCCTTGCCAGCGAATAATTCTACAGCACTTCCTGAAAATTGAATTAATCAGTACTTCGCTAACTGGCTGTTTTCCCTTTTTATTGATAATTATTTGTCAGTCTCGGTCAGTCTCGGTCAGTCTCGGTCAGTCTGCTGATCAGGCCACGCATCATGCCCACGCCGATGCGGATGTTGGCAGGCTCCATGCCTTCGGCCAGATTTTCCACCCATATCGCTTGTTTCTCAAAGAGTTTTCGGAGTGCGGTTTCACCTGTTTCCGTCAGGAAGACCAGCTTGGCCCGTGCGTGGTCAGGGTTATCTTTCAACTCGATAAATCCATCCCTTTTGAGGCGTCGCGTGGTTCCCTGAACGCTTTGCCTGCTCAGGCTCATGGCCCTGGCAATGCCGGACACGGTTCGCTCACTGTCACTTATGGTGATGAGCACCTGCCAGCGCGCACGTGTCAGGCCGAACTCGGCGGCCAATCCATCCCCTGCAACAAGGAGTGCATCGTGCAAACGGAAGGTCTCCAGCATGAGGTGGGTCATTTCCTCGCCAGATCGAGTTCGGTCCGGGTTCATTGTTTGGTTCATTATGACAGGATGCTGACATAATGTCAGGATGCTGTCAATTTGAGGTATGTCTTCTGTACGATTTATCCTGATCATTTTGTACGGGCCAGATTCCTGTTTCACGTTCTCGAAAATATCAGGGAGTTCCGCCGTGTACAGATGGTGGGTGTCAATTTTTGAGATCCCGTGAAATTTCTTGCGTCTTCCGTCGAAGACAGTATCCTGCAATACTTGATAATGCGGATATTCATACACGAGTGGGAATCATGACCAGAGATAGTGACAAGACCAATGATGAACTGATCATGGAGTTGGCCGGGCTTCGGGCCAGATTGTATGTCTGTGAAGAAGTGATCGCTGACAAAAAGCAGCAGGCGGCAGCCAGTGATGCGGCCTGTGGCAATGAAATCGAGCAACTCATGGAGGTCAAGGAGAAGCTTGGTCTGGCGAACATGATCGTGGAGAATTCACCCGCAGTGCTGTTTCGTCGTTTGGCTGGCGAGAATCCCGAACTGGTATATATTTCCGAAAACATCAGTCAGTGGGGATATTCTGCGTCGGAGTTGCTGTCAGGCAAGGCAACGTTCAGGGAGATCATTCATCCCGACGACATGGGGCGGCTTCGTGAGGAGGTTGAACTCTACAAGCGGCTGGATCATGACGAGTACACCCAGGAATACCGTATCAAGACCCGTGATGGAAAAGTCCGTTGGATTTCCGATGAAACGTCTGTGGTTCGAACTGAAGATGGCACCCCGCTTTTCAACCAGGGCGTGGTCATTGATATCACCCGACGCAAAAAGGCTGAAGAAGCTTTGACTCGGAGCGAGTTCAAATTTCGGAGGACTGTTGAAGGTACGGGTGAGGGGTACATCCTGCTTGATGTGAATTTGGTGATACAGGAAGTCAATGACGCGTATTGCCGCATGTTGGGCTATGACAGGGAAGAACTTGTAGGCAGAGGGGTCTTCGATTTTGCCACTGTGGAACACCGCCGTTTTCTGGAGGCCAACCTGGAGCGGTTCCAAAGACAGGAGTTTCGTCGTTTCGAGGCCAGTGTGGTTCATAAGGATGGGCATGTGGTGCCTGTGTTGGTCAACGACAACATTCTGTTTGATGCGGACGGCGAATTCCTAGGTAACGTGGCTTTTGTGGCAGACCTTACCGAGCAGAAAAAGGCCGTTGAACTGGCAGGAGAGGTGCAGAAAAGCCTTCAACCCGGTTCTGCGCCTTCAATGCCAGGACTGGACGTGGCCGGTGCATCCGTTGCCAGCGAAATCGCGGGCGGTGACTATTTCGACTATCTGGAAGACCACGACCCCGAGCATCCTACCTTGTCCGTTGTCGTGGGTGATATCTCCGGCCACGGTGTGGACGCAGCCCTGCTCATGACCACGGCTCGGGGTTTCTTGCGAATGAGAGCGGCTCAATCGGGAAATCCGTCGCAGATAGTGACTGAGATGAACCGCCATCTGGCCAATGATCTTTATGGTTCGGGTCGATTCATGACTCTATTCTATCTCAAGCTTGATCCGGATAATAAACGGGTCACTTGGGTGCGCGCAGGTCATGATCCCGCATTGATTTATTGTCCAAAACACGACCAGTTTACCGAACTGAGCGGAACGGATTCAAGTTTGCCACTGGGTATAATCCGGGAATCGCGGTATGAAGAGCTGGACAATCAATTGTTGCCGGGGCAGATCATTGCCATTGGCACCGATGGCATATGGGAAGCCAGGAGTATCGAGGGTGAGATGTTTGGCAAGGTACGGTTCAAGGAAGTCTTGCGCAAGAATGCGGAAAAATGCGCCCAGAATATTCTGGATGCAGTTTTTGAAGCAGTTCGGGAGTATACGCACGGCGCACGACCCGAAGATGACATCACGCTTGTAATCGTCAAATACGGGCCGGTTGACGAGTAGAGATCAGGGTCGCCCTGGAGGCGGGAGGTGCTGCCGTCACCAGAGAAACGGTAAGGCGCAAAAAATATTTCCGGCACCGGCTGGAGTCGGGGATGGCTCGTCACCTGTCCACTATCGCGGACAGGCAATCGAGAGAGAGTTTAGTCCGCCTAGTATTTTGGGCGGGGTGCGCGGGGTTTGGCTTCGTTGACCTTCAAGGTGCGACCACCCATATCTTTGCCGTCCAGGGCCTCGATGGCCGACACGGCACCATTGTCATCCATTTCGACAAAACCGAAACCACGGAAGCGTCCTGTCTCGCGATCTTCGATGAGCTTCACGGACGTGACTTCACCATGGGATGAAAACATGTCGCGGACGTCATCTTCTGAGGCGCTGAAGGGAAGGTTGCCAACATAAATGCTCTTCATCTCGAAAGACTCCAACTGAAAATCTGCGTGACAGGAGGGGCATTGGGTTCCGATTTTGGCCCATAAGGGCACATGGTAACCAATTATTTTATCCTCGAGCCACTGGAATCGCCGTCAACCACAAACCAATGCACGCTGCAACACGGCCAACGGAATATCTTAGCCGTTACGTCACGTTGAATAATTCGTCAACCCAATTTCAAAAAATGCAGGAGTTCTTTCCGGTTATGGCCTTGGCAGAGTTGAGCTCGAGTCTTGTTTTCTGGCGGGATCGTGCCAGTTGGAGAGATGTGTTTTTGATTCAATTCATCTGGGAGTTTCCGTTTGGGGACATATTGAATCAGTACTTCAGTTTCTCATTTTGGGGAATTGTCAGTCATTTGAGATTATGGGATCATCCGGCGAAATGCAGGTCATGTCAACATTCTGTACCCTGGAAACCCGCGCTTGCCCTTTGTAGGCTACATATGTATGGGTAGCCCCTGCCGCTTTAGCGAGCGGACAATATATATTCAAGGAGTCATCATGGCAACCAATGTGGACGAAATCACCATCAATTATTCCGAAGAAAATCAGCTCATCGTCAAGGAGCTGGACAAGGTAGTCCTTTCCAAGGGCGCATGGACCACAATCATTTTTCGATATCAGGAACTCAACCGGGCCAAAGGTGAGTACGGTCCGGAAAAATTCACCATTCGCCGTTATCAGAAAGTTGATGGCACTTACCGCCCCAAGTCCAAGTTCAATATTTCAAGCCAGGCTCAGGCGCAGAAGATCGTCGAGGCCTTGAACGGCTGGATCGATTAAGCAGACCGTTCAGTTTTTGATGTTGGCAGTGCTGTTGCATAGAGTTGAAGTCCTGGCTGCGAGTCGGATTTCAACTCTGTGTTTGCTGTGTCAGCGCGGTTTTCAAGGTTCTTCCGGGGACGTCTTTTCATTGCTGTAGCGACAGAAAGGGAACAGGGCGCGTCCATGTATCTTGGTTCACATATGTCCATAGCCGGAGGCCTGCACATGGCCTTCGAGCATATCAAGTCCGTTGGCGGCACAGCGTTGCAGATATTTACCCGCAACCAGCGTCAATGGAGAATCCCGTTGCTTTCAAGGTACGACATCGAACTTTTTGCGATGGCCTGGGAGCAATGGGGTGACTATCCTGTGGCAGCCCACGACTCCTACCTGATCAATCTTGCCTCCAATGACCAGGAACAGGTCAAACGTTCCCTGTCTGCGTTTTCCGAGGAACTGAGGCGTATCGAAGCCTTGTCTGTTACCTTTCTTGTCACTCATCCCGGTTCGCATCTGGGGGCGGGAGTGGATGCTGGTATCAAGCGGTATGCAGCCAATCTGGACCGCGCCATTGAAATGTCCGGGACAAAGCAGGGGCTGATTCTGCTTGAAACCACAGCCGGTCAGGGCACCAATCTCGGATCAACATTCGAGGAATTGGCCATGATCATCGAGCTTTCCGACCACTCCGATCGTCTTGGCATCTGCTATGACACGTGTCATGCGTTTGCTGCTGGTTATGACATTCGTACACCGGAAACCTATGGTGCCACCTTTGACGCCTTTGATCGCATCGTCGGCCTGGATCGGCTCAAGTTCTTTCATCTCAATGATTCCAAGACCGATTTTGGTGCGCACCGGGACCGTCACGAGCATATAGGAAAAGGCGAGATCGGGCTGGAAGGGTTCAGGAATCTGATGTGTGATTGTCGTTTTGCCGATATTCCCAAGGTTCTTGAAACGCCTAAGGACAAGGATTTGAAAGACGACATCATCAATTTGAATCTTTTGCGTTCGCTTGCGAAAAGCTGAAGGGCGAGAGGTTGGATTCATGAGAAAACTGGACGCGATTATTTTTGATTTTGACGGCACCCTGGCCGAACTGACCATTGATTTTGATCTCATGAAACGCAAGATAGCTGCTTTGGGCGAGGTCTTTCTCGGTGAGCGACCTGAGCCGGGATCGACGCCTGCCCTGGAATGGCTTGAAGATCTGGTTCAGGAAACGTCCCGGCGTGACAGGGACGAAGGCATGGAATTTCGTACGCGCGGAAGGTTGGTGATTGCGGCCATGGAACTGGACGCGGCCCGTGAAGGGACATTGTTCAAGTTCACTCGTCCGGCCCTTGAGACTCTGAGGTCTCGCGCTGTGGGTGCCGGTGTCATCACTCGCAATATTTCAGCTGCGGTCAAGATTGTATTCCCTGATATTGAGGAATTGACTCAGGTCTTCATTCCCCGCGAACTGGCTCGGTGCGTGAAGCCCGACCCCGATCATTTGCTCAGCGCTCTTGAATGCCTCGGGGCAGACCCGGCCCGGTCGCTCATGGTTGGCGATCACCCCATGGATATCGAGACTGCCAAGGCAGCCGGAAGCCTGTCTGCTGCCGTGACAAGCGGCAGGACCGGGGGCGAAGTGTTCAGATCCATGACACCGGATTATCTGGCAGCGGACGTGGGCGAACTCATGATTGAACTCGAACGGGACGGTCTGGTATAGGACTGTTGAAGTTGTTTGATCTTTGTGTTGATGCAAATTTTCCATTTCATCGTTTTTGAAAACGTTTGTCCTGCCGTATGAACGTGTCAGTTCATTGTTGTAAATATTTATATCTGATTATAACCCTCTTGCAAGCTTTTCAGGGAAGGTCTAGTTTGATTTGAGAATGGTTCTTAATTAGTAATATTGGCAAAAATATGACCGAATCCTGGAAAGCAGCCATGTCCGCCGATGAGTCGCGGAAGGCCATGGAGAAGGACCCGGACCTTCTTTGGGAAGAGCCTTCGGCTGGCACGCCTTCCGAAATTGTGCCGACAGCTGACGAGGTCTCCAAGGTCTCCATTCAGGAAGAACTTCGCCGTGTGGACAAGCTTTACGGCGAAGCTTTGGGATATGCTCACGAATTTATTAATGACATCAAGAACGGCAAGCCTTTTGACTTCAACGATGCCACCCCGATGGTGGGTGAGTTCATTGACTCGGTGTTCAGGAACGAATCGGCTGCGGCTGCCATAAGCAAGCTCAAGGCGTTCGATGAATATTCCTACACCCATTGCATTAATGTTTCCATTCTGGCTGTGATTCTCGGCAAGAAACTTGGCTATTCACGTGAGAGACTGGAGATGCTTGGCATTGCCGGCCTTTTTCATGATGTCGGCAAGGTGGTCATACCGGATCACATTCTCAACAAGCCGGGTAAGCTTTCTGACCAGGAAATGGATATCATGCGTACCCATCCCTTGCGTGGATATCAGATTCTCAGGGATCAGCCTGGGATTCCCCCGGAAGTGTTGCGTGGCTGTCTGGAACATCATGAAAAATTTGATGGCAGTGGTTATCCGCGTGGTTTGAAGGGTGATGAGATAAGTGATTTTTCTCGTCTGCTCACTGTGGTGGATGTCTATGATGCCCTGACCAGCAAGCGGGTGTACAAGGACCCCATGCCACCCGGCAAGGTTCTGGCCATGATGTACAAATGGCGGGTGACTGATTTTCATCCCAACATAGTGGAAGAGTTTATCAAGAGCCTGGGCGTGTATCCGGTGGGCAGCTTTGTCCGTCTCAGTTCGGGTGAACACGGAGTGGTGGTAGACCACAATCCGCTTGATCCACTACGCCCGTGCGTGCGTGTGGCCTATGATCACGAAATGCACCGAATTCCGGTGACCGAAATCAGTCTGGTCGATGAAACCCGCGAGCTAACGATTACCGATGTCGTCAATCCGGACAAATACAAGATAGATGTGTACGAATTGATTCAGTAGCTGGCATTGACCAGCGTTGGCCTGAATGCGTTCAGAAAATCCAATGATAAAGGGAGGAGCTTGTCGACAAGCTCCTCCCTTTATTTTGACTTATGATTTTGTTTACAAGATGTCGGTTTACAGGATTGGAAGATATTTTTTGAGTTCGTATTCCGTAACCTGGGTGCGATATTCGTCCCATTCGGCAAGCTTGTTGTCTACCAGGGCCGAGTGCAGGTGTTCACCCAATGTTTCCTGCATGAAAGTGGACTTGCGCAGGTTGTTGGTGGCCTCATAGAGGGAGCCTGGCAGTGCCTTGATCCTGTTGCGCTTGAGTTGGCGATCATTCATGGAGAAGATGTCTTCTTCAACCGGGTCGGCCAGAACGTAGTTTTCATCCATGCCCTTGAGGCCTGCAGCCAACTGGACGGCAAAGCAGAGGTACGGGTTGGCCGCCGGGTCCGGGCAGCGCAATTCCATGCGGGTGGCAGCTTCCTTGCCGGGTTTGTACATGGGTACCCGGATGAGTGCAGAACGGTTGCGGCGCGCCCAGGCGATGTAAACAGGAGCTTCGTAGCCGGGTACCAACCGTTTGTATGAATTGACCCACTGGTTGGTGATGGCCACGAATTCAGGGGCGTGTTTCAGGATGCCTGCGATGTATGATTTGCCTTCTGCGGACAGGTGATACTCGTCGCTGGCATCGTAAAAAACATTTCTGCCATTTTTGAAAAGCGATTGATGGACATGCATGCCGGAGCCGTTTTCACCGAGAATGGGCTTGGGCATGAAAGTGGCGTAGCAACCGTGTTTGCGCGCGGTTTCCTTGACTACCACGCGGTAGGTCATGGAGGCATCGGCCATGGTCATGCCTTCCTGATAGCGCAGGTCGATTTCATGTTGCGAAGGTGCGACCTCATGGTGGGAATATTCCACCTGGATGCCCATGGCTTCAAGGGCAAAGATTATGTCTCGGCGGATGTTGTTGCCGAGGTCCAGCGGCGGGGCGTCGAAATAGCCGCCGGCATCGAGAGGCTTGGTGCTCTTGTCGTCGGCAAAGAGGAAGAATTCAAGTTCCGGTCCAACATAGAAGGTGAACCCTTTTTCTGCGGCCTGCCCCATGATTTTTTTCAAAATGTAGCGGGAATCGGCTTCAAACGGGCTTCCATCGGTGTTGACAACGTCGCAGAACATGCGGGCTACCGGACGTTCTGAAGGTCTCCATGAACATATCTGGAAGGTCGTCGGGTCAGGCATTGCCACCATGTCGGATTCATCTATGCGGCAGAATCCGAGAATGGACGAGCCGTCAAAGCCCATGCCTTCTTCAAATGAGGTTTCCAGTTCACTTGGTGTGATCTGGAAGCTTTTCAGCGTTCCGAGAATGTCGAGGAACCAGTACTGGATGAAGCTGACGTTATAATCCTTGACCGCTTTCATCACGTCGTCGGCATTTTTGCAATTGAAAACAGGGATACTCATATCAGGTCCTCCAAAATTAGAGTTTTCCGGCAGATTGCGCTTGTGGCTAAAGATCATAACAAGCTTCATGCCATAATTATAAAGGTCAGAAATGTATACAGCTTAGCCCTGATAAACTGTAACAGACCGAAGAAATCACTCAGAATGAAACACAAAAATGTAAAAAAGAATGAAAAAAAATGGGCTTGGAAAACAATTTTGTGATTTTTTTTGTTGTCATGTCAGGAATACCGGTAAAAATCGGGTGTATTGAAGTTGTTTTTCTCTTTTTGATAGAAAAAAAGTCCCTGTGTCAGTCTTGGCGAATCTTTCTTTCACTTGCAATCCATCAAAGGAGACGGAAGTTGAAAAAGGCAATCCCGGGAAAGTTCGTTTTTGAAAACAGTCCCCGGATTGCTTTCCAATTCATTTGACCACGAGCACGGGGCAAGGCGCAGTGTGCAGCACTCTGTGCGTGACGGAACCGAGGAAGAGTCCTTCAAGATCTGATTTGCCCTTGGAACCTATGACAATCAGGTCGCATTTTTCAACGTCCGTGACGTTGGTGATGACCTCGGCAACGTCTCCGCCGATGATGAGATCAAGGAAGTCGACCTTGGCATCGCCCAGCTTGTCCCTATAGTGGGCTATGGTTTCTTCGGCCTTTTTGGTCAGATAATCGAGCAGTTCACTGGCATTGGGTTGCCCGAGACCTGTGGGCACGGGCCTGCGTACGTGCAGCAGGACTACAGATGCGTTGTAGGTGCCTGCAAGGTCGATGGCCATGTCAGCGGCGGCATCGGAAAGGCGGGAGCCATCGACAGGCAGGAGTATTCTGGTGACGTTCATGAGGAGACCTCCTTAGTTTTCCGGGTCGTTGTTGCCCATGAATTCCTCCATGGTGGCGTGCCCGGGCTGGCAGACGTCGTTCGGCTTCAGGATGGAGCCGATGGTCAGCCAGAGGATTTTCAGGTCCAGCATACCTGATTGATTGTCAACGTACCAGACATCAAGCGCAAATTTATCATTCCAGGAAAGAGCGTTGCGGCCATTGACCTGTGCCCATCCGGTGATGCCGGGTATAACCTCATTGCGGCGAGCCTGTAGTGGCGAGTAGCGTTCGAGGTATTGCATGAGCAGGGGGCGTGGGCCGACCAGGGACATTTCCCCTTTGAGCACGTTGATGAGTTCGGGCAGTTCGTCCAGGGACGTGGAACGCAGGAACCGGCCAAAGGGCGTGAGGCGGTCGCAATCGGGTAGGAGGGTGCCGTCCGGATTGAAGGCATCACGCATGGTTCGGAACTTGATGATTTGAAATGGTTTGCCATGCAGGCCCGGTCGTGTCTGGCGAAAGAGAACCGGACTGCCGAGCTTGATCCGCACCAGCAGGCCGAGGATCAGCAGCACCGGCCACAGCAGCAGGAGTGCGGGAATGGTGAGGATCAGGTCGAAGAACCGTTTCATGTCAGTTCCATGAAGGACAGGATGGCATCATTGACTTTGTCCACGTCGAATTTTTCTTCGGCAATTCTTCTGCTGGTTGCGCCCATGGTTTTTGCCAGGCCGGGGTCAACGATGAATTTTTCCATGGATCGGGCAAGGGCATCCATGTCCTTGAGTGGTGTGAGAAAGCCATTCAGCCCCTCTGTCACGGTCTCGCGGCAACCCGGAGCATCGGTGGTGACGATGGCCCGCCCCATGCTCATGGCTTCCAGTATGGAGCGAGGCGTGCCTTCGCGGTAGTAGCTGGGCAGGACATAAACGCTTGATCCTCCGATGAGCGGACGAACATCGTTCACCGGATCGAGAATCTCCACTGCACCGTTTTTCTTCCAGAGGGCAATTTCTTCGGGTTTGATACCATCGCCGCCTTCTTCCATGGGGCCTGCTATGCGAAAAATTGCTTCGGGATATTTTTCCTTGAGCTGTTGAGCAGCCTCTACGAATAGGGCAACTCCCTTGGAACGCACCAACCGGGACAGACATAGGAAAACAGGTGTGTCCGGCAGTGGGACGACATTGAAATGGTTCAGATCAATACCGGACCCGCCGACCACCGTGGTTTTCATGTCCTGCGGCAGAACATCGAGTTTTTGGAAAAAGGCTTTGTCGTCCGGGTTCTGGAAGATGACGCCGTCGCAGGATTTGAGGCCGGAACGGTACATGCCCTTGGCGATGTTGAAGAGTATGCGGCGTTTGAGTCCTGTGTCCTCGGTAAAGGCGTAGCCCAGTCCTGTGATCATGGCGTAGACGCGCTTTTTGTCTCCCACCCATGCCATGCGGGCGGCCATGGACCCGTAGACCACTGGTTTGAACGTATATGAGAGTATCAGATCGGGCCTGATGCGGTACAATATCTGTTTGAGATGGAGCAGGCTGCCGATGTCCGCGATGGGATTGAATCCCCGTCGGCCCAATGGGAACATGGAGTATTCCACGCCCATGGCTTCAAGCTGCGGGGAGACATCGGGAATATGTCCGGGGGCCAGGGCATGAACATCATGGCCGAGGTCCACGAGACGTTTGAGGAGCGGGCCTCTGAAATTGATGAGGGACGGGGCGTACCCGCCGATTACGGCTATTTTCATGTGTTTTCTTGTTTGCTAGCGTTGTTGCCGGTGCACCGGTCAATCTTTTCTAGCAAAAGGGCGGGATTTTGGAAACCTGAGGTTCGGGTTGGAAATAGAAAATGGCTGACAAAAGAAATCTGTCAGCCATTTGGTTTGTATTGGTGGGTGAACGTTATTGTACGGCAGTCTGCGTCGTATTTTCCTGACCGGAGATGACGACAGTATTTCGGCCATTGTGCTTGGCCTTATAGAGAGCCTTGTCTGCCTTGAGAATGAGGTCATCATCCTTGGTCAGTGCTCCTGCTTCTACCGAGGCCACGCCGATGGATGCGGTGATCGAGAAATCATGCCCGTCAAAATGGAATTTGCAGGCTTCGATAATTTCCCGGACTCGTTCAGCGAGTTTCCATGCCGCTATTTCCGTGGTGTGCGGGAGCAGCACGACGAATTCTTCGCCTCCGTATCGTGCGGCGAGGTCGGTGCCTCGGAAGGTTTGGGTGAGAATATCTCCTATTTTTCTGAGCACCAAGTCACCGGCCTTGTGGCCGTATGTGTCATTGATTTGCTTGAAATGGTCGAGATCGACCATGAGCAGGGAAAGATCGTGATTGTAGCGACGGCGTCGTTTGATTTCGTATACCAGTCGCTCTTCAAAGGAATGGCGGTTGTATATGCGTGTCAGGCCATCCCGGTCGGCACGGAGCTTGACCTCCTTGAAGGCCAGGGCATTGCGCAGGGCCAGTCCGAGGTGGTTGACTGCGGAGCGGAAGGTCTCGACCTGATCCTTGCCGAGCCGATAATCAGGTTCGCACAGCAGAGCCAGACAGCCAAAGGTCGTCTGTCCGGCGGTCAGGGGTACGGTCACGAGTTTGCCGTCTTTCGGAGTCAGTGTGTATTCGGGTCTGCGGGCCGGATCGGTGTGGAGAACCTGAAACCCGTTCACCGAACCGCTGCCCATGCCAACGGCTGAAGTCATGAGGTTTTCCACCCAGGCACTTTCGGTTTCCGGGGTCATCTTGCCATTGAGAAAAATATCAACGTCCGCCACTTCGGAATCCTGTTGCTGACTCCAGAACGCAGCATGCAGCATCTTGATGGGCAGGATGAGTCCAAGGGTTTCCTTGGCGTTCACGAGAATGGTCGATGCGTCCAGACTTTCCGTGGCCGAGGCCAGAATCTTGTTCAGGAACATGAGCTGATCGGTTTTGCGGGCCAGGAGTTCTCGTTCAAGAAGAATTTCCTCGGTCATCCGGTAGATGTCGGAATACATACTTGTCACTTCCTTGGCCCGGAACATGACATCCTGAACCTTGGGCCGCGTCAATGGCGTGCGCACCACTGTGAGGAATCCCTCGGAAAGGACCGTGTCCATTTCAAGTGGTTCGTCGCCATCGTCCTGAATCAGGATTCGCTGGGTGGAGTCCTGATTGCGATATTCCTCTTTGCGATATTCGGGTAAATCGCTCCAGACAGACCATGTAATCCAGGCGGCAGAAGGCTGTTCGTCCTGTTCCAGTTCCTTGACCCATGGAAAAGAGCCGGTAGGGAAGTTTTTGATGTAAAAACCGGGGCCTACTCCCTCTTTGATCTGTTGCATGAGGGTGTCGTCAAGACCCAGTCCCCACATGAGTTCAGGCCTTTTTCCCCGCTTCATCGTTTGCTTCTGCATGTCTCCGGTTCTCCTTGACGTCAAAACGCTGACGCTCTGCGCGTCCGCACAAGAGAATGAGCAAGATCGGGGCCAACGTTTGCCGTTGCTTTGATCAAGAGTGAAAAAAATGAAAAATTGACATGCAAGTCACTTGTTTAACAAAATGATATTCTTGTAAATCGAGTTCTTCAAAGATGACGGCAGGGGAAAAAACTGCCCTGTGTTTACCGGCAAATTCATTGACAAAATGTGGGAATACGGTTTTGACCTAGGTATGCCTGAAATAAAGCGAATATGGGGAACCCTTGACCCTTTTTATGAGCCCGGTCCGGTTCTGGGTCGAAAAGTGGCTAATATCAAGTTCCTGGGTGCGCTCTTGAGCGAGAACCCGTTTGATGAATATCATTTTTTTCTTATGGATGACGGGCAGATAAAGTCGCTCGAAAAACATGTGAAAAAGATTGCCCCGGAAATGATGAAAGCTGGCAGGATCAAGTTGCATCATCGGCGCGATCTCCCTGAAAAGCTTGCTTCCATTGATTTCCATTGTTTTCATTTGTCGGATTGCATGACAAGTCAGCCTTACATGACCCGTATGCGCAACAAGGTCAGTCGTTGTATTTTTCCTGTCACCGGTACCATTCATTCCTTGAGTTATGCCAATTTCGGAAGTGCCTTGTTGCGCCACTTGTGGCCGGGGACGACCAGACGTGATGCCATTGTCTGCACGTCCAGTCTCGGCCTGCAAACCGTGGAGAATTTTTTTGCATGGCTGCGTGAGGGGTATGGATTGACCCAGGCCACCCATCCTGCCCCGCAACTGTCACAAATCCCCTTGGGCGTGACTGCAGAAGAGTTTTTGCCGGGCAAAAGTCGTTCGGAAGACGGAGTGGTGCGATTGCTGGTCTTCGGGAGGATTTCCCACTATTCCAAGATGGATCTTGTGCCGCTTGTGAGGGGATTGCATCGGCTTGTGCAGGACGGCATGGACCCCGGTTCACTGGAGTTGGTTCTGGCCGGTTGGGTGGATGACAAGGATGAGTTTCTGCCGAAATTCAAGGGCATGGTCGCCAATGTGGGCGTGTCGCTCACGGTCCATGCCCGACCTGACGAGGCTGAAAAAGTCGCGCTTTTCCAATCTTCGGATATCTTCATATCAATAGCCGACAATCCCCAGGAGACTTTTGGCATAACATTGATCGAGGCCGGAGCTTTCGGGTTGCCAACCATAGCTTCTGAGTATGATGGATATCGTGACATCATTGTTGATGGAGAGACCGGTTTGCTGGTGCCAACCATGGGGCCGGCAGAGACCCCGGACGTGGATATTTTGTCACCCATTACCTACGACAACCAGTATCATCTGATGCTTGCGCAACGAACCGTGGTGGAGATTCCCGCTCTGGCCGCTGCATTGAAAAAACTCATCGAATCTCCGGGTCTTCGTCAAATCATGGGCAAGGCAGCCAGGGAGCGTGTGCTCGACAAGTTCACATGGAGCACAGTCATCCAAGGCTATGTTGCTTTATGGGATGAGCTTTGGGCTGAACCGGTTGATGAAGAAGTTGTTCGCAATTGTGCTCACCCTCAGGCCATTCCATACGGAAGAACCTTTGGCCATTACACGAGTCAGACTCTTGCTTCCGATACCATGCTCAAGGCCGGGCGTACTGGTGAGGCCTTTTACAGGGGCAAGGATTTTCCTACGCTTTATGAAGGGATCAAATCCGTCATTGATCTTGATGTCGTCAAGAAGATGGTGTTTTTTGCCCGTAAAGCAATTGACACTGCTACCTTGATACGCAAGCTTGTCGCCGTGGCCCCGGACATTGGCGATGGGGAAGCAGAAAATCATGTTCTTTGGGCACTCAAGCATGACATTTTGGAACACGTTAAATAACCAACTTACATAAGGTTGGAGGCAAATAATGAAAGTGCTGAGAGCTGCGCGGATGGAACGATGTATCGGATGCCATTCGTGTTCCCTGGCCTGTGCCAGACAGGTCCACAAATCCTTGTCCTGGAACAAGGCAGGTATTCGTATTTCTTCGGCGGGTGGATTGTCCACTGGGTTTGAAGCCAGGATTTGTCTGGCCTGCAATCCTGCACCGTGCGCCGAGGCCTGTCCTACTGGTGCCCTTTTCCAGCGCAAGGGCGGGGGCGTCATCCAGAAGAAGAAGTTATGTATCCGTTGCGGAGAATGCGCTGCGGCGTGTCCCGTGGACGCCATATTCCTGGATCATCAGGTCAATCCGTATGTGTGCATCCACTGCGGCCAATGTGTGGAATTCTGCCCGCACGACTGTCTTGAAATGGTGGAATTGACCAGCCAGACGGACGGGGAGGGAGGTTCCGATGATTAGAGATCATTTCCGCATCATGGTGGCCAACCTGACCACTGGCAAGACCAGTATCCTTGATCGTCCCGGTCGAAACGAGTATCTGGGCGGTTCTGGTCTGGCAGCCATGCTTTTCGAGGAATTCGGTCACATGGACCGCGATTGGGACGACCCGGAGCAGCCAGTTATTTTCGCCATTGGTCCCCTGACCGGCTACTTCCCGCTCATGAGCAAAACCTGCTGTTCCTTTCGTTCACCTTATCACAATCAGTACACCGAGAGTTACGCTGGCGGTAAATCCGCGTTGTCTCTTCGATTTGCCGACCTTGATGCATTGGTCATCGTTGGCAAGGCCAAGCGACTGACGGCTCTGTGCGTTGGTTCTCGCCGTGTGGAGACTCGTGATGTCGAGTACATGCGTGGCTTTGATGCCCTTCAGACGGGCCGTGTGTTGAGGAAGATGTTTCCCGGATCAGGTCGTCGATCCATCCTGCGTATCGGTCCGGCTGCCGAGAATCTGTCAGCCTATGCGTGTATCAATGTTGATACCTATCGCCATTTCGGGCGTATGGGCGGCGGTACGGCCATGGGGGTCAAGAATCTCAAGGCCATCTGTATTTTGGGTGACAGAGGTTTTGCCTTGCCCGAGGGCAAGGCCTACAGCAAATTATATAAGGATATTTTCAAGCAGCTTACCACCACGGAAATGATGGCCAAATATCATGGTCTGGGAACGGCGGTGAATATCAACCCGCTCAATGAACTGAAGAGCCTGCCGTGGAAGAACATGCAGCAGACCAGCAGTCCTGAGGCCGACAATATCTCGGGCGAACGGTTTGCCGATGACACCCTGCTCAGGAATGCCGCGTGTGCAGGTTGTCCGGTGGGTTGCATTCACGTTGGCTTTGTGCGCGAGCAGTTTCAGACCAATAATCAGTATCTGTATCGTCAGGTAGGCTATGACTACGAGCCGATCTTTGCTTGTGGTGGCATGCTGGAGGTCACGGACACCGGAGAAGTTCTGCGCATTCTGGATGTGATCGAGAAGGAGGGGCTGGACAACATGTCTTCCGGTGTGGCCATGGCCTGGGCTACCGAGGCACTGGAAAAGGGCGTCATCAGCGAGAAGGAGACAGTCGTCAAGCTCACCTGGGGCGACACGGAAAGCTACATGCAGGCCGTGGAGTACATCAGTCGGCCACCCAATGACTTTTACAAACTGCTGGCCCAAGGCACGCTCAAATGTGCTGAAGTATACGGCGGCAAGGATTATGCCTGTGTTCTCGGTCAGGAGATGGCCGGATACGCTACAGGCGAAGTTTTCTTCGTGTCCGAGGCTCTGGGCTTCAGACATGCTCATCTGGACGCAGGAGGCTACTCCTGGGACCAGAAACATGAAGACAAGGACGTGAAGGCCGCTCTTGATTTTTTGATCGATGATGCCCGTGACCGGATTGTGCTCAACTGCATGGTGGGTTGTCTGTTCTCCCGTGGCGTGTACAATGATGACCTTCTGGCCGAGGCCCTTGAATCGGTTGGATACACCGGCCTCAAGGGCAAGATGCCCGAAATAGGCAAACGGGTTCAAAAAATGCGTTGGCGGCTCCGCTTGGGCATGGGCTACGATCCGAACAAGGTAAAGATTCCGAAAAGATATAGCGAAGTTACTACATGGAAGGGCCCTATAGACATGGATTACATGGATGCATTGCGTACCGGATACGCCGCCAGAATCATGGATTTGGGTGCGCCAATCGAGGATGATGAATAAAAAAAATGAAGTATAAGCCAGAAAGGTGTTGCCAACTACCGAGCATTTCGGTAATTCACACCTCTCAACGGTTGCTCGGGTAGCTCAGTCGGTAGAGCAGGGGACTGAAAATCCCCGTGTCGGCGGTTCAATTCCGTCCCCGAGCACCACTGAAATCAAGGGTTTACATCAGAATTGATGTAAACCCTTTTTCTTTAGACGTCGAAATCCCACCACTTTCCCACCACTTTTGTGAGATCGCACCAAGGAGAGCCTTTGCCAAGACTCTCCCAGTCGTTGATTTAAAATCCGCCGGCTGTAAGGCTGTGGGATATCGAGTCTCCTCCCCTGCGCACCTCTCAATATCGGTCTAACCGTTTACAATATCAGCAAAAAGGTGATAATTGTTTAAGGTTGAAATTGAAATCAGGAGGAATGTGAAATGGAGTATTGGGAGTTTAAAGAACAGTATTTTGTTGCTTACGTGGTGAATCAAGACATGCTGTCGACAGCCCCGGAGGAATTCGTTTTGTCTGTTCGAGGTATCCTTTTTGCGAGAAATGACCCTTTTACTCAACTTGGGGCGATTGAGGGAGATGTGCTGCCGGTTCGCGATTGGCCTTATAAGGTATACGACCTGTTCAATGAGAATCGCGAGGAGATCCTTTGGCTGTATGAGGATTTCTACCTGCCATACATTCAGAATGAAGAAGAGTTTGTACTTCTTGATCTCAAAGGTGACCCCCTAGAGGCCGCTATTGATGTTCTGCACGGCGATGGTATTTGCTACTTCTACATGCAAGGTCTGAAGGAGATATGTTGAGGGCAGGATTTCGGATTTTTCATGATGCAGGATTTTATTGAGCGGTTTGTTCGCAATGAGGTGTGCAACACGGCGCTCATCAGACCATCTTCACAAATCTTCGATGAAGCGAGCCTGGATTTTCTGGATGAAGGATTCACGACTGTTCAGGGTGTCAGCGACCAACCGCTTAGACAGCATTATGCCCGGCTGGGTTTTCGGGAGATTCAAGGGACAGAAGGGCTGATGTTTCTTAATCTCAACTTCAAGTACCGAGGCATCGATGTTGAGCCTTCTTATTTGTCTCCAGAGTAGTATTGAGTGGCCGCAATATTGAGTAAGCCCTGCTAGGACGGGGCTTACTTTTGGGGCTAGCTGTCATCTTTGAAGACACATTGTGAAATGAATTGGGCAAATGGTTTAATGTCGCTTTCAACACTTGCTGCGTCGAGAGCAGCCATGTAGTCATCGCGCTTTCCAACCTCAATAGTTGTCCAGGAGTACCCACCAGACGCTAGCATTAGGTTCATGAGGAAGCGTGCCATTCTGCCATTGCCATCAGTGTATGGGTGAATGTAGCCGAAGAGCCAGTGGCCAAGGGTGGCTGCAACGAAAGGAGAAGTTTCATTTTTCAAACAGTCGAACAAAGCATTCATCGCATCCAAGACGGATGCCTCATTAATCGGCACATGTCTTGAGCCTTTGATAAAGACCGGGTGATTTCGGTATCCGGCCAAAACGACGCCGTCCAGTAAGCCAGCTTTAACATGTGGCGAGAAGAGTGCTCTATACCAGGAACGATGGTCTCTTCTTGCCACAGCCCCTGCTTGCTCTCCGGCCAGCACATCTTTTACGCTGTCTTTGACTTTTGTGAAGCACTCCCAATACCCCCGGCAAGCCATCGCGTTCTTCTCATTTTCATCATGGGGGGCGTCTTCAGGATTCCAATTTCCTGCAGCGACGCGATTTATGAGAACGTCGGATACCATATAACCTTCTATGGAGAGCGAATGATAAGCATCATGAGTATAAGCTTCGTCCACAGAGGCGAGATATTCATTGGTGTCGTTCTCCGCTAATGGCTCATTGGCGCATTCTTTTATCACAAAAGGTCTAGCTTTTCCCCACAGGGTTTTGATGCGCGCAACGACGGGGCTTTCGGCTTGAGTCCAGGTCCGGATAGTCTGTTTGCCCGTAAAGGGATTATCTTCGATAATTTCGTGACCAGCATCTTTCATTGTGTCGCAAATTTCATCTGCGATACTCTCACGGCCTATATGGCGAAATGCCCCCGCCAAGCGACCTGCAGCTGTTGTTCTCCCTCTTGCCAGAAGTGGGGGGAGGATCCTTGAAGCATCTTCTATGGTGCCCAAGATCATTTCAGCCTCTGCGGGTTTGTTTTGAAAGAAGGCTGGTTGAACAATCGAGAGAGCTAAGGGGAGGTTTAGTACGTTGACGCCATTAACTTCTTCAATATCTTTTGAAGTGATTTTGTGTGTTTTAGGAAAGGCAAGATCGATTAGTTTCACATCAAAAGGAAGTTCCAGTAAGTTTTGCTGCCCTTTCTTGGCGTAGATAATGATTTGATAGGGAATACTCATATCCCCTGAGTGGATCAATAAAGATTGTTCAGGCGATAAGTGCCACGATTTAGCAAACCGAGAGTCGCAATATCTTTTGCAAAACTCCCAACAGCAAGAGTACCAAGGAGTGGTATCGCCTTTTGCCACCTCAGGTGATTTTGACATGAGCCATTTGGGGATGATTTTTTCAAGGTATCCTGCACCTTTCAATCGGTCGCGATGAACCCTAGAAAGATCGTTTGATTGGAGTACTTTTTTCCCGCCCCTTTGAAGTTGTCTTAGCTTTTTTAAAGAGGCAGTTAGCTTCTCGCTGTAAGTGGCCATGTTTTCTCCAAATAGTGCTTATTCAACTGAATTATTTGTTAATTTGGTTGTGCTTTGTGAGTACGCTTCGATTCTATTTACTAGTTTTTGATGACTTTGTAAAACTAGTCTAGGTTGCTTAGGTATTACTAGTCTATGGTGCTTTATGATCGCTAGTCTAGAGCGCTTTTATGTCACTAGTTTAAAGTGCTTTGTAAGCTTAGTTGGTTGTTTGACGGAAAGGGCTGCCGGTCTGGCTTGGTTGGTCGCCTTAGAAGATGCAATCGTTTGCACTTCGTGTGGGGCTATCTCCTGACTAAAAGCCAAGTCTGAATGTGGGACTGCTTCTCCGTCCAGTGTGTTTTGTACCCCATCTTAGGGCCTGACACTGGCCCCATGTCGTAGCGCTTAGCTCCATCCTCACAGAGCCATTTGATCTGCTCCACCTGCATCAGGTTGCCAATGGAGTAGTCCTTCCATTTTTCGTCGTAACTGAACTGCTGCCCGCGGTAGATTCTCCCCGCCAAACCTCCGAAGATGAAACCGATGTCCTTATCTTCATGTTGGGCGAAGATGATTCTTCCGTCTCCTGACATCGAAAGACGCTTGAGCATGGAGTCGTAAAACTCCTTTGAGCCGGGTTCAGCCATGCCGCACTTATCGACCCCTTTCCAACTTGCGAGCTCCACCTGAATTATGCGGGAATACACAGCTTCAGATTCCTCGATAGAAGTCGGGGAGACTCTTTCGTATTGGATTTCCATTTCAGCGGCTCGCCGAATCTGCTTCTTGAGCTTCTTACGGTGATTACCAGACCGTCGAGAAAGGTAGCCGTCTACCCCGTCCTTCAGTGAAGCTGCACCTTGTACACTCGAAGAGTACAGGTAGATGTCGAAGTGCGGAGCAAGGGTTTGGATAAGTCGTTGAGACAACACTCCTCCGGGACAGATGCCACTAATGAGGATTTTGGGGAATGTCGGCGCATATAGTTTTTCGATTTTAGGAAGAGCCTCTGCAAGCAAATTAACGGCATCTTTCCCTAGGAGTGGGCATCCGAAACACCAATGCACTTCGATAGGTGTCAGATAGACCTCTTCCGGCGAGGGGGAATGCTCGGCGAAGGCAACCAACGAGTTGGAAGACGACTTTATAAGAAGGCGGCGTTCAGGACCAAAAGCATCATGAAAAGCCATCTGCCACGCCGGGGTGGAACAGAATGGATCAGCCTGGTTTGTGCTGATTGCAATTTTATTCCAGGGGGCGTGATGGGCGGGGAGTGAGTTTTGAGAATAGAGTTTGAAGTCCACAAGAGTTTCCTGGATAGAGTGACAACAGGTGCGTCAGAATGTGCAGCCTGCGTTGATAAGTCAATTGCAATCGCTTGCACTCGATTTTTGTGTTGTAGAAGGAAGATCGTGGGGTGCCGGTTGCGTGATTTTGAGCGTTTAGGTGAGCGGATTTATGATTTGTATAAGTTGTTGGTTTAAAGGCTTTTTTCTGTATTAAATGTGCGCAGGGTTTCTTCTTTCTGAGCGCTTTATTAACGCAGCTACTAAATCCTAATGGAGTGTTGCGCGTTATTGTTCAAACTGCGACTGTTCAGGTTGAACAAAAAGTATATCTAAAAGTGTTTTTTTGTTGACCTGAACGATCTGTTGTTCTATTTATGACACAGGATGATGAAAAAGTATATTTAAGAGGTGAAAATGGGCATGCAAAAAGGATTAACCAAGCGACTTGGTCAGATCGTTTTGTTTCATCGGAAAAAGGCCGGATTGACCCGTGAGAAACTCTGTGAGTTCGCGGGGGTCAGTCGCGGGGTGCTTATTGCCATTGAGAAAGGTAATGGCAATCCAAAGCTGTCCAGCCTGTTCGCCATTTTTGGTGTTTTGAATATACGGATGGAATTTGTGAGTCCTTTGATGGAGGCGTTTGATGCGCAAGGCTAAAGTCTTCGTCCATGGCGTCTCTGCTGCTGAGTTCCGGGAGTTGGAGGGAGGCAGGGAGTTCCAGGTGGAGTATGAGGGCGGTTATGCCGGGCCTCCCATTTCGCTTGTCATGCCCACTTCGCAAAAGCTGTTTACCTATGATCGCTTTCCGCCGTTTTTCGAGGGAGTGCTTCCCGAAGGCGTGATGCTTTCCGGCCTTCTTACCAGATGTAAGATCAACGCAGATGACTACTTTTCGCAGCTCATGGAAGTCGGTGCGGATCTGGTTGGTGCAGTGACGGTCGAGTCCATTGATGAAGGAGATGACCGCGATGTCGAATAGATGTCCGATTACCTTTGAGCCTTGTGGTGATGTCAGTTATTCGATGGAAGGACTCAAACGACTGAGCCCCAAGCTCAAGGATTTTAAAGATCTTGAGTTAACTGCTGATCAGTTGCGGGCGGAAGCGGCCACTCGGCCTGTTCGTTTGTCCATTTCCGGTGTTCAGCCGAAGTTGAGTGCTCGGTTGAGCATCAAGAACGAGACGTTCGAAATTACTACAAAGGGTGGCCACTTCATTCTCAAGCCCGAAATGTGGGGGGAGTTCTTGGAGACCCCGCAAAACGAAGCGTTGACCATGCGCATGGCATCCGTGTGCGGCATCGACGTCCCTTTGCACGGTATGGTCTACGCCGCAGATCAGTCTTTTGTCTATTTCGTCAAACGGTTCGATCGCACGGGAAAGAAGAAGCTACACGTTGAAGATTTTTCCCAGCTTCTGGGACTGGGGCGGGAAGACAAATACAACGTCTCCTTGGAGCGGGCAATCTCGGCATTGGACCATTGCTCGTTTCCATTTATGGAGAAGCAGGCCTTCTATCGACGCGTCGTGTTTAATTACCTGGTGGGGAATGAGGACGCACATTTAAAGAATTGGTCCCTCATCACTGATGCGGAAGGAGTTGTTCGGCTCTCCCCGGCATATGATCTCATGAATTCGGCCATCGTCACGAATTCCGGGGAGGAAACTGCTTTGACGCTCAATGCTCGGAAGAACCGTATTCGTCTTGATGATCTTACCCGTTACCTCGGTGAAGAGCGGCTTGGGTTGTCCCCCAAAGTCATCTCTGAAGTCCTGATTCAGATCGATCAAGCGATTTCAACCTGGCATACAATGGTCGAACATAGCTTTCTTTCTGACACAATGAAGAAATCATATCGAGAGTACCTAGACTCCAAAGTGGCGGTCCTTCTCGCCGGGCCCTAAAACGGGGAGACCTCCAATTGCCCTCCCGCACTCTATTTTTATCTCAGATCAATCTAAACCTGACACTGCGCATCCCCCCTTTACCCCGCCCCGGCGTTTACCATGCCAGCAATGTGGTGTGTATTATTCCGAGAATCGACTTACCTGTCCCCATTGCGGGCATGACCCTCAAAACGGCTTAGCCAAGGACGAACGAGACTGTCCGTTTTGCGCAGAGCCCATAAAGCGTAAGGCTATGAAATGTAAGCACTGCGGAAGCAAAGAGGAGCCGCTACTTGATTCTCCCAAGCCGTCGCAACTAGACATGAAGAAAACATTACTAAATACAACGAGTAGTCGTTAAGAAATGAAAAAAATTAGCATCACCATAGTCGTATTGGTTGTATTGATTGTATTAACTCCATGTCGAATTTTGTTTTATGGTATTGTCATGGATGAAGAAAAGGCCTGTCCTGTCACTCTTGCTTTGTTTTTCCGACAGTGATGCATCTGATTCATCTGAGGTAGTCATTGCCTTTGACAGAAAATGGGCCAGAGCTGTCCGGTTGCCCGTTTTGTAGTGGGAGTATTTTTCGGGTTTGTTTTTAGTCTCTTGATGGCATGTATGAAGCCCCCATCCTGCGTATGCAGAATGGGGGCTTCTCTTAGTGAAGCTTATGGTGAGATCTATTCAACGGCAAATCCGCCCAGGGATTCTGGCGCCTTGGGTGTGGCAGGCTTTTGGCCTGGCGTGGATTTTCCGGCGCAAGGAGCAATGGATGTGCCCTTGATGATTTCCGTGGCAGCGGCCACCATGCCGCCAATGTTGGCAAGGTCGGCGGGAATGATCATGGTGTTGTTAACTTTGGCAAGATTACCGAATTCGGTGATGAACTGCTCGGCCACCTTGAGATTCATGGCTTCTGCACCGCCGGGCATGTTGATGACCCCGGAGACTTTTTCCAGACCCTTGGCTGTGGCATCTGCCACCAGCAGTATTTCCTGGGCGCGTCCTTCGGCCTCGTTGATGCGTTTCTGTTTTTCGCCTTCCGAGATCTGCATGGCCTCCTGTTTCAATCCTTCGGCACGGTTGATGCGGGACTGGCGATCTCCTTCGGAAATGGCTATTTCAGCCCTTTTTTCGCGTTCGGCTCGCATTTGTTGTTCCATGGCGACCATGACATTGGCAGGCGGAGTGATGTCCTTGATTTCGTAACGCATGACCTTGGTGCCCCATTCTTGTGCGGCTTCGTCAACAGCCTGGACCACGGCGGAGTTGATGGATTCGCGTTCTTCAAAGGCCTTGTCCAGATCGATTTTGCCGATGGCTGATCGCAGGGAGGTCTGGGCCAGTTGCGAGGCTGCGATGTAGTAGTTTTCGATGCCGTAGGCCGACTTCATGGCGTCGACAACACGGATGTAGAGCACACCGTCAATGGTCACGGACACGTTGTCTCGGGTGATGCAGGATTGCGCCGGAATGTCCATGACCTCTTCCTTGAGACTGCGCTTGTACCCGATCTTGTCGATAAACGGGATGAGGATGTGCAGGCCTGCACTGATGCTCTTTGAATACTTGCCGAGTCGTTCGATGACGTATTCGCTTTTTTGGGGCACGATCACGGCTGTCTTGATGATCAATGTCACCAGAATGAGGACGAAGACAAGGACCGTGACCAACGAAGTCATGGTTGCGGGGTTCATTTAACTCTCCTTTTCAACTGTGAAGGTGTTGTGATCTTTTTCATGTCTGGAAATGATGCGAACAGTGATTCCGGTTTTGATTTCTTGCGATGCTTCGGCGGTCCAGAAGGTTCCCTGGAATTTTATTCTGCCCCGGTGCGGCGGAGTGATGGCTTCGACTACCTCGGCCAGCGCGCCGATGGCACTGTCTTCCTCACTGGGGGTGTCTGTGGTCGATGAACCTCTGAACGTTGAGGCCATCATCCTTCTGAGCAGAAGGATAAGCGCCAGAGACGACACGCCGAAGGTCACGATTTGTAGCTGGAGCGAACTGCCGAAAAAGGCCGTGGCCCCGGCAATGAGTGCGCCGATACCGAAGAAAATCATGATGAATCCGGGAACCATTATCTCGGCGATGAGAAAGGCAACGCCTACGGCAAGCCAGATGAGCCAGAGTATGTTTTCCATTGAGGCGAAATAATCCATGAGTCCTCCTGCTTTGATGCCAGTAGATACATATGCCGGGCTGTTTTGTCGATGTAAAGCGTGACAGGAAAGGATTCCGGTGCTTCTCATTCCTTGACTCCAGAGGCGGGACGGTTTCAAATGCGTGTATATGACACATTCTACAACTTCACCACATGATACTCATGTCCGCGCCATTTCCGGCGAGCTTTCGCACAAGCCGCACCAGGTGGCCGCTGTTGCCAAATTGCTTGACGAAGGGGCCACGGTTCCCTTTATTTCCCGCTACCGCAAGGAGGCCACCGGTTCGCTGGATGAAGTGGCTGTGGCCGCCATTCGTGATCGGTTGATCGAATTGGGCGAGCTGGACAAGCGACGCGAGGCTATTCTCGGCTCCCTGAGCGAGCGCGACCTGCTGACCGATGACTTGAAAAAAGCGGTCGAGAACGCCAGAGATAAGGCACAGCTTGAAGATATTTATTTACCCCATCGTCCCAAGCGGCGCACTCGTGCCTCCATGGCCCGCGAACGTGGGCTGGAGCCGTTGGCAAACGTGCTGTTTGCGCAACGCGGAGCAAATCCGGCAACCGAGGCAAAGCAGTATGTGAATTCGGCCAAGGATGTGCCGGATATTGCAACCGCTCTTGCCGGGGCGCGGGACATTATTGCCGAACTGGTCAGCGAGAATCCCAAGGCGAGGGACGCCATGCGAACCCTGTTCTCGAAACGGGGCAGGTTCGTATCAGTCATGGTCAAGGGCAAGGTTGACGAGGGGGAGACCTATCGAGACTGGTTCGATTGGGACGAACCCGTGAGCAGGATTCCCGGCCACCGTGCGCTGGCCATGTTCCGAGGCGAACGCGAAGGCATGCTCAGGCTTTCCCTGCGACCTCCAGAGGATGATGCTCTGGGTCTCATGCACCGGTCGGTGTTGCGTGGAGACGGGGCTGATTCTCGTGAAGTGGGCGTGGCTCTGGCTGATTGTTACAAGCGACTGCTCGGGCCGTCCATCGAAAACGAATTACGGGCAGAGGTGAAAAAGCGTGCCGACATCGAGGCAATACGGGTATTTGCCGCCAACTTGCGTGAACTGCTGCTGGCTGCCCCTCTTGGGCAGAAGCGGGTCCTTGCCCTGGACCCCGGTTTTAGGACCGGGGCCAAGCTAACGGTGCTTGATGCTCAGGGAGCACTCAGGGACCACACCACGATTTTTCCGGTTGGTTCGCAGAAACAACGGGATGATGCTGCGGAAACTTTGCGAAATCTGTGCAGGAAACACGATGTCCAGGCCATTGCCATTGGCAACGGCACGGCCGGTCGCGAGACCGAGGCCTTTGTGAATGGGGTGAATCTCGGTATTCCGGCAATGCTGGTCAATGAGTCGGGAGCATCCATCTATTCGGCTTCGGACGTGGCTCGCAAGGAATTCCCTGATCTTGATCTGACAGTGCGCGGATCGGTCAGTATCGGGCGGCGTCTCATGGACCCGTTGGCCGAATTGGTCAAGGTCGATCCCAAGTCAATCGGCGTGGGGCAGTATCAGCATGATGTTGATCAGGGTGCACTCAAATCCGGCCTTGATGATGTGGTGGAAAGCTGCGTCAATCTGGTTGGGGTGGATTTGAACACGGCCAGTGCAGAATTGCTTGGGTATGTTTCCGGCCTTGGGTCGGTGCTGGCCGGAAATATAGTGGCCCATCGAGACGAGAACGGGCCGTTTTCCACGCGCAAGCAGCTTCTCAAGGTCAAGCGGCTTGGTCCCAAGGCCTTTGAGCAGGCTGCCGGGTTCCTGCGGGTGCGAGGCAAAGATCCGCTGGACGCCAGTGCAGTGCATCCCGAGCGGTACGGTCTGGTCAAACAGATGGCCAGGGACGGGGGCTGCTCGGTGGCAGATCTGATTGGTGCTCCTGATATCGGGAAAATGGTGCGGGTGGAGGAGTATGTTTCGGAGGAGGTTGGGTTGCCCACTCTCAGGGATATCATGGCCGAGCTTGCCAAGCCGGGCCGTGATCCACGTGCCGGGTTCAGTGTTTTTTCCTTTGCCGAGGGTGTGAACGAGATCAAGGATCTTGAAGTTGGCATGAAGCTGCCGGGCATTGTTACCAATGTGACCAAGTTCGGCGCGTTTGTTGACCTTGGCGTTCATCGTGATGGACTGGTTCACATCAGTCAGATTGCCGATCGTTTTGTTCGTGAGCCGTCCGAGGTGGTTGCGGCCGGGCGCGAGGTGGAAGTGACGGTTATCGGCATTGATGAGAAACGGGGCCGCATCAATCTGAGCATGAAGAAGAATCCCAATATCGACATGCAGTAGGTGGCAGGATTATCCTCTTGAATTGGGAACAGGCCTTAGTGACCAGAAAAATCGTTTCCTTTTCGCTGCCGGATAGCTTGCCGGGTTGTCCAGAATCCACCCCTTGGGGAGTTCGGATTCTGCGGGAGGCGGCGTGTTGGCGAGAATGATCGCCACGCCGCAGCGCGAGTCTTCATTGCGGAGCATGGGGTGGATGAAATCGAGCAGTTTGGGCCATGGCATGAATGCCCGGCTGAGAATGACGTCCGCACTGGATTCGCACCCGGATTCGGTCAGTCGTTCCAGGGCGTCCTCTGCCTTGCCGTGAAAAACGCTGGTTCCGGGCAGGTTGAGCTTGCCGAGTACCGAACGCATGAACATGGCCCGTTTATCCCGGATTTCCACCAGCCAATAGTCTCCCTTTTGCCAAAGGGTTCGGAGTGGTATGCCCGGTAGTCCTGCCCCGGCTCCGAGATCAAGGCACAGCGGCTTGTCCGGGAGGTCGAGGCCGGTCATGAAGTCGGCCAGAAACAGACTGTCCACCACCAGTGTGTCGAAAATGGTTTTCCAGTCAGATGGCCCGACCAGATTCATTTTCTTGTTCCATTTGACAAGCTGGTTCAGGTACTCGGCCAGAAGCTCGGCCTGTTCCGGTTCAACGGGGCGTCTCAGTTTTTTTGACGCAGCAACAACGTCCGCTGGTTTCGGGTTCATTTTCATCATGCAAGTCCAACTACTGATTTTTCGTTCAACAATCCAGAAAATCCTGTTCAGTACATTTTTTTGTGCTCATGGGGGGGGGTAAACTTTTCATTTATTTGTCCGATAGATACATGTGGCATTATTTTTTCATAGCTTTGACTTTTAATGCATGGGAATATAATGGCTTCTAATGGAATAAAAACAGGTCCATGGTGCGGGGGCAAATCGCACACGGGATTGTTTGAGGGAAGTACATCACACTCAAGAGGGAGTATGCAATGAAACGACTGCTGATGCTGTGCCTGACGGCATGCATTCTATTGATGGCCGCGTCCGCCTTTGCTGCCGGGCCCCATGACATGGACTGTATGGAATGTCATAGCACTCACTACGCCAAGGGAGATTATGCTGTTGGCGTGAAACCGCTTTTCAGTGACAACCCCGCTCGTACGCGAGTGAGCGCAAAGATCGTGGACATCGATGCCCTGTGTATCGGCTGCCATAACGAGGAAGAAGGGATTCTGCCCGTCAACATGCATACCACTCATCCGACTGGTGTCACACCCACCTACACCAAAGTGCCGCGACAATTGTTGAAAGACGGTGTTTTCTCCTGCGTGAGTTGTCACAACCCGCATCCATCCAATGCCAATTACAAGTATCTGATTTTGCCCACCGAAGAGGGCGGCAACATGGGTACTTTCTGCGCCAAATGCCATCCCAACCAGTCTGATCCCGAATCGGTCGCAGCGGCTCAGGCCATCAAGCTGAATGTTGACGGCACTGGTGCTCCTATAGTCAAGGTCAAGGCAGCGGCTGCGGCGCAATAGCAATCCATCTGACAAAGAATAGAAAAGGGCGCGGTCTGATGACTGCGCCCTTCTTGTTCTAGGGAAGCACTGCATAATTGTCCGCTGGCTTCGTTGCTTTAAAAACATCAAATCCTAGCGTACAGGAAGTACGCGTCGGCCTTTATGTTTTCTTGCGCCTTGCCAGTGAATAATTCTACAGCACTTCCTGAAAATTGAATTAATCAGTACTTCCCTAGTAATGTGTTTGTCTATGACTCGTCTTCAGCACCCTTGATGTATCCGCATCCTTTTTGTGGACAGGCAATGTGTTCGCCTTTGTCCTTGGTGGTCTTGCGGGTGAGGATCGGGTGTTCGCATTTGGGACAGGGCTCGTTGATGGGCCAGTTCCAGACCGCATAATCGCATTTGGGATAGGTGGAGCAGGAATAGAAGATTTTGCCCCGGCGAGATGATTTCTCGACCAGTTCTCCGTCACATCCTTCCTGGGGACAAGGGACGCCGGTGGAGAAGGGGGTCGCATGGGTGCAGTCGGGATAATTGGAACATGCAATGAAACGAGATCCGGTGCGGGCCTTCTTGAGCAAAAGTTCACCACCGCAGTCCGGGCAGGTCCCGACGACCTTGGGCTTTTCCGTTTCCACGACTTTGATCTTGCCATCCTCGTCACGTTCGAAATTGACGATGCTCTTGCAATCAGGGTAGCCGGTACAGCCGAGGAATTCACCGCGTTTGCTTTGCTTGATGGCCATGGGACGGCCGCATTTCTCGCATTTGACGCCGGTTTCTTCAGGCTTTTCGCGTTCGACGATCTGGATGGTGCCCTGTTCGTCACGAATGAAGTTCTTAATGGTCCGACAAGCTGGGAATCCGGTGCAACCGAGGAACTCGCCGGTTTTGCCGAATTTGATGGTCATGGGCTTGCCGCAGTTTTCGCACTTGATGTCGGTTTCCTGTTGGGAACGGGCCATTTCGGTGCGGGCTTTTTCGAGTGTCGGATAGAAATCATCGCCGAAATTCTTGAGCAGGTCGGCCCAGTCTTTTTTGCCGGAGGCTACATCGTCGAGCAGTCCTTCCATCTGTGCCGTGAAGGTGACATCCATGAGGGCCTGGAAATGTTCGGAGAGTTGGTCTGAAACGGTAAAACCCAGTTCCGTGGGGACAAAGCGTTTTTCTTCCTGGCATGCATATTCACGATCAAGCAGTGTGGAAATGATGGCTGCATAGGTGGACGGTCGGCCGATGCCGAGTTCTTCCAATGTCTTGACCAGTGATGCTTCCGAGAAACGTGCCGGAGGCTGGGTGAATTTTTGTTCTTTCTTTAACTCGTTGAGTTTCAGGACTTCACCTTCGGCCAGCTTGGGCAGTTCTGTGTCGTTTTCACTGCTGCCTTTGTCCTGGGCTGCCAGGAAGCCGGGGAAGAGCATGCGTTCGCCCTTGGCTCGCCAGATGGTCTTTGGTGCATGAACCTGAACGACTGTGTCCCAGAAGGTGGCAGCTGCCATCTGTGAGGACAGGAAACGCTGCCATATGAGGCGGTAGAGTTTGTGCTGTTCTGAGGGCAGGAAGGCCTTTACGTCATCAGGAGTGATGGAAACGTCAACGGGGCGGACGGCTTCATGCGCATCCTGTGCGCTGCCCTTGGTCTTGAAATTACGTGTTTTGGACGGATAATAGTCGCTTCCGAATTTCTCGAAGATCAATTCCTTGGCCGCATCCTGTGCGTCTTTGGCAATACGGACGGAGTCGGTACGCATATATGTGATCAGTGCAGTGGTGCCGCGAGTGCCGAGTTCGACACCTTCGTACAGCCGTTGGGCGATGGACATGGTCCGTTTGGCCGAATATCCCATGCGCCTGTTGGCGTCCTGCTGAAGGGTGGACGTGATGTAAGGGGGTAACGGATTGCGTTTACGCTGCTTTTCCTGCACCGAATCCACGATAAATTCACCGGACTCAAGGGCCTCTTGGAGGGATTCCGCTTCTGTTTGATTGGAAATGTGGTTGACGCCGGGTTTGACCGTTTTGGCGGAAAGCTTGTACAGTTCCAGCCAGAAGGGCGGCGGGTTTGCGCCTTCGAGCAGAACCTTGAAAGGCCAATACTCATCAGCCCGGAAGGCGCGACGTTCCTTTTCACGCTCCACCAGGATCTTGAGGGCCACGGATTGGACGCGTCCGGCGGAAATGCCGCGTTTGACGTTTTTCCATAGGATTGGCGAAATCTTATAGCCGACAAGTCTGTCCAGAATGCGGCGGGCCTGCTGGGAGTCAAAGAGGTTCTTGTCGAGATCCTGGGCGTTTTCCAGGGCCTCCTTGACGGCGCGGGCAGTAATTTCGTTGAACTGGATGCGTCTGATGTTGCTGTTCACCGGCTTGAGCAGCTCGGCAACGTGCCATGCAATGGCCTCTCCCTCGCGGTCGGGGTCAGGAGCCAGGTAAACGGTGCCGGCTTTTTTGGCCGCAGCTTTCAAACGCTTGACCACATCTTCCTTGCCCTTGATGATCTCGTACTGGGGGGCGAAGTTGTTTTCTTCGTCCACGCCGAGGTCGCGGGTGGGCAGGTCTCGAACGTGACCTACGGAGGCATCGACAATATAGTCTTTACCCAGGAATTTGCTGATGGTCTTCACCTTGGCAGGGGACTCAACGATGATCAAATCTTTTGGCATAGTTGGCACTCATAGCCGGATTTAGGGGAAATAGGCAACCCCAGTCCGTTTCTTTGGTTGGTTGAGGGCCGTCTATGCACGCTAATGGGGCAGGTCGTCAAGTTCCTATATTATTGATAATGGGCAAATCGTGGCATAAAAAGGAGACAAAAGTCCTGAATAACTGATTCATACTCGATGTAAACGGCTTATAAATTTGGAATTTATATTGATATTCAGAGCGATTAGGTGCGATCCGGTTCTGTTGAATTGGTTGTTGCAATAGTGTCCACGCGTTTGAAAGGGATTGGTTTTTATGAAATGCTCAAAGTTCTTGCGATAAAGGCAATGTCAAGAGTAACGATTGCTTATAGAATAAATCTAGACATAAAAATGTGAAAAAATTGCATTTTTTTATTTATTCACATTTTTGACGAAATTTCGGGTGGTTACAGTGTGAGAAGTCGTGTTATACATTCAATTGTGAATGCAGTTGGAAGATAATTTCATTAATTCGTTAAACTAAATAATAATCGGGCCGATAAAGAAAAGTGAAAGCTAAGGCCTGGATTCATTGAGACTTATGATCGAAAGAAATAATGAACTGGCCGAACGTGCGGCCCAGGTAAAGGAAGATCTGGCTGAAGCGGCCAGACGAGTTGGCCGGTTGCCGGAAGACATTACTTTGGTAGCTGTCTCCAAATTGCATCCGGGTTCGGATATTCGGGCTCTTGCCCAGTCCGGACAGGTTGATTATGGCGAGAGCTATGTGCAGGAAGCCATGGGCAAGCAGGAAGATCTGGCGGATCTCGACCTGCGTTGGCACTTCATAGGGGGATTGCAGTCCAACAAGGCCAAGTTTGTTGCCGGCAATTTTGCTTTGGTTCACAGCGTGGATTCTCGTAAGCTGGCCCAGGCATTGCATAAAAAGGCCTTGGAGCGCGGAGTGGTCCAGGACATTCTTCTTCAGGTGAGCCTTGCCGGTGAAGTGCAAAAGTCCGGGATTACAGAGGAAGTGCTGCCAGGGTTGGCCGATGAGGTCATGGAAATGGACGGTGTTCGACTTGTCGGTTTGATGACAATGCCGCCGTTTTTCGATGAACCGGAGTTGGCACGACCTGTTTTTTCCCGGCTTAGGCAGTTGAAGGATGCACTTGAAAGACAGTTGGATACAGCGTTGCCGCATCTTTCCATGGGCATGACCGGAGATTTTGTTCCGGCCGTGGAGGAGGGGGCGACATTGGTTCGGATAGGAACACGGATTTTCGGGGTTCGTCCCCCAAGGGTATAAAAAGAGAGGCTGTTCCGGAAAGAGCGAAGGCATACGGGCACAAGGACAGGCGGGTCGGGTGACTCTCTTGCACGTTCGGAGCACGGTAAACTGATTTTCCTGAACAGTCTGACAAGAGCCAAGGCAAAGGATAGGTATGGATTTAGGAACCGTCATAGGCATCGTCCTGTCATTCGGCTTGGTGTTATCGGCTATTTTGACCGGTTCCAGCCTGATCATTTTCATTTCCGTGCCGTCTCTCCTTATTGTCCTTGGCGGAACCATTGGCGCAGCCCTGGTCAACTACCCCATGAGCTATGTCATTGGTGTGGTCGGTGTTATCAAGAATACCTTTTTTTCCAGTCTGGATTCTCCGGCCGATGTGATTGAACGTTTCAAGGACTACGCCAACCGTGCCCGCCGTGAGGGCATTTTGTCCCTGGAACCACTGATCAAGGAAATTGATGACGATTACATGCGCAAGGGTCTTCAGCTTACGGTTGACGGCCTGGAGCCTCAGACCATTCAGGAAATCCTTGAAACCGAGGTGTCCTATCTGGAAGAGCGGCACAGGACCGGTGCCGATGTGGTGGGAGTTCTGGGGGTTCTGGCTCCTGCCATGGGCATGATAGGGACGGTTATCGGTCTGGTGCAGATGCTTCAGACCATGAGCGACCCTTCTTCCATCGGCCCTGCCATGGCAGTGGCTCTTTTGACCACGCTTTACGGTGCAATTCTCGCCAACCTTGTCTTCAACCCGATGTCCGGCAAGCTCAAGGCACGAAGTAAGGAGGAGATTCTGTTGCGCGAGATGATAATGGAAGGGATATTGTCCATTTCCAAAGGGGAAAACCCTCGTATCATTGAAGAAAAGTTGAACAGCTTTTTGCCGCCCAAGGACAGAATTGTTTCCGATTAGCAGATTTTAATGGATAAGCCCCGAGGGGTCGGGTCATGGCCAAGAAAGAAAAAACAGTCATTTGCGAAGAAATGCCTCCGTGGATGATTACATTCGCGGATGTGATGACGCTGATGCTTACGTTCTTCATTCTTCTTGTTTCCATGTCTACGGTCGATTCCAGGCGAAAGCTTGTGGCCTTGGGGTCTATCATAGGTACTTTCGGGTTCCATGACGCCAGCTATGAGGTCTTTTCCAAGACTGACACTCGACGTACCGTCGAGCCTGGTCCTATAGATTCCGGCGATCTTGAGCCGCTCAAAGCCTTGAAATGGGAAAACGTGGATGCGGACATCAACTTCAGGTCCAACCGATTCGTCCAGATTCTGACTCTCAACGCCAATCTGCTCTTCGGGCCGTCCGGATCAACCCTGACGCCTGAAGGCATCGCTACATTGGATACATTTCTTCCCTTGCTTCTGAAGGTCCAGTATCCATTGCTTCTTGCTGGACATACTTCCGAACTTCGCGATGAACTGGGTCTCAACTATCAGCCCGGAGACGACAACGAGAATCCTGATCTTTCCTGGAAGCTGTCCTTGAACAGGACTCTTGTCCTGTACCAGTACCTGCTGGCCAATGGCATGAATCCGGACATGCTCAGGATGGAGGCCTTTGGCAAATATACTCCTCACTACTCCCAGAAAACCGTGGAGGACCGTCGCCGCAACCGGCGCGTTGACATCGTGCTCGATAAACGCTCCATCCAACTGAACGAACAGATCATGGACGTGCTTCCAAAGGAAGGAAAAGACCTTGATACCATGGAGGTGGACGGATTCGAGTTTGACGTCAGCACTCCGGCTGAATTGGAGTAGGCATGGCAAAAAAGAAAAAGAAAGAGCTGTGTCCGCCTTTGGCCCTCTGGCTGGTCACGTTTTCCGATCTCATGACTTTGCTGCTTACCTTTTTCGTGTTGCTCCTGACCATGGCATCCATGGATAACGCCATACTGACCACAGTGACCCTGACCACAGCAGACCTTGGTTTGTTGGACAAGCGCGGCTCAGGGCGGGTAAACGTCAAGGACCGTATGGTGGTTGACCTAATGGACAAGCCGTGGGAAGTGCTCAACAAGAAACAGCGTATCAAGGATTTGTTGTTCCCGGATGACGTCCTGCCCGAGGAAATCAAGAAATCCGAGCTTGACAAGAATCTCGACATTCTGGCCAAGCCTGACGGAGTGGCTCTTGTCTTTACCGATAACCTGCTTTTTGTTCCGGGCGGGAGTCAGTTGTCGGAACAGGGAAAATTTATCATAGACAGGCTGGTCCCCATGATGAGTCAGACCGTGGCTCCCATTAATGTGGCCGGATATACCGACCAAACCGATAACAGTGAAAATCCGTATCAGTTGTCGGGCGACAGGGCCTTGTCGGTGCTTACATTTTTAGTGGATGCCGGTTTGCCAAACAAGCGGTTTTCCCTGTCCGCATACGGGAATAATTTCCCGGTTCTGGATGAGGCAGGAAAACCAATGGAATCGGCCAAGAACAGGCGCGTGGAAATATTGGTGAAAACGGCCCGTCCCATCGGTGGGTACCAATAGTCTCGACTTTGTCTGGATAATCGGCTTAAATG
>JAEINO010000089.1 GCA_016342345.1 Pseudodesulfovibrio sp. | reverse complement strand
GAGGCTTTAAACTATTCCCGCAAAAGTCAAACTTTGTTGGTCCCCCAGCAAAGCTGGGGGGTTTCTCATTGGACTAATGCCGCCTGCTCTTGATGCCTCCAAGCACTTGGACCGGCTCGATGATCTGTCCCGCAAGGGAATCACCAAGCACATAGCCAAGCTGACAGACTTCAAGAAAGACTTTCTTGCCGCAGAATCCAATGCCCCGTCACTCGAAGCTCAGGGGCAAGCCAGAGCTCTTGCTCTCTGCGCAAGCGGTGCCATCTCCGAACTGGGCAGCATTAGAACCTGGGAAAAGAACCCAGAAATATATCTAAAAGTAGCCTTTCTGGGCCTGGAGCAGGCTGCGGTCATGCCCGCGAAGTCCGAAAAAGCACGACAGAAAAGGTTTATCAAACGGCTCAAAAGTGTTCCAGACCTGCTTGAACTGGCTCCGGCCAATATCGAGGCCATCAGTGCAGCCAACCGTGCAGCGGCCCAGACCATGGTCAGAGACTGCGCCCGCTACCTAAGCGAACTCAAGGAAAGCGAACTCGGCAAAACCGATAAAACCCACCATTTGCTGGCAGAGGTCCTTTCCGCTCTCAAGGATTTCGACCGATTCGCAACCGCATGCCCGGAAATACAGGAATCCGAAGGAACATCATTCGGACACATGACCGCAAACATTCTCGGCACCGACAGGACGCCGGATGAAATTTTCGCCATAGCCGAAGACGAGTTCAACCGCCGCAACCAATCGTTGCGTTGGCTTGAATCCGAAATTGGAAATGGCTCAAACTGGGAAAAAGCTCACGACGCATATATTGGGCCGGATATCGGCGATATGGAAGCCGTTGATATCATCATACGTGAAATTCACAGATTGCGGGGATTTCTGTTGGAATCCGCCATACCGGGAGTCTTCGACGATAGCCCCCTCAATATTTCCCAACACCCCCTGCATCAGGCTTCAACCATGCGTCCCATCCATTACGCCCCCGCACTGGGTGCATGGGAAAAGGAAACATCCCATTGCTATGTGAACCAGCAGATATTCACAGGACGCGGATTTCGCGACAATCCCACCAGATTGGCACGAATTCGACGTGAATTCATATTCATGACTGCCAGGCAGACCTATCCGGGCCGCCACCTGCTCGACTCCCAACGTCGTGCACTGGGCGACTCGCCAATGGCTCAGATAACAAATCCCCTATTTACAGCTGGCTGGCTGGCCTTTGCCGAAAACATGCTGGAAGAACTCGGCTATCTGGAAAATCCTCTTGATCGCCTGGTTCATCACCAAAGAGGGCTCCGCCGAGCCGCTCTGGCCATGATTGATGCTGGTCTGGCTACAGGAAACATGAATCAGGACACATGCCTTGCCTTGCTGAACGATGCGGGATTTTCCAAAGATGAATCCCTGAACCGTCTCCGATCCATCCGCTTGATGCCCGCCTACCGGACCATGCCTGTTCTTGGATTGCATGAACTCACCACACTCAGAAACTCGTCAAAAATGGAACTCGACCAGTTCTGCAAGACACTGTTTGCCGGTGGACAATTACCATTCCAATTCATCACGCCGCGCATGCACGATTAACCAGGCTGACAACATCAACCTGGCAGACTGTTCACACTGTCTTGAAGAAAAACCCGAAGACTTAGAGGCTTGCGAAATTTCCTATTTCGGAAAGATGGGTAACACGGGTTGACTTGACCCGATCGGACAGATTCTCGATTTTCTCAATATTGTTCATGAAGAATTCCGCCAAAGCCTTGTCCAGCTTGCCTTCCTCAATTTCCTTCCGCAGGATCTTCATGGCCTCGCTACGAGTGAAGGCAGGCTTGTAATGCCTCTCCTGAGTCACTGCGTCGTAGATATCCACTATGGCCATCAACCGACTCTGAACCAGAATATCCCGGCCTTGCAGGCCGTCAGGATATCCTGAACCGTCCATGCGCTCATGGTGCTGACGTATAATGGTCAACAGGTTGGAATACGCTTCATGCATGGGGATATGCTGTAAAATACGTTCGCTTTCAGCCGGATGACGCTGAATTTCAACACGTTCTTCGTGAGTCAGGTTGCCGTATTCAAGCAGAAGAACTTCCAATTCATCATCATAAAGCAACGGAAAGCTCTCGTCTCCCGCCTTCCATACTTTTTTACCGAGTTCCCGAATGTAGTCCAATTCGCCTTTTTCCGGCGTCATGGACTTGTTGACGGAACGGACACGATCAAAGGCTTCACTCCAATTGAAATCGGCAATCTGCCCGAGAAGCTGAAAACGTGCGCGGACAACATCCATGCGGCGATCTGGCAGACGTGTGTTTTTGGTGAGAACATCTTCCTTGATCCCAATCTTGCCAACGTCATGCAGAATGCCAGCGTAATAGATTTCCCGTAATTCCTCGTCGGAAAACAGAACATCCTCGAAAGCAACGTCCTCATTCAAGGCATGGGCAAAGGCCACAACAAGATGTGCTACGCGCTGGGAATGACCAGCAGTAAAAGGATCTCTGGAATCAATGGCCTCAGCCAACGCCTGCATGATTGCGTTCATGAGCCTTTGCACACCCTCGAAATTGAATGCATTGCTCACGGAAATACCAGCCACGGATGCCAGAGTTGCGAGACTCTTGCGATGAGCGGCCTCAAACAGTCCCTTGTTCTCTGAGGCAAGAATCAGAATCCCCTCGCACCGGTTGGGGGACACAATAGGGATGATAGCCAAAGAGCCTATGCCTGATAATTCATTGGCCCAACGGCTGTCCTTGTCCAGATCGTTAACGATCTCACCACGCCCGGACTCGGCCACATGAATGAACAGATCACTGTCAACCATAGGCTGCAAAACACTGCCAAAGGGAAAACCGAACTGAACCGCAAGACGAAAATGAGTGCTACCGGGTTCGGACAGGAAAACCATGCCCAACTCGCCGGGATAATTCTCCCGACGACATTCGTTAATGAGTGCGCCAACCACATCACGCATGCGCAATGACGTATTGATGACAGGAACAGACCGGTGCAACAAGGCCAATTCTCGATACTTGGACAAAGCTTCCTCGGCAATGGATCGCCGAGCGTGCTCCATATCGACAAGCTCCTGAATGGAATAGGCTGTGAACTTGAGAATTCGCGTACAATTTTCCCGAGCATCATCCGAAATGTCCACGGGCATCCGCATGACCACCTGGCCGACATGAATATCGTTGAACTGTAGCGGCGCGAAAATCACTCCAGGATCACTCTCTCCGAACCCCTCGAAGGAATCAACTCCCTCGACGACAACCACCTCGCCATCATAGCTGATGGCAAATGAAATGTTCCCACCAGCCAACTCAAAAGCCTTGCGGAGAAAATTGCGAAGCACGCCGGGACGTATATATTTCTTCAATGGTGTCATGTCTTGATCTGATACCGACTCTATAATTCCAACAACTCTTTGGAAACCTTTAGTATTTCATCCGGATCAAAGGGCTTGGTCATGTACATCATGGCCCCGAGTTCAAGTCCCTGCTTGCGGTCTACCTCCTGCCCCTTGGCAGTCAGCAGGATGATCTTGACATCCCCAAGATCACCATCGTCCATGACAATGCGGCAAACTTCATACCCATTCATCTTGGGCATCATGATATCAAGAAAAACAAGATCAGGCCGTTCGTTGCGAATAAACTCCAAGCCTTCTTCGCCATCGGAAGCCGTGAACAATTCCACATCATATTCATCTTCTAATTCTTCAAGAGTCTGCTCCAGGAGCATCTTGATATGGACCTCGTCATCGACAATGAGGATTTTCTTCGTCATTGTAACTCTCCTTAAAACCAGTTGAAAAAACTAACCACCCCAGAGCGGACAATGCCATATGCTTTCATAACATACCTTAGACGGACTCTGCAATCGTATCAACCAAGTTATAATTATTTTTCCCGACCCTCGAAAGTCGGAAGAATCACAACCACTATGTCCTGGGCTCTTGCCAACAGGTCAATATCCACCTGTTCACTGATTTCCGCAGGAATAAAAATGGTCCCGGTAAAACCTTCCTCGATATATTTCCATATTTCGACTGGCGGACAATATGAAATCATCTCCGGACAGATGACGGTCAAGTCCTCATATTCGTATTCACCGGAGTCGCCCAGAACAAGGCATGATCTGCGCACATCCTTTTCCAACAACAAGGCACGAGCAATTTCAACAAGATGTGTATCGTCAATGGGCTTGGTCAGGGCAATATCACCACCAGCAACAGATCCGTCAGTCAAGGCCGAAAGAACCAGAATCGGAATATGGCGCGTAAACGGGTTGTGACGAAGACACTTGATAGCCGTATGGCCGTCCATGCCCGGCATCATCAAATCCATGGTAATGAGATTGGGAATGAAATCACGCGCCATCTCAATGGCTTCCTCGCCATTCACGGCAAGAAGAACCCTGAACCCCTGCTCCTCGAAAACCTGTGTCAGGAAAAGCCCAAGTGTCGGATCGTCGTCCACCACCAGAATCAACGGTTCAACCTCATTATCTGCAACTTCGCGCACCAGCATGGCACTGTCCGGTTCGGGCATGATTTTCTTGCAATCTTCAGGCACGACAGCAGTGTCACCAGACATTGTCCGAACGGTAGGAAGACTAAAGAAAAAGATGCTTCCTTTGCCCGGCTCACTTTCAGCCCATATCCGCCCGCCATGATGTTCCACTATCTGACGGCATATGGGCAGTCCCAGTCCGGTGCCTTCAGGCTTCTCGGTCAGCGTATCTCCGGCCTGTTTGAACTTGTCGAAAATAACGTTCAGATTCTCCTCGGCAATTCCAGCTCCATTATCAGAAACGGAAACCAGCACAGTATTGCCATCCATCTGAACTCGACAAATGATCGGACTGTTTTCAGTAAACTTGACTGCGTTGGAAATCAGATTGACCATGACCTGAACAAGACGGCTGCGATCACCTCGAACCGGCAACAAATCCGTATCAAGTTCGGACACAACTTCAATTCCCTTGGACTTCCAGATTCCCCGGGTCGAATCAAATGATTGCCGGATCACGTCTGTCATGAAGACCACCTGATCACGCCATTGGACCTCCCCGGCTTCCATCTTGGCTATGTCAAGAACATCATTGATCAATTCTGTCAGCCGTTCAGCCTCGGAGACAATAATCTCCATGTTATCCTGAATCTGGCTCACTGTTCGTCCCACGCTCGGCTTCTCCATCAAGAACGGGAAAACAGCCGTTTCCAGCTTTTTCCTTATGATTTTGGCAAACCCGAGTACCGAAGTCATGGGAGTCCGGAGCTCATGGGACACAGTGGAAATAAAGTCGGTCTTGAGCTGGTCCAATTCCTTTTCGCGAGTAATATCACGAACAAGAAGAACTCCACCCAGACATTGCTTGCTCGGTTCTTCAATGCAAATTGATGATCCGACAGATTTGCCTGTTCTCCCTCTGGACAAGGGGATTTCAGCCATCTGAACTGCGCTGTTGCAAATACGGATGGCCGTTGTCAGGTCCGAAACCTCGGTCGGGAAGACATCTGATGCGGCAAAGCCTCGATAGTCCTTGTCCCCAAGGTCGAAAAACTCCCTCATGGCCGGGTTGATGACAGTCACGGTCCCCATGGGACTGACCACCAGCAACCCGTCAGCAAGGTTATCGATAATAGCCGAAAGATAGACCATGTGTTCACGCAAATCACCGGTCGCTTTGGATATTTCACTTTCCATCTCGGTGAACAAGGTGGACAACTCGTTGGCCATGGATTCCATGGTCCTGCCCAACAATCCCAACTCGTCATTGGACTTGATCTCGATTCGAGCAGAAAAATCATGAGCAGCAAGCTTCTCGGCATACTCTGTCAACTGCGTCAACGGACGCGATATGCGCCGGGTCACCAAATAAAGCGTACCAACACATCCCCAGAAGATGAAAAACAGCAGTATCTGCATCTTGAAAACCACAACCCAGAAATAGTCCATGATCAGGCCCTTATCCATGCCGACATGAACATATCCTGCCACACCAGCCAATATAGGCTCACAAATGTCAATGACACGACCATAGGACTCAATTTCTATCTCGTCAGCCCACTGGTTGCCCTTGGATTCACGGATCATGGCCAGACGCGGCGGCATCTGTGGAACAAAGGTGTGAGAAACAACCTTGGAATCAGCATCAACAACAAAAACGTAGGCCACTCCCTGAATTTCAAGATACTGATCAATCAAGGCCTGTACAGTGGCGGCATCCCGGTTGAGCAGAGTTTCCTGACTGGCACCGGCAATGGCTTTGGTTATGGCAGACCCCTTGCTAATATACTCTTCGGTCATCCGCTCATAGAGCGTATAGGCTGTCAATGCCGAAGTCAGGGTCGAAATAACCCCGAACAGGCAGAATGCAAGAAGTCCGGTCTTCTTGAATATGGACATACTTCTTACTTTCGCCATGAAACCCATTGCTCCTCAACCATAGGAACGAATTTGCCGTCCCGGACCGTGGTAAAATAGACACGATTGAGTCCCTGATGCTTATCGGGACCAAAACTTACAGTAACATCAATACCGAGATCAATATCTTTCAGGGATTCAGCCGCTTCGGTCAGCCCTGTCATAGGAGATTCATCAAACTTCTCCAGAATGCAGGCCATGGCCTTGGCATTCAGATACCCCTCAAAACTCGTAAAACTGTATTTCAACAAATGGTATGAGGAATCAGCCCCGGCCGGAGGAGACGGGGACACCGAGTCCATGAGCGCGCGATATTCACGTACCGCAGGCAGATCAAGATCTTCATAACTCGGGACAACCTGAGTGTTGATCAGGTTCCTGGTGTAATCGAAGTCATTGTTCGCACCGGCTTTCTCCAAAAGAGACAAGAGGTTCTCACTACCCACAAAGGAAACATTGGCAACCGGAACATCAAGCCCCATATCACGGGCATCACGAATAAATGAAGCACAGGCAGCATAGGAGCCAATGGACAATACGGCATCAGGACGTGATTTTTTGAGTATTCTGACCTGCTCCCGCATGGAATCCTCAAACCCGGCCCCTCGGGCATACGTTGCTTCTCCCACTATTTCAGCCCCATGCGGAATCAGGGCACGACGTATACCATCCCACCCGCTACGACCAAAGGCATCAGCCTGATAAAAGACGGCAAGGCGCGTGCGTCCTATGTCGAAAAACTTGTTCACCAAGCCTACAAGCTCCTGTCGATAGGAAGCTCTCAGATTGAAAACATAATCACTGTATGGGGGTTGGCGTTGCGGTTCAGCTCCGGTAAACGGAAAAAACAACACCTTCTGATGCACATTGTACGCTTTCAGCAATGGAAGGACACGCGTAACCGTGGGAGTCCCGACGTAATTGAAAAGACACAGAGTATCTTCCTGCTCCATGAATTTTATGGTGTTCCTGATGGCCGGATTAGGCTGATAACCATCGTCCAGAGTAATGATGGAAACCGGTTTTCCGTGAATTCCCCCGTGCTGATTGAGGTCCGTGAAATACGCGACAGAGCCACGATACAACTCGACACCCAACCCCCCGCTTGGCCCGGTAAAAGCGGCAGACATGCCCAAAATATAGCTCTCCGCAGCGTAAGCACATGACGCAAATGCTGAGAGAAAAAAACTCGCCATCAAAACCAGCACAGCCAGTGGGCCATTATGCAATCTGGAACTTGGCATACACATCCTTGGTCTTCCGCATCCCCTCGCCAAAGCAACGAAGAGCACGACGGACGGTAGCACCATCCGCACCGGTTGAGAAGGAATTTATACCAATTTGGAGAGAGCGGCTAGCAAGGACCGAAGGTCTCACAAAGGCTCCCCGGAAGAGTTTCCAGGGAGTAAAAGAACCTGCACCTGGGCAAACTCACAAAAGCGCGACAGATCAATGCCATCGGCCATTTCTTTCGGCACCAGCACGGTACCTTCAAACCCGTTTCCAAGACGTTTCCACATCTCGAGCTCGGAGCAATTAGTCGCATCACCACAATAGACGGGAGCCACTCCGGGACTCGCCCCCTCATGATCCTCCTGAACAACCAGCATGGGGCGGGTAGAAACACCGTTACCAAGCAGACCGTGTACAACATCAAGAAAAGCGTCGCCAATAATCGGCTTGAGAAAGGCGGCATCGCCACCCGCAGTATGGCAATCCTTGACAACCGAAACAACCAGCACGGGTATGGAGGCATATTCACTGTTTTCACGAAGCGTTCGAATAGCTGTAGGGCCGTCCATCTCAGGCATGAGTATATCCATGGTAATCAAAGCCGGAAGACGCTTGGAAACCAGATCCAAAGCCTCGCGCCCGTTGCAGGCTGTCCGCACCCCATATCCGGCTTTCTTCAATATCAGGGAAAGATAATCCCGGACCGCAGGGTCATCGTCAACGACGAGAATGAGCGGCCTGTCAAAAGGCTCTGCCGAGGGCAGGACCACGCACATTCTGGTGCCACATCCGGGCAGGGATTCGGCCCATATCCGACCACCATAGTGCTCAATGATCTGACGGCAAATGGCCAGACCAAGACCTGTTCCTGCTGGTTTCGCAACCAGGGTATCACCTGTCTGAGCCTGATGGAACTTGTCAAAAATTCGATCGATGAATCGCGGGTCGATGCCTTTTCCGGTATCCTCCACGATCAGGCGAATCATGCCATGCGCATCCTGGTAAAGGTCGATGGAAACCTCACCCTGATCCGTGAACTTGACGGCATTGCTCAAAAGATTGGTAAGCACCTGATGCATGCGATCAGCATCGGTAAGCACAAAGGGCACCTGACCAAAGCGACGGGAGGACAGCTTGACTTCGGGCTTGAACAAGAGTTGCCCCCTGAACGATGCCATGGCCCGATTGACGACTTCCACCATGTCCACCTCGGTGAACCGCCAATCATCACAACCCGACTCGATACGACTCAGATCGAGCACATCATTGATAAGTCTGGTCAATCGATCGCCTTCACTCCCGATGATATCCAGATTGCCCTGAATACGGGAACCGAGACGCAAGGCCTCATCTTCCTTGGCCAACGGCATGAAGGCACGCATGAAATCACGTTTGATGATCTTCGAAAAACCAAGCAATGAGGTCAAGGGCGTCCGGAGCTCATGAGAAACAGATGAGAGGAACGTGGACTTCAGTTGGTCCAGCTCCATGAGTCGCTCATTGGCCAACTTGAGTTCCATGGCCTTTCCTGCCAGTACCTTGGTGCGCTCGCGAACCAACTCCTCGAGATCAGAATTCATGGAAGCCAGATGCATATCGTTCCGCTTCTGCTCAGAAACATCGCTCATGAGCACCACGACTTCGCCCCGGCTGGTCCGATACGTCTTGAACTGCATCCAGCGGCCATCGCTGATGGGCTCCTCCTTGGGAACACCTGGATTATCATGCTCCCTGAGCCGATCCTCAATCCACTCCTGCTCGCGGCCAATGGAATTTACAAACACACCGCTTTCAGCATAACCGCGCAGCAGTTCAAAGGCGGAGACGCCAGGCTTGAGATACGAGTTGTTCTCTCCGGCGACTTCGTTGATCCTGCGATTGGCAAGAAGGAGCCGCCCGTTTCTGTCATACAGCAGAAAACCCTCGGAAATGGCATCAATGGCATCAATCAGTCGATCACTGGCCGCTGCGGCCTGCCCCTCAAGCTCATTGATCAAGGTCGTGATACGCTCGGCCATGGAATTGATGGAATCCGCCAACTGACCGAATTCATCCTCACTGTCCACGTCAACCCTGGCTTCCAGATTCCCCAAACTGAGTTCCGTGGCCGCATCGCTCAAACGAACCACACTTTTGGCAACGGTCCAATTGAGAACCCGGATAATGCTGGCGGCCAGCAAAAGAGCGAACAGAACAGAAAGAACCAGAACATACTTAACCAGCATGCTGGACTGGGCAATGCCCTCATGGGCTTTGCGGGCACCATCGGTAGCCGATGTGGCAAGCTGGCGCACCCTGGATGTCAGTTGTGTGTATTCGTCATCCAGTTCACTGGCTTTCTGCTCAAATTTGCGAACCTTCACATTGTTCCAGGCAGCCATTTCCACCAATTGACGAAAATGTTCCGAATACGCTTCAAGGACCTGTCGCAATTCTACCAAACGAACCAGAGATTTTTCCGTATCAGCCTTGTCCTGACTGGAATGCTTCATTTCCTGCAACCAGGTCACATTGCGCTCTGCCTCGCTGATACGCTCAACAAATTCAGTAGCATAGACAGTTCTGGCACCATCCACGCCAAGATCTCTGAAACGCTGTATGAAATCACGCTCAGCCTGACGGGCAAGTTGCAGTTTGGAATCCACCTCCAAAACGAGACGCTGCACATCCATGGAGTAGACCACAATCTCTCCGGCCTTTTTCTCCAGAACATGCAAAGACACGAACCCTACGGCAGCAACGAAAAGTATAAGCGCAAGCATGGACCCGAGTGCCACCGCAAATTTGCGGACAATACCCATGGATCGCCATGTGCTAGTCATAGTACCCCCGGCAAAGCCGGGGGCTTGAGTTTGTGAGCCGCTCAAAGCGGCTTTAAGCACCGCCTAAA